>JANOKL010000320.1:0-31053 GCA_031419215.1 Luteolibacter sp. | reverse complement strand
GCGACCGATCTGATCCTGCCAGCTCTGGGTGGTGGTCTGACCTGGGATACTTCGTCCTTCGCCTCCACCGGGGTGATCAGCATCGTCAGCGGCGATCCTTACAATGCCTGGGCCTCGGGCTACGGTTTGGCCGGTGCCGATGCACTCAAGTCGGCCGACCCCGACAAGGACGGTGTGAACAACCTCCTCGAGTTCGCCACGAACTCGAACCCCACCAGCGGTTCCTCCGGAGCACGCGTCTATGCCAAGATGCACAGCCTCGGCGGTGACAGCGTCCTGACCTACACCATCGCCTCCCGCAAGACTGCGGTGTTCGCTGCGAATGGTTCCACCCAGGAAGCCACGAAGGACCTAGTGAAATACACGGTGGAAGCCAGCAATGAACTCACCGGCTGGACCACGGTCGTGGTCACCGAAGTCACCGGTGGAGATGCCACGGCTGTTCAGGCTGCCATCACTCCGGCTTTGCCCACACTCGATGCGGATTGGGAATGGCACACCTTCCGCACGGACGGAGGCACCTCGATCGACCCGAGCGACTTCATCCGCCTCAAGGTCGCCGAGGCTCCCTGAGCCCCGCCCTTGATCGAAAGACCTCACGACACCCCGTCTGGAAACAGGCGGGGTGTTTCGTTGTCATCCCGCCGCTCATCGCGCCCCTCACGTGGCCCACTCACGGCACCGTCACGCGTAGCTTGTAGAACGCCTTCTTCTCCGGCTCCAGAGCCCTCGAATAGCGCCGCTCTTCATATCCGCCGGTGATGGCCGCCGAGAAATCCGTAACCGGACTCCACAGCGCCATGTCAAAGGACTCGAACAATTGCAACCCCGCCCCGGTGCGATCCGTGGGCTTGAAATAGCGCACGTCGACAACGGTCGGACTCGTCTGCACATCGAGGGGTTTCAGGTTTCCCGGAGCCAGCTTGAGCGCGAACTCGATGGCATTCGGAATCCCATTTCCATTCGCATCGCCATTCGGAGCCGTGCTTGCCGGAGGGGAAATGGTGGTGGAAGTCCAGGTGTTGTAATCCAGCAAGGCGGCATCGGCTGGAACCGTGATCTTGTTGGCGAGATAGCCTTCCACACTCGCACGTTCGGGGTCGCTGAGGACACGACCGTAGATGATCGCTTCACCAATCGCGCCCTTCATGAAACTCCCACCGGCGATCGCGCCGAGCTGAAAGGAAACGTCAGCCGTGTTCGCCGTAGTGGTGCCGGAACCTGTCAGGACTCCATTGAGGTAAATCTTTCCCAACTTGGCGCTGCCATCATACGTGGCGACGATGACATGCCCCCTGCCGGCGAGGATCGACGCGGAGGATGTGACAAAAGGCGATCCATGCCAGATGCGCGGTTGGGTGGTGCCCGCCATGTAAATCGCATGACGCACTCCGCTGGTGGCCCCAGAGGAGAGAATGTTTCCATTCGCAAAGGTGAAGTCGTCCATCAGCACGCGCACGACCTTCGTGTAGCTGCCGGTGGACATGCCAGCGGGGGCGGCCAGCCAGTCATCTCCCGCAAAGCAGACGCCAGGCAGGTTCCCGAAGCGGTTCGGCTGATAGTTGGGCTTGCGGCTTTCAGTCGCCTGCACGCAGTGGTTTCCATTTCCGCTGCTGTCCTTCCATTCAGAGACCAGCCCGCTGCCATTGCGGACAATTCCGATCTCCGATTTGAGCCAGACATTCAAACCAGTCCCAACCCCGCCGGGTGCGGAGGCGGATCCGGCGAAGACGATGACGGTTTCCTCACGAACCCGGCCACTGCTGATGGTGGCACGGAAGACAATCTTGTGCGTGCCGGAGGAGGGGACGGTCCAATCTGAAGTGATCGAGCCGGAACTCGCGGAGCCATGGAGGATCCCATCGACGAACACTTCCGTCTTGGTGACCGTTCTTGCCGAGGTGGCCACCGTGGCGCTGAGCGGGATCATGCTTCCTGGAAGTAGCTGCGTCGTGGCGGCAGGTGAAGTCACCGTGATGAAGGGGATGTCACTTGTGATCGGTTCGGAAAATGCCAGCAAGCCGACGCCGTTCACATTCCTCACCCATCCGGCCGCATTTCCGATGTGGGCGAGGTAGTCCAGGCTCGTGGCTCCGGTCACCGGAGAATCGTATTGGAGCTCAATTGCGGTGTTGGTGACCGATGAGGAGAGCAGCACGGCAGGCGAGCCGTTCAGGCGGAAGTCGGGCAAGGCCGCCGCGTCCACCGTGAGGAGGGCTCCGGGTTTCTGGAGGACGATGCGCAGCCGTGTGCCCGTAGGATTTGCCCACTCGACGCTGTGCGGATTCGGCGGGTCGATGCTTGGGCCATCCGGGGCTCCGTAGAGATCCCGCGCCACCTGCCTGAAAACATTCAGCCCATGCGTTTCATAGCCACCAGCGAACGGGTAATGGCAGTTGTCGGTGTGGGCCGTCAGTCCGTTGCTGGAGTTCACGCAGACCTTTTCATAAAGCTCCGGCAGCAGTCGCTGGGCATCGCGCAGGGCGGGCAGTTCGCGAGTGGTGCTGCAGCCGACATGGAGCTGGGTGACGAAGACTTTTTCCACTGCCGGATAGTCGACCTGCCAGTCCGCCATGAGAGAAGCGAAGCCATTCAGGTGCTGGGTGGCGTTGTTTGAATCACTTTCACCCTGGTAGAAAAAGATCGCCCGCACACCGTTCGCAACCTTGGCCTGCATCGCCCGGTAGCGGAGGCGGTTGTAAACGCGGTAAGTGGTCGTGCCGGTGTCGGCGAGGTTGTTGAGATCGGCGTCGTCGCGCTGCAGCTTCGGCATTGAGTAACCGCCTCGCGCCCCGTTGAGGATGGCAACCGGGATGCTGTAGGTGTCGACGATTTTCTTCCCCACCACCAGCGCCCACTGGCCGACACCCGCCGCGATGTTCATGCTGCCATCGCCATTTGCCTGGACCCAGAACGGATAGGCCTGGGTGGTGATCGCGCTGTCGCTGGACATCCCGAAGGTGCGGATCCACGGCGAGACGTAGGCATTGGCGCTGCCGCTGTAGACGGAGGCCTGGGCGTTCGATTGGCCATACCACATCAGCACGTCACCAGCGGCCACGTCGCTGACGCGCCGCACGAGCTGGAGGGTGGCACCTTGTTTCAAGTAGATCTCGAACGTGTAAGACGCCAGTTCCGCTGGGATCACTGGATTGAAGGAAAACGGAGCGCTGCCTGAGGTATAGGTGAGCGTCTGCTCGGTGTCGGCCCCATAGGCGACTCCATTGCGGAACACCTTTAGCACGGCCTTGTCAAAGCCCGCCGTGGTCACGGTGGCGGCGATGGGGATGACGGCGTTGTTGGTCGTCAGAATGCGTGGAGTGATCTGCTGATTCAGTGGCAGCGAGGTGAATGTGACGTTGAAACGCTTCGGCCTCACCAGCACCACGAGCTTGCGGCTGGTGTAGGTGGCGGAGTTTGCGGCGAAGGTCCAGTCGAGCTGGGTGGCATTGGCAACCACCGTTCCGGTGAAGGGACCGATGCCGACGTCGTCATTCGTCGCGGTGGAGGCGGCCCAGCGGTTGTAGCAAAGGACCGCCTGCTTGGCCCCCTGATTGTGGATTTGGAAAGACCCGTAACCGGAGGCAGTGGCGCTCTTGGTGTCGCCCCAGTCGTAGACAGTGGCGCTGGCCCCGAAGGACGCGGCTCCGTCCGTGACTGTGACCGCGTTCGCAGCCGTGTAGCTGTTGTGCCACATTTCGATCTGCCCGCGATCAAACGAACCGGTCTGCACACCAGCCACGTTCGAGAAGACTGTCAGATTGTTGACGAATTGTTGGAATTCCACCGGGTTGTTGACGTCATGCGGTAGGCCGGTGGCGGTGACCGAGGTCGTGAAGGCATCCATCGAGGTATAGACCCAGGTTGTCCCCGACGCATTCGTCAGCTCCAGGTAATAGGCCACGCGATCAAACCCGCCGGGAGCGGCGGTCGCGCTGTTGTTGACCGAGTAAGGAACGGGGGTCGTGCCCTGAAAGGCTCCGTTCACCGGGATCGCCAGCTCGTAGGCCACGTTGTAGCCGCTGGCTTCCGGCACGTTGGTGAACACGTTTGCATGCAACAGGCCTGAGGTCGCAAACAGGAGGAAACCTCCGGCAAGCCGTCTCGACGGAGAGGAAAGAAAACTGGGAAATGTCATGGGGCTGGGTTTTGCCGTGGAATCAGAAGCAGGATTGTAAATCATGCTTGATGAACGACATCCACCAAAGTCGCGATACTTGGAAGTGTCAATGGGAAGCCTTGATTCAGGGCCTTAGCCGAAGGCACTCCCCGTTGATGAACGAGGTTGACGACAGCCCCGCATCTTAAAGGCGTCAATCGGAAGAGGTCCTTCAGGCCTTCACCCAGTTCAAATGGGAGGTGCTCCCCAAAGGGTGTTTCCTTGCGTCTGTATCCCCATGGCTTAGCTGTAAGCAATCTCTGAAAGGGAATCGTCGGACCCGCATGCCGACTCGAATCCTTTCCAAAATGAGTCTGACGATCCGATGCCTGAGCAGCCCACAGAACCCCACCCGGCCCGACGGCTGGTGAAAACACCTTCCGCCCTTCGCTGGCTGGCGGTTCTCGCGGGCGTTTGTTTTACGACGCTGAACGCGGCCCCGCTGAGAATCATGCCGCTGGGGGATTCGATCACCGCTGGCTATACGGATAATCCGGCGTGGAACGTGCCCTTCGAGTTCGGCTACCGCAGCCGGCTTTACACCCTGCTGACAAACGCCGGATACGACTTCGTCTTCGTCGGTGGATCGCTGGAGCCTTTCAACAACATTTACGGCGATCCGACCAAAGGCGGCACCGTCAGCCCCACGCTTGATTTACGAGCGCTCAATCCAAATCAGAACGGCCATCGCGGCTACGGTGGAAAGAACATTAGTTTCATCAACACCAATGTCGCCAGCTACCTCACTGCCGACACCCCCGATGTCATCCTGATGATGATCGGCATCAACGGAATTGCCGCCGA
This sequence comes from Luteolibacter sp., assembly GCA_031419215.1. Classification (GTDB taxonomy): domain Bacteria; phylum Verrucomicrobiota; class Verrucomicrobiia; order Verrucomicrobiales; family Akkermansiaceae; genus Luteolibacter. Next base: position 26,090 of record JANOKL010000320.1, on the reverse strand, counting down.
TAGCCCGACTCAACTGGACGGGCTGGTGAATACCATTTTCACCAACAGGCCCACGGTGAAATTGATCACCGCGCAGATCATTCCGAAGATCCCCTTCACGCAGTTGGTCGTCGATTACAACACCTACATCCGCAATACCCTGCTTCCCAAATACACCGGCCAAGGCAGAGGCATCACCACGGTCGACCAATATGTCAACTTCCTCACCAATCCGGCGGTCAACAGTTCGATCAACAGTGCGTTCTATTCGAACGCCATCAACCACCCGACCGCGATCGGCTACAACGCCATGGCGGAAACGTGGTTTAAGGGTGTTCTAGCCATCATCCCGCCGACTCTGCCGGTGCTTGATCAAACGCAGTTCAGCCAGGCCATTGCTCCCGCCGCCACCATCGGGAATTTCGCCCAACCGCCCTCACCCTCCACCGAAACACTCGCCTTCACCTTGGTCACGGGCACCGGAGACAACGACAACGCCAAATTCTTCATCAGTGGCAGCCAGCTTCGTGCGGGCAACTACGGCTTCAGCAACGAGCCGCTCGGTAGAACCTACTCCGTCCGCGTTCGCGCCACCGGCGTCAGTGGCGGACGCGTCGGCGAGCGGGTGTTAACCCTATCCCTTTCCGATTTCGACCAACTGCCCGACTCCTGGGAAATGGCGAAGGCCGGAAACCTGACCTCCCTCACCAACACCGGAGACTTCGATCAGGACGGACTTACTGACATTGCCGAATACAACCTCAGCATCGGGGCTTATCCGAACATTGATCCGACCAAAGCCGATACCGACGGCGATGGATTGAAGGACGGCCAGGAGATCAGCGGAGTTGCCCAGCGTCCGCCAACCAATCCCACTCTCAAGGATACCGACGGAGACAACCTGAGCGATCTGTCCGAGGAAAACACCGGTGTGTTTGTCAGCCTTCTGAATACGGGCACCAATCCGACCTTGGCGGATACGGATTCCGATGGTCGGACTGATGGCTCGGAACTCCTCGACGGCAGCAACCCGCTTTCCAACTCATCACCGGCTGCCGCTGTAATTCAGGAAGAAAGGGATTTTTCTTCGACATTCTACAATACCCCCGAGAGCGTCAGCAACAGCGATTTGCTCCAGGGACTCACTGGAGTCCACACGGGATGGCTCACTGGAACCACCTACAATTCGGCATCACCGACCTATCTGAATGATGGAGTCCACGGTGACGATCTTTACCCCCCCGTGAAAGGCGGTTGGTCCGCCGGAACTGGAACGGTCACCAGCGTCTACACCCTTCCGGCTGGCACCGGAAATGGCTGGGACATCACTGGCATCACCACCATCGCTGCCTGGACGGGTGGCGGATTCGGCAACCAGAAATACACGGTCAGCGTTCGCAAGGTGGGGGATTCGGTTTTCACAGCCCTGGGAGCCGTCGACTTTCAGCCCTTCGCGTCAACTGTCGCCGGTGGATCGCGCGTGCAAATCAGCCACCCCAGCGGGAAGCTCGCCACCCGCATCGGGGCCATCCAGTTCACCATGTTGACCACAACCGGAAATAGCGGACGTGCGGTCTATCGGGAGTTCGACGTTTTCGGCACAGCTTCCCCAGCGGTGGTGATTCCACCGGCAAAAGTCCTCGAAATTGGCTCACCGGCCATCGGTTCACCCCGGTCATCCGTCATCTGGAGTTCCTATCCCGGAAAGACCTATCGGGTGGAGACTTCGGAGAATCTCAGCTCATGGACCGTCCTTTCCAACACTTTCCCTAGCGGCGGTCTCACCACCCGATTCCAACAGGATTTCACACCTCCAATCCCTGTCCGGGCGTTCTACCGGATTACCACCAATCCCTGAAAAGGAAAGGCCCTGCTCCGGCCTTGGCGGCGGACAAGCCAGCGAAGGAGTGCGAATCAGCTGGCGCGAAAAGAATCCGCCGCTTTTCACCGAGCCGCATTCCCGTTCATCGCTCACTTCCCCGGCAGCACCCAGATGTTCCGGAAGAAGACCGGATTGCCGTGGTTCTGGAGGTGGATGGGGCCGCCTTCCTGGGTGATCGGTCCACTGAGTGGGGCGGAGGTCGTGTGGGTCTTGGGGAGCTCCTGATTGTCGTGGATCAGCACGCCGTTGAGTTTGACGGTGATTCTTGGCCAAGCCGTCTGCTTGCCATCGGCATCGAATTTCGCAGCGGTGAATTCGGTGTCGTAGGTCTGCCAGACCAGCGGAGGCAGGCACATGTTGAGCGCGGGCTTGGCGATGGAGTAGATGCCGCCGGTCTCGTTCTCTTCACCTTTGAGCCCGAAGGAATCGAGCACCTGGGTTTCCCAACGGCCTCCGTAGTAGATGCCGCTGTTGCCCCGTGCCTGGCCGCGTGCTTCGGGCTTGTAAGGCGTGCGGAATTCGATGTGGGTCTTGCAGTCCTTGAACACCGGGATGCTGGTGCAGCCGGTGGCGGCAAGTAGTCCGTTCTCGACTTTTCCATCCTTCCACTGATCGGCATTGCTGCCATCGAAGAGCACGACCGCTCCTTCCGGCGGCTTCGCTCCGAGTGTGGAGCTGGCGCGTTGGATGCGGGGGAGGGTGATCTTTTCGCCGCTGGCGAGGCTCAGGTGAAAGGCTCCGTCGCGAATGACACCGGAGATCTTTTCCTTCTCCGAGGTGAAGATGATGTCCTTTTCAACGCGGGAGCCCGTCAGTTGCATGCGGCCTTTTTCCCGCGTCCATCCGCAGCCGGGGAGACCGCCTTCGAGGACGTAGGCGTCGAAGGCTCCCTTGGAAAGGGCGACGACTTGGACTCCATAAGTGGCCCCCGGTTTTTCGCTGCCGTACTCGCCTTGGATCGCGAAGTCGGGATCCTCGGCGAGGGCGGCTTCGGGAGAGGTCCAGGCGCGTGCCTTGTCAGCGGCGCAAAGGACGTTGGTGAAGAGGACGGACAGGCAGAGGAGAGGGGCCAGGGATTTCATCGGATTCGATTTCTGAAGAGGGTTGGTTTTGGAAGAAGGGAATGGCTCAGCTGACGCATGCACAGCCGCTGCCACAAGAGGCCGCGCGCCGATCGGCGAGGGTTTTTTCAAGCGCGAGGGCGGTTGGAGTGATCGAGAGACCGCCGAGATTCGTGCAGCGCAGCTCACGCGGCATCTGGGTGGAGACCTTCGATGCTACGTCGATGACTTCATCGAGCGGGATGATCGCGTCGTATCCGGCGAGCGCCATGTTCGCGCAGGAGAGCGCGTTGCTGGCGGCCATCACGTTTTTCCCAAGGCAGGGGACCTCGACGCGGTTCGCCACCGGATCGCAGATCAAGCCGATCATGTTCTGCATCGCCATCGAAGAGGCTGAGACACATTGGGCCAGCGAGCCGCCGGCCATGGTAACCAGCGCGGAGGCCGCCATGCAGGCTGCGGAGCCGCCTTCCGCCTGACAGCCGCCGACCTCCGCGGCGAAGGTCCAGCGGGTGGCGATGAAGACGCCGATGAGGCCGCTGGCCAGCATCGCCTTCGCCATTTGCTCCTCGTCCAGGCCCATCGACTCGGCCATCGCGATGACGGCTCCCGGCAGAGCCGCGCAGGCTCCGGCGGTGGGGGCTGCGACGATCACGCCCATCGAGCTCTTCACTTCCATGAGGGCCGTCACGTAAAGAACGATGCGGTTGAGGGCACCGCCATCGAGCAGTTTTCCGGAGCGCATCAGCTCGTCGAAGCGTCCGCATTGGTGCCCGAGAACACGGTCGTCATAGGTCGTTCCGGCGATTCCTTCCGCGATCGAGTGGCGCAGGATCCGGACGATTTCGACCATCTTCTGGATGACTTCCGCAGGAGACAGTCCACCGCGGCTGCATTCGTAGTCGACCGCCAGTTGCCAGAGAGGTGTGGATTTCCCCGCATCGTGTTCGAGCATTGCGGTGCAGGAACCGAATGGCACTCGCGTTTCCTTTCGCGACAGCACTGGGAGGACAGGGTGGAGTCGCTTCGTGCATCGAATGCCCGGCAAAGCGGCGACGAGATCCGCGCTGACGAAATCCGCTGCCTTGACCTGGACCAGCTGCCGTCCATCGACCTCGTGAAGCAGGATTTCATCGGCGTCGAATCCGGCCTCCAGTGCGGCCACCACCTCGCGGCCACTTCCGTTCACCCAGAGCAGCGTTTCGAAATAGTCGCCACCGATCGAGACCGGGAAGCCGTCGACGTCGATGACTTCGATCATGCCGCCGCCGGTGGAAATTCCTCGCAGTGTGTGGACCTCGCTCGTGCTTCTCAGCGTGAGGCGGTAGGTGTTCGGATGCGGATCTCCGGCATCGACGGTTTCCATCGTGATGGGGATGCCGGACTCCTGGAGGATTCGCAGCGATTCCGGCAGTCGGGGATCGGTGGCTTCCCAGCCCATCAGTCCGCCGCAGAGTCCCATGTCGGAGCCTTGGGTGTCATGAGTGGTTGGCAGGGATCCGTTGCGATCAAACTCGACGAGGACCTCGATGAAATCCGAATCCATCAGATCACGGGCCAGACGTCCGATCCGCAGGGCGGCGGCGCAATGGGAGCTCGAGGGACCCCGCATCACCGGGCCGATCACGTCGTTGAAGATACTTGGCAGCATGGTGTTTCTTGGTTGCGTTGAATTGAAATTCCGTTGGGAGGAGTCGGTTTACAAGCGCGGCTTGTCAGGCGTGATCGGGGAAGGCTTTCTGGTGCTGTTCGCGGAAGAGGGTCGGCGTGATACCTTCGACGCGCGTGAAGACCTTGCCGAAATGGTCGGAGGTCCGGAAGCCTGCATCGAGTGCCACGTCCTTCATCGACGCGTCGGTTTCCACCATCCGTCGCTTGGCGCGTTGCAGGCGCAGGCGCGTGATTTCGCCGGAAATGCTGGTGCTCATCGACTCCCTGAACCGTCGTTCCAAGGTCCGGCGGGTGGTGGCGACCGCAGTGGCCACATGTTTCACTTGGATGCGATGATGGCCATTCTCGGCGATGAAGCGCAGCGCCCTTGCGACCAGCGGATCCTTCGAGGCGTAAACATCGGTCGATTGGCGGGAAATCAGCTCCGCAGGCTGCACCATTTCAGGCTCCGTGGGCGGACTTTGGCCGGACATCAGCCGATCAAGCATGGCCGCTGCCCGGTAACCGACCTGCCCGAATCCAAGGTCGATGCTGGTGAGGCTGGGCGCCGGGGCGGTGCAGATTTCGGATTCATTGTGGGTGCCGACGATGGCCACATCCTGGGAAACGTGGAGCCCCTTTGACCTGCAAACATCGATGAGCAGGCGGCAGAACATGTCCTGACAAACGAAGATTCCGATCGGGAGTTCCCAGGTGTCGATCCAGTCCTCAAGGCCGGAAACGAAGAGGTCCCAGTTGCCGGCCGGGCCATCGGCACAATTTCGGGCCACCCGGTGGGCGTTGCAGAAAAAGTTTGCTTCCCGGATCGCGTTGCGGAATCCACGCAACTGCTGCCTCGAATCGATATCGCTGAGAAAGCCGAGGTAGCCGAACCTCCGGAAACCGCGGGCCAAAAGATGCTCGGCCGCCATCACTCCGGAGGCCTCGAAGTCGACGTAGACACTCGGCAAATCCCGCACGGGGGAGTTCACCCAGACATTCACGATCGGCACGCCCGCCTGCTGGGCGGAGTGAGCAAGGCTGCTGGTGGCGCGTGCGATGATCCCATCGTAGGGGGCACCGCCGGAGCCTCGCTTCAGAATGCGGTCAGCGGCAGGACTGATGGAGCAGTCCCATCCCACTTCATCCGCGTACTTCTGACATCCGGCGTAGACTTCCAGATGGCGTTTGTATCCCCACTTGAGATCCAGTGAAATGGCGACCCGCCGTGCCTGGTTTTTGTTGTTCTGTTTCATGGCGGAGTGGTTCGGATCCTGACAAGACGACGCGGTGTCATTCCATTGACCTGTGCTAGCGGCGGATTGTTTCAGTGGCAAGTTTTTGTGCCGCAAAACGATTGTTGAATGTCGCAAGTGACCGTAGACAAAAAGGCTGTCAAACCCGTAGCCTAACGGGCTAATTTGGGACGCAGCGCTTCAACGCCGAAAGTCTCACAGAACCACCATTTTCCTCATCGCAGTCTCGCTCTACCATGGAAACGACCCAACTCAAGCAGATGCCTCCGGTCTCCCCCCATCCGACCACCGTCAGCCTTTCTTCCGCCCTGCTCAAGGAGCTGCGGGAGGGCTATCGGATGAGTTCTTCCGACCGGGCCTGCCACCTGGCTGTCAGCAACAATCCGGCAAAGTCCCTGGCGCTGAACCACGGCCTGGCGCGCGGCGGCAGTGGGCATTTCAGTCATCGTGTCCACATCAAGGGGGTCACGAATCAGAAAAAGTCCGGTCGGTGCTGGATGTTTGCCGGGCTCAATGTGATCCGGCCGCAGGTGATCCGGGATCATCGGATGGAGGAGTTCGAGTTTTCCACCGCCTACCTCCAGTTCTGGGACAAGATGGAGAAGTCGAACCTTTACCTCGAATCGATCATCGAGCTGCGCGATGCCGACTATCTGGATCGCGATTGGGAAATGGTGAACAAGCAGGCCATCGAGGATGGTGGCTGGTGGAATTATCTTTCGGGGCTGGTTGAAAAGTATGGAGTCGTGCCGCTTTCGGCGATGCCTGAAACCCACGCCAGCTCGAACACCGGGACGCTCAATGAGGTTCTCGGTCGGCTACTCAGATCCCGCGCGGTTCGTCTTGTCGACATGCATGTCGATGGAGCTGGCGAGGATGAGATCCGGGAGGAAAAGAACAAGGTGCTCGCGGAGATTTACCGCTACCTTGTCCTCCATTTCGGTGAGCCACCGACCGAGTTTGAATGGCGCTATCTTGTTTCCCACAAACACGAGGGCGGGCACGAGGCCGATTCGGTGTGGAGCAGTTCCGAGAACCGCAGGCTGAGCCCTGTGGAGATCCACACGCCCCAGTCGTTCTATCGGCAGTATGTGAGTCATCCGCTTTCCGAGTTCGTCTGCCTTTACAACGATCCGCACAGCGAGCTGAACCGACACTACAGCTTCGACCGCGCCCGCAACATCGTGGGTAACGAGTGCATGCATTTCGTGAACATCGAGGCGACTTCCATGAAGGAGATCGCCAAGGCCTCGATCCTGGCCAACGAGCCAATGTGGTTCGCGGTCAACATGGGCTTCGATCAATCGGAGGAGCTCGGCCTGATGAAGGACCGCCTGTTCGATTATGAAACGCTCTTCGGCATTGACCTGACGATCAGCAAGGCCAACCGCACGCGCTTCCATGCGGGGGCATCCGGCCACGCCATGGTGATCGTGGGAGTGGATCTGGATGCGGATGGAAAGCCGCGCAAATGGTTGGTCGAAAACAGTTGGGGCGACGACAAGGGCGACAAGGGCCTGTGGACGCTGCATGACGACTGGTTCGAAGAACACGTTTACACGCTCATCGTCCACCAGAGGCATGTTCCGGCGGGCATCCTCAGGCATTTCGACGAGAAGGCCATTGTGCTTCCTGCCTGGTATCCCGGTGCGAACGCCACCTCGTGCGACTCATGAAAACTGGATGGGTCGTCGGTTTGATGGGCGGACTGGCTTGTGTCCTCATGGCGACAACGATTTCAGCACGGGCTGAACTGGTTCCGCTGGGATTGGGCTGTGATGGCATGACTGATCCTCTGGCGGCCACAGCGGCTCCGAGGTTGTCCTGGCGGTTGGAGTCTTCGGAGCGCGGCCAGGTGCAGTCATCGTGGCAGATCCTGGTCGCGAGCAGTCCCGAGCTTCTCGCCAAGGACCAGGGCGACCTCTGGGACTCCGGGAAAACGGTTTCGGGTCGCACGCTTTCCGCGGCCTACGCGGGATCGGTGCTTTCACCTGGCGGACGTTACCACTGGAAGGTTCGTTGCTGGGATGGACGCGACCTTGCCTCCGCATGGAGCAAGCCGTCGGTGATGGAAATCTCGCCGCTGGCTCCCGGCGACTGGCATGGGGCCCGCTGGATCGAGGATGGAAAGCCGAACCCGACCCGCGACGAGGATTTCTATCAGCCCGACCCGGCACCGCTGTTGCGCCATGAGTTCACACTCACCAAGCCCGTGCTGCGCGCCCGCCTGCATGTCGCGGGGCTTGGCTTTTGTCTTCCCAGCTTGAACGGGAGCCGCTTGGCCGATCAGGTGCTTGATCCGCCTTGGACGCCTTTTGATAAGCGCATCCTGTTCCGCAGTCATGACGTGACGGCGCAGTTGACCGAGGGCGTGAACTGTCTGGGTCTCTCGCTCGGCAATGGCTGGTACAATCCTCTACCGTTGAAGATGTGGGGTCAGCGCAACATCCGGGACTCCCTCAGCATCGGCCGCCCCCGGGTGATCGCCTGTCTGGTGGTCGACCATCCGGACGGCACCCGCACGACGGTATCGACCGGTCCCGGCTGGACCACCAGCGGCGGCCCGACCCTGCGCAACAGCATTTTCCTTGGTGAGGTGCGCGATGCCCGACTCGCCCAGACGGGCTGGGATCGAGCGGGTTTCAACGCCTCTCAATGGCAACCCGCGAAGGTGAATGAGGCGCCGCTGGATGTGCTTCGCCCGCTACTGGAGATGCCGCCGGTCCGCGCCACCGAGACGATCCCGGCCGTGGCCGTCACGACTCCTACCGCTGGTGTCCACATCGTGGATTTCGGACGAAATTTCACGGGCGTCCCGGAAATCGACCTGCGTGATGTTCCCGCTGGAACCCAGGTCACCCTGCGCTTCGGCGAGCTTCTCAAGTCCGACGGCTCGCTCAACCCACTCACCAGCGTCTGCGGACAGCTCAAGGGAAACCGCAAGACCGCAGATGGCCGGGAAATCTCGGTCGGTGGTCCCGGAGCTCCACCCATCGCCTGGCAACAGGATGTCTACATCGCACGGGGCGGGGGACCTGAGCGCTATCGACCTGACTTCACCTTCCATGGATTTCGCTACATGGAAATCACCGGTCTAACAGGACCTCCCGCCGCGTCCGACTGCCGGGGTGTCCTGCTCCATTCCGATCTGCCGAATGCGGGTTCGTTCTCCTGCTCGAATGAGCGGCTGAACCGGATTCAGGAAGCGTGCCGACGCACCTTCCTTTCCAACGTCGTGAGCATCCAGTCGGACTGTCCGCATCGCGAGCGCTTTCCCTATGGTGGCGACATCGTGGCGACCAGCGAGGCCTTCCTGATGAACTTCGACATGGCCGGATTCTATTCGAAGACCGTGCGCGATTGGTCGGACTCCGCCCGCCCGGATGGACGCTTCACCGATACGGCTCCCTTTGTCGGCATCGACTACTGCGGCGTTGGCTGGTCGATGGTTCATCCGCTGTTGATGGAGCAGCTTTACTCTCATTACGGCGACCGGCGATTCGTCGAAGAGCAATTGCCCGCCGCCATCCGATGGCTGGACGGCGAGGCCTCACGACGCGTGGATGGACTCGTGACCAAGGGGCTCGGGGATCACGAAGCCTTGGCGAAAGTCGGTGGGCCGGTCCTGACCACGCCGATGTTCATCGAGTCCGCACGGCGGGTGGCCCGGCTCGCGAAAGTCATCGGCCGCGATCAGGATGCAGTCCTTTTCGAGAAGATGGCGGATGAGTCTGCCACGGCCTGGGCAGGCAAGTTCCTCGACTCCGCGACTGGCAAGGTCGGCTCTGGCTCGCAGTCCGAACAGGCCTGCGCGCTTGGTTTCGGTGCCCTGCCTGAGTCTGCACGCAAGATGGCGTTCGAGCAGCTTGTGGCGAATCTCACCGAGCCTGAGGACGGCCCACGTTTGACCACCGGGATCTATGGCACGCGTTTCCTGATGGATGAGCTTTCGCGAAATGGTCGCAGCGATCTCGCCTACAAGTTGGCTTACCGCAATACCTTCCCGTCCTGGGGATGGATGCTCGAAAACAAGGCAACCACGCTCTGGGAGCACTGGGCCGGAAGCGACAGCACGTTTTCCCACAATCATCCGATGTTCGGCTCGATCTCGGCCTGGTTCTTCAACTGGCTTGGTGGCATCGAGCCTGCCGAGGATGCGGTGGGCTTTGACCGCATCCTGATTCGACCACAAGTGGTCGCTGATCTGAAGTGGGTGAAATGCTCCCATCGTACGATCCTCGGCCCCGTGGAATCCAACTGGTCCGTCACCGCGTCGGGCTGTGACTATGAGATCGTCATTCCGCCAGGGGCCACCGCGACCATCGAGCTTTCAGCCGAAAAAGGTGACGTGATCACCGAGTCCGGTCGTCCCGCATCCGAGGCACCCGGTATCACGACGCTGCCGCCCGGTCCTTCGGTTCATCGTCTGAAAGCCGGGAGTGGACGTTACCGTTTGGAAGTCCGCAAGGCCCGCTGATCTGCGGCTGCGCCTTCAACCTGAAACAGCGCATGAAAAATCCGCTCCTGCGATTCTTCGTCATTCTGGCATCCGCCTGCGTCGCAGCCGTGGCCGCACCGCTCAATTTGGTGTTGATCACAGCGGATGACATGAACTGGGATTCCGCTGGCTGCAATGGCTGCAAGGTGCCGGACATCACGCCCAATCTTGACCGGCTGGCCACCCAGGGAATCCTGTTCCGGGAAGCGCATGCCACGGTGCCCGTTTGCCAGCCCGTGCGTGCGACGATGTCCACCGGACTTTACCCGATCCACAGTGGCTGCCAAGGGTTTGAGCCGATCCGTCAGGACGTGAAGACCTTCAACGAGGTGCTGCATGACGCGGGTTATCTGATCTCGATGATGGGAAAGAATCCGCATTATCAGCCTGCGGCCAAGTGGTGTGTGGACTACGAGGTAAAGGCGGCCGAACTGAAGGTGGGACGCAGCCCGGAAAAGTTTGCCGAACACACCCGTGCCTTCCTGAAAATGGCAAAGGAGCAGGGCAAGCCGTTTTTCCATCACGTCAACGCCCAGGATCCGCATCGGCCCTTTTCGTGGAGTGGCGAGAAGCAAGGCGGTGAAGGCGAGTTTCCCGGAGTCAGCCGGGTGATCCGGCCGGAGGAGGTCGAGGTGCCCGCGTTTCTCGATGACCTGCCACAAGTCCGTCAGGAAGTGGCGGACTACTTCACCTGCGTGCACCGGCTTGATGAGGTGGTGGGAGCCATCATGCGCGAGCTGGAAGCGGCGGGTGTGGCGGACAACACGCTGGTGATGTTCTTCGGTGGCGATCACGGGATGGCCTTTCCATTCGGGAAAGCCAACGTCTATGCGGCGAGTTCCAGGGCCACACTCATCCTCCGCTGGCCGGGGACCATTCCTGCGGGGAAGGCCGACCAGGAGCACATGGTTTCGACCATCGATTTCGCCCCGACCCTCCTGGAAGCGGCAGGGCTCCCGGTGCTGGAGAAGATTGACGGCAGATCCTTCCTCCCCATTGCCAAGGGCGGAAAGCAGGATGGCCGCGATCGTGTGTTCACTGTCTTCCATCGAAACTCGGGCAACCTTTCCCTGGAGATGCGCTGCGTGAGGACGCGTGAAGCAGCCTACATTTGGAATGCCTGGAGCGACGGCACGTCCCGATACCAGGCAGAGAACATGTCCGGGAGCAGTTGGAAGGCGATGCTGGAGGCCTCCAAGACCGATCCCAAGATGCGTGAACGCTGCGATTACTACCTGTTCCGCCGTCCCGAGGAATTTTACCTGATGGATAAGGACCAGGCGGAGCGGGACAACCGCATCGATGATCCCAGCGCCGCCTCGAAGGTGGAGGACATGCGGAAGGTCCTCGCTGGATGGATGAAGCAGAATCAAGATCCGCTGCTCGAAGCCTTTGAACGCCGGGGCGATCCGGAGTTCATGCGGGAGTTCCACGCTAGGAACCGCAATAAGGCAGGGAAGCAGTGATCCGTTTTTAGCGCTCGCGGGAGGTTTTCTGCTCCAGTTTCCGTGTCGCGAATGGGCTTCACTTTGGCGTGAAATTCGAATTTGAAATCCTTGTCTCTCAGGAATGAAAGTGTAGTCTTCGAGCATGCTGGATTGGAATGGATGCTGTCGTAAAAATGACGTCGGGCGTTTTCCAGGCACCAAGTCACCTCCTCAAGGCTTTGCCCTGGTTGCCACCTTGGTAATGATGGTGCTGCTGACGATTCTGGCGTTGGGGCTTTTGAGTCTTTCGGGGATATCCCTTCGCAATGCTTCGCAGGGAGTGGCGCAGGCAGAGGCCAAGGCCAACGCCAGGCTCGCGCTGATGCTCGCAATCGGTGAGCTGCAGAAGGAAATGGGGCCGGACATGCGGATCAGCTCCGAGTCAGCCCTTCTGGACGAGAACAAGAACACCCCGGCGATTGACGGCGTCGGGCAGTCCCATTGGCTGGCCAGTTATAACTCCTGGGGCGATTGGCTCAATACGACTTACTCCCTTCCCCAGGGCGGGAGCATGAAGATTTCCGACACCTACACGGCCGGGCGTGAGAGAATGTTCCGCCGCTGGCTGCTTTCGATGCCGGAGGGAATGGAGCGCACCTTGCTGGCACCGGTCGCACCTGCCGGCCTGGATCAAACGAATTCCGTTGTTCTCGTCGGACCTGGAACTCTTGGCGCTTCCGCGGAACGTGAGCCGGACCGCGTCACCCGCGCCTACCTGGTTCCGGTGGGTGAGACTGGAAAACAGGCGTGGTGGATTGGACCGGAGAACCACAAGGCGAAGATCAATCTTTCAGGACAGCCTCGCACCTTGGCGGCTGACAAGTGGCAGGAATCCCAAGGGGACACTGGTGAAGTCGGAGTCGGAGCCTTGGCGGGCTTTGAGAAACTCGATGAGAAATCTGATCTCGGCAAGCGGCTCTTCACCACCAACTCTCTTCGCCCGGCTCAAGTCGACAAGGACAAGGTCGATGAGCGATTCTTCGACGTCACCGCATCAAGCCAAGGGGTGATTGCCAGTGTCCGGGGTGCGCTCAAGAAGGACCTCAGCTTGCTCTTCGAGAAAAGAGCGGACCAACTCCCTGCCCCCTATCTGTTCAACGCTGGCCGCGATATCCGCGAGCCTTCGATCCGGCCGATGAGCAAGGATTTGTCCGACAAGAGACCCGTCATCCCCAACCGCCATTTCGCCTCATGGACGAACATGCTGCATTACTACCGCATGTATCGCGATGGAGGTGGGGCGACGCCTACGGAAACCGGCAAGCCTGGTTCGCTTGTCTGGAATTCGACTAGACCTGCGACGGATTCCACAGTTCCCGCGGAAGCCACAAACGCTGCTCCCCCATGGGATGGGTCAAACCACTACTGGCGGGCTCCTATTCTGGCCAAGATGACTCTGATCTACAGCCTGGTGGCGAAGCCGAGCCCGACACCGGGACGGTTCAATTGCTTCCAGTATTATAGTCCGGTGTTCACCTTCTGGAACCCTTACAACACCGACCTCATCCTTCCTTCCGGCCAGATGTCGATCGCGTCCAAGCCGTATCAGTTGCTCCCGACCAACCAGAGATTCTATGTGAATGGCGTATTGAGATCTCAGAACGGTCTTTATGAGGCGACCAACTTCACCACGAAGCTCAGCTCGGGCGGCTCTGGTGACATCGTCTTCAAGCCCGGCGAATTGCGGGTCTTTTCATTAAGGACAACCGGAGTCTTCACAAATGCCAATAATCTTGAGCTTCTTCCCGGCTTCGATCCGGCGGTGGTCGCCGGTGATGAACGGAATTGGGGCGGAGCCAGCAATCCTGCCACCTATCTCCCTTCCGACAGACCCGGTGCCGCGTATGAGTTCTCGGGTGCCCAATGGGGTGGTGGAGTCAATTATGGGAATACCGGTGGAGCGATGGTTTTCAACTCGAGGTGGCCGACCAGTACCGGTGGGGCAATTTTCCCCATGACCTATTCGAATGACTGGTTTCAACGGAGTCCTCACTCTCCGGACCAGACCTTCACCCCGATCACTCCGCCGGGCGCGAGCAACATCGCTCCATGGGAATTTGATGGAAACCCGAAGATTGTGGCATACGCCCAAATGGCGCTGAAAGGCTTGTTCAAGTTCGATTATCCTAGCATCGATTGGGAAAAGGATTGGCGCTGCCGAAACTGGATCCAGGCACCGCCATTCTACTTTGGAAGCGGGATGTACATGTCTCAGGATGACACGATCGCCCATACTCAGCGGCTGGATTGTCCTTACATCCTGAATTTCGGTCCGACGACCACCTTTGGCGTCAGCAAGATCGTCGGGCAGATTGGTGACAAGGCCTTCCTTGGTTCTGGTGCCCCCGCCATCGAACAGGTCACCTCGGCTGCCATGCTGGAACTTCCCTCCGCGCCGATCAGCAGTCTTGCTGGATTCTCAAACATGCGGATCAACCCTGGTTGGCTGAAGGCCGATCAGCTCGGATCCCATCTTTTCGTGGGAAGGTTCAGTGCGAATGGCACCGCGTCGGCAAAAGCGTCGCTTTGGGCTGCGGAAACCAAGCGCGTCGCCTATCAGAGCGGGGTCACTGGGCCAGGCATCGGCAACTCTTTCATGCATCCGATGCTGCCTCGCAATGATGTCTATCGGTTCATCGACAATTCGAAGAGCCAGGATACGCTCAACCGGGATAATCCGAGCGTGACTGAAACCATAGATACCAAGGCCTATAGTGACTACTGGGATCATGTCTTCCTCCTCAACGACGCCTTGTGGGACGATTATTTTGTCTCGTCGCTGGCGGACCAAACCCGTCCTGGTGCCACCGCCGAACGAAGTTTGAGTGCGAATTTCGATCGGTTGGTCGCCAACAAGGCGATCTCCAACATGCGCTACAACTACAATCCCGGTGGCCAGACATCCGCCAAGATCAAGTCCGACCTTCAAGCTGCAAACGGCTACCTGAAAGCAGCCAAGCATCTCGTGGTGGATGGCATGTTCAACGTGAACAGCACCTCGGTGGCTGCGTGGCAGGCACTGTTTGCCGGCATTCGGGAGCGGCAGTTGGTCTTCCGCAACGATTCAGGTGCGGTTCAGACCATCACCGTGCCATCGGGGAAAAGGATCGCTCTCTCTCGCTTTGACACGGAGGTCTCTGACAAGGAGATGACGGATGCAGGGCAGGGCGTTGCGATGCCTGACGGGTCAAGTGGCTGGAGTGGTGTCCGCTTTCTCGACGACGCACAGATCGCCAAGTTGGCCGAGGAGTGCGTCAAACAGGTCAAACGGCGGGGGCCATTCCTCAACTTCTCCGAATTCATCAATCGACGCCTGTCCAACGATGACCTTGGCGTCATGGGGGCCTTGCAGAGTGCCATCGACTACGACGACAAGGCCCCAGACGCCCAGTCCATCAATTACCGTTACAAGCAGGCTCCCGGTTACATGATCAGCCAGGCTGACCTCGGAGCCAACAGCTTTGCCACCCCCGAAGCCGCGGAGGGATCTCGCCTCGCCGGAATTCCCGGCTACGTCATCCAGTCGGATCTGCTCAGGCCCATCGCGAATACCCTGGCCGTGCGCGATGACACCTACCGCATTCGGGCCTATGGGGAGTCGAATGACAAAACCGGCAAGGTGGTTGCACGTGCCTGGTGTGAGGCTGTGGTCCAGCGCTTGCCCGAATATCTGGATCCCGCAAATGATGCCGATGTGTCCGCGCGTTTGCAGGATGCCAACGGGGTTTTCAGCGACAATCCGGAATTGTCGCCAACCAATTTCCGCTATGGGCGTAAGTTTCGGATCGACAGTTTCCGTTGGCTGAGTGCGACCGAGGTTTAATCACCATTTCAAGTTCTCATCATGAAGAAATTCCTCCTTTGCCTGAGCCTGTCTTTCCTCCCTGCTGTTCCGTTGATCGCCCAAGAACCGCAAGCCGCCGAACCTCGTCAAGCCAAGGGCCGGGTGGCGTGGTTTGTCTATACAAGCATGCCGGAGGGAGTTGAGAACCCGGTCAGCATCATGTCCGGAAAGGACATCAGCCAGGTCCTTCTATCAAAGCTGTCTCCGAGCGAAGCCGTCAAAATCCCGGCTGACGGAATTCTTCGAGTGGTCCGTAAGATTGCGAATCCCAAGGATCCTCAGAAGCCGGAATATCTCACTCTTGCTCAAGCGACTGTTCCGGAAAACGTGGGCGATGCCATCATCATCCTCATGCCTGTAGCGAAGAATCCGAACGGGTTGGTTTTTCACGCCAAGGTCCAGGATTTGGCGTCTTTCAAGGGAGGGGACAGCATGTTTCTGAACATGACTAACCTGAAGATCGGGGTCGAACTCGGGAAGGATAAGATTGAAGTCGAATCCGGTCAGGCAAAGATCCACAATCCCTTGGGCGCTGCTAAGTCGGTCAGTTTGCCCATTCGGCTCAGCTATTTTCATCCGGAGCGGAAGCAGTGGACCATGATCACCGCCTCGACCGTGGCGCTGTATTCGACCCGTCGCGAAATGTGCATTTTCAATTGGGATGCGAACTTCAATCGCGTCGACTTTGAAAGCATCACCTTTCCAGCCCTGTGAGGCAAAGCGGGGTGGGGCTGAGACAAAAGCCCTTGCTTCAGATGGAGGCATGCGGTTGTCGGGGTGTGGCGCAAATGTGCGGCAATTCGCCCCTGTCCTACGATGAATCCGATTGCTGCCGCTGATCCTCTGGATAGGCTGGGCGCACAAGTGGCTCGCATGTTGGAGTGCTACCCGTCCCTGATACCTTCATGAAACCGTTCCTGTTGATGTTGCCTGCTCTGTTCCTCTTGCAGCCGATGACCGCCGCGCCTGCGGTGCTCGCGGGTGTGGGTGAGGAGACCCCGTCACGTGCCCACTATTTCACCTGGATCGACAACACCAACGAGGGGGCGACCGCTACCCAGACCAAGGCGAATCTGGAGTTCTTCCAGTGGCTGCGTGACGAGTATGGGATGGTTCTGGACATCTACGCACTGGATGCCGGGGCAATCGATGCCCCGAACTACTACGGCTCGTCGGAAACCGCGAAGTTCAAGGAGCAGTTTCCTCAAGGGTTCGGACCACTTGCGGAGCAAGCGAAAGGGTTTGGCGGTCGTCTTGGAGTCTGGCTCGGACCCGATGGCTTCGGAGACACCCCGGAAGAGGAGGCGGCGCGGATCAATCTCCTGACGTCTCTTTGTCGCGACCATCATTTCGAGCTCTTCAAGATGGATGCGGTGTGCGGTCAGCTTCGCAAGGAGAAGCAGGACGCGTTCATCCGGCTCATGGAATCCTGCCGCAAGTTCAGCCCGGATCTGATCCTTCTCAATCACCGGTTGGAACTCGGCAAGGCGGAGCCGCATGCCACGACCTTTCTCTGGGAAGGCGCTGAGACCTACATCGATGTCCACATGGTCAATCAGGCACCTGCGCCGCATCACCGCGGTGGGGCGCTCGGGCGTGGTTTGCCGCCGGGCCTGAAGCGTCTGGCTGAGGACCACGGCGTGTGTCTTTCGTCGTGCCTCGACTTCTGGCAGGACGATCTGATCCTTCAGGCTTTCAATCGGTCCATGATCCTCGCTCCCGAGCTTTATGGAAGTCCGTGGTTCCTGCGCGACGACGAGTTCCCGCAGCTCGCCCGCATGTTCAACCTCCATCGGAAATATCGTGAGATCCTGACAAAGGGGATGGTCCTTCCGGAAGAGACCTATGGGCCGAGTGCGGTCTCTCGCGGCAACGGCAAGACACGGCTCATCACTCTTCGCAACCTGACCTGGGAGCCCATCACCCGGAAGATCCAGCTCGACGAAAGCATCGGCCTGGAGGGCAAGGCCGTGCGTGAAGTGCGCCTTCTTCATCCTTACGAGGAGATCTTTGGCAAGAACCTCGATGCGGGCAACTCAGTGGACGTGACGATCCATCCCTTCCGCGCCCTTCTCCTGCTCGTCACGACGGAGCCCTGCACCGAGCCATCGCTTGAAAAGGGACCGTATCGCGTCGTGCGGAACGTTCCGGGCGCCGATGTGGAAATCGACCAGCTCACACCACTCCCACTCAAGCAGCCGTGGCATCGGAAGCTTGCCGACTTGAAGCGCGCTGAGCTTCCGGTGGATTGGGCCAGCCTCTACGAAGCCACCTGCTTTGCCGCTGACAACAATGCGCTGGAACTCCGCAGTCTGGCGCGCTCCGGGCCGACCAAAATCGCCGCCGTTCAGAAGGCCCGGGATGCTTTCCTGGCACAGCCCTTGTTGGTGGAACGTGCGCTTTCGGATCGTTATCTTTTCGACGGCAACCTGGCCACGGATTTTGATGCAAGCAACTCCGGCAGGGACCTCCGGATCGCCGGTGGCTGCCTGCGTGTTGATTTTTCCTCCGTTGCGGATTTCGACTCGCTGAAGCTGCAACTCCGCGCTTCCGATCCACCTGCGCCTGCGGCCCCGACAGCCGTGGCGGAGTTCAGCAAGGACCTTCTCACATGGACCGCCGCCAAGCAGATCAGCCGGCAAGGAGAGGTCGTTCAGATCGATCCGCCTGCAGGCCAGTGGCGCTATTTCCGCATGCATCCCGCACCGGAGCGGATTGTCGAGCTGGAGGCGCTCAAGGATGGAAAGTCGCTTGATCGGAAGGCATGGCGCGCCAGCAATCTCTTCGCTCATCCTGACGCGGTTCCAGCCATCGCATCGTGGTCCGCCACGGTGACCGTTGATGAAATCACCCCCACTTCCTATCTCTGTGTGACAGTGGATGGAAAGCATGGCCGTGAGGGCTGTTATGCCGCCATTCGGAAAGGTGGACGACTGATCGGTGCTCCGGACCGTGCGCCCTCCTATCCCTCGAACCCTTGGGAATACCCCGTTCCCAAGCGTGAGAGTGGCTTCACCTACTTTTTCCCGCTGGATGAATCGATGGTGGGGGAGAAGCTGGAGGTGGTCTTGCTGGGTCTGAAGGGTGGAGGTCAGGAGCTGCAGCCCTCCGTCTGGCTGACTGCCAAGGATCTGCCGTTCACGGCGAGCCGGAAGAAGATCCCTCATTGAATCCTGACTCTTCTTCAATCTCCCGCTTTCCTTGTCATGAAGCCGTTCCTCGCCTTCCTAGCGCTTTTGCCGGTCATCATCGGTGAAAGCCTCGCCGCGCCACGACCCAACATCGTTTTCATTCTTGCCGATGACCTCGGCTGGTCGGACGTCGGTTGCTATGGGGGGGAGATCGCGACGCCGAACCTCGACTCCTTGGCAAAGGATGGCCTGCGCTTCACCCAGTTCTACAACACCGCCCGCTGCTGGCCCACCCGCGGGTCACTTCTCACCGGCTACTACGCCCAGCAGATCCATCGCGATGCCCTGCCGGATCTTCATGGTGGCATGCCGGGCGTGAGACAGAAGTGGGCCCGACTGCTGCCGGATCTGCTCAAGCCGGCGGGATACCGGAGCTACCACAGCGGCAAGTGGCACATCGATGGCAAGGTGCTGGCAGGCGGCTTTGATCGCTCGCTCGACGTGGTGAATCAGGGTAACTTCTTCACCTCAACCGGCAATCGCATCGACGATGTGCCTGTCAAACCTCCCGCTGACGAGAGTGGCTACTACATCACCACGGCCATCGCGGATCATGCCGTCGGGTGCCTGAAGGACCACGCCGCGAATCACGCGACCGCTCCGTTTTTCCAATACATCGCCATGATCGCGCCGCATTTTCCGTTGCATGCGCTGCCGGCGGATATCGCGAAGTATAGGGACAAGTATCTCGGAGGCTGGGATTTGATGCGCGAGTCACGATACCGCCGTCAGACCGGGATGGGGCTCGTCCACACCGCGCTTTCGCCTTTGGAGCGGGAGGTGGGGCCTCCCTATGCCTTTCCGGACGTGTTGGAGAAATTCGGACCGGGTGAAGTCAATCGACCGCTTCCATGGACCGAGCTGACTGAAGAGCAGCATCGCTTCCAGGCCACGAAAATGGCCATTCACGCCGCGATGGTGGATCGGATGGATCAGGAGATCGGTCGTGTGATCACCCAGCTCAAGGCGATGGGAGCCTTTGAAAACACGCTCATCTTCTTTGCCTCCGACAATGGAGCCAGCGCCGAGATGATGATACGGAATGGGGGACATGATCCGAAGGCCTCCCCGGGCAGCGCGGCGACCTACCTCTGCCTCGGGCCGGGTTTTTCAAGTGCCAGCAACACGCCATTCCGTCGCCACAAGTCCTGGGTCTATGAAGGCGGCATCACCTCGCCATTGATCGCGCATTGGCCCGCAGGCATCCAGGCGAGGAATGAGCTGCGCCAGACCCCTGCGCACCTCATCGACATCGTCCCGACCGTGCTTGCCGCCGCCGGTGTTGAGAAGCCGACGCAGTGGGAAGGGGAGCCCATTCCCGCCGCGCCTGGGAAAAATCTTCTGCCGGCATTTGAGAAAGACATCACCATCGCGCGCGACAGCCTTTGGTGGCTGCATGAGGGCAATCGCGCTGTGAGGGTGGGGGATTGGAAGCTCATTTCCGACAAGGGCTCATCCGAGTGGGAGCTCTACGATCTGAAGGCCGACCGCGCGGAGCAGAACAATCTCGCCACGAAGATGCCGGACAAGGCAAAGGAGCTGGAAGCCGTTTGGCAGAGGCAGACGGAGGAATTCACCACCCTGGCGAAGCAAACCCTCGAGCCTCGTTCAAAGAAGCAGGCAGTGAAAAGCAAGGAGGACTGACCAGTGACCACGTGTCTTGAATCATCCGGCTGAAATCAATCCAACATGAAGATCATCAGAGCAAGTATCACGCGTGCCACCTGCATGCTCATCCTCGCGCTTTCCTCTCCGCCTGTCTGGTCTGCCGCCGGACAAGGCCTCAATGGGGCCACCGGCTCTGTCTTCAAGGTGAATCCTGAACAGCGCAGCTTCGAGTTGCTGAAGGAGACCGAATACGATCCCAAGACGGACATCGGCAGATCCCGCTTCACGGTTTACTGGAACGACCAGACCCGCTTCACCAAGGTCACCGAGCGCACCAGCTTCGAAGGCCTCGCGGCTCCGGTCATCGCGGACTTCAACGGCCTCGATGAAAAGAATACCAAGGCGCTTTCTGAAGGAATGCCCTTCGTCGCGTCGAAGGTCAGCCTGCTTCCTGGAGAAAAGAACGCCGGTGGTTTCAGCGCGGAACGCCGTCAGGTCGTCGGATGGTTCACCCCGGACTCCGGCCCAACGGCAAAGAGTGGCTCCATTCAGGTCAATGGCAAGCCAGTCAAGGTCTCGGTGAGGGGCGCGAAGTCCCGCATCGAGGTGAGGGAAGCTTTCAACGTGGCGGACCTTGGCAAAGGCCTCTGGAAAGCGACCCTCCGTGGTGCCGAGACCGATGGGCGCTTCCTCATCACCAGCATGGACGTCCAGGCGCTGGAAGATCCACGAAAGTCGGATGACCCGAAATTGCCCCGTGTCCTGGTGGTGGGGGACTCGATCAGCATGAACTATCACGAGGCGGCGAAACGAGCTTTGGCCGGCGTGGCGAACTACCATCGCAATGAAGGAAATGCCTCCTCGTCGACCGCCGGTGTCGCCAACATGGAGCTCTGGCTCGGAGACTACAAGGAGAGGGGACTGCACTGGGATGTCATCCAGTTCAATCACGGGCTGCACGATTTGAAGCAGACCTATGACGCCTCCACCAACACCTTTGGCGCTCACTCGGTGCCACTTGATGACTACAAGAAGAACCTCGAAAAGGAGATCACCATTCTCAAGAGGACCGGCGCGAAACTGATCTGGTGCTCGACCACTCCCGTTCCCAACGACAACAAGGGAACCTATGCCCGACACAAGGGAGCCGAGCTGGATTTCAACCGTGCAGCGCTGGAAGTCATGAAGCTTCACCCGGAAATCCTGATCACGGACCTGCATCAGGTTGTCGATGGATCACCCGTTTTCGACACTTGGCGCAAAGGCAACGATGTGCATTTCAACCGCGGGGAGCAAACCCGTCTCGGGGAAGCGGTGGCCGCCACGATTCGTAAAGCGCTGTCACTTCCTTCCGGGAAATAGCCCCTCAGGCCATGGTCGCCGCCTACGGCATTCGCTCAACTCTTTGCGACAGGCCCGATCGTCCCTCCTTGCACGAATTCCGCAGGCGTCAGTGTCTGTCTGAGATCCACCTGCCCCCGGCTGATGTTCGCGGCCCAGCGTAGGACACGCCTGACGACCGGGCGGCTGTCCCAGCGGATGTGTGCCACTGAGGGCCGACACCACGCAAAGGTGGCGTCCGCATCCGTGCAGATCAGCGAGACATCCTCCGGCACCCGCAGACCGCGACCGGCGAGAAACTGCTGCGCTGCGACGAAAAACGGGGCCTCGTCAATGATCAGCGCCGTCGGCGGCGTGACCCGGAACAGTGATTCCAGCCGATCATGGAAGCCATCGATACTCTCTTCCCAGTCCGGCAGATGGTAGGGTCCTGGGGCTACCCCCTGAGCGGCCAGTTCCTCAAGAAAGGCACGCTCAGGAGCACCAGGCTCAGGTAGCCGTCGCATGCGCCGGGCCAGCATGACGATCCGCCGATGTCCCAGTCCGATCAAGACACGGGTGGCCGTGGCACAAGCCGGTGGCTTGTCCGGACCGACTCCAGCGATCGCCAGCCCCCGCCTCCGGCCAAAGATGGCCATCGCCGGCGTCGATTGCTCACAAAACCAAGCCAGCACCTCCCTCGAACCTCCCACCAAAATCCACGCATCCGCTGGGGTCTTCGCCACCATCTTGGCGATCCGATCCACATCCATCCCGAATTCGCCAAGGAGCGTCTGGGTCAGGTGAAAGGCCTTGTGCCCGGCCTCCAGAAGCTCGTGCTCGAGTTTCACCATGTATTCCACCCTGCGGTCGGCGTCCTCACCCACGAGAATCGCCACCCGGATTTTGCGCCCCACTTGTCCGCTCGATGAGGCAACGATGACCCGGCCTTTCCTACGCCCTTGGCTTGCCAAAAGGCCTTCCTTTTCCAGCAGCCTCAAAGCCGCCTCCACCGTATTGCTTCCCACTCCGAGCTCCGCCGCCAGACGGTCACTACCGGGCATCAAACCGTTCCAGGCCCCGCGAAGCAGCTCCTTGCGCAGGAAGTCAGCCACCTGCTCGGCAGCCGAGAGAATGTTGAGGTAGGACATGACGGTTTTCTACCTGATGTGAAAGGTAGGCGTATATAAAAATTGAGCTTCCCTTCTCTGCTACCCTTGTCTAGGTGTCCTCCATATTTCCATTTACCCCCTCAAGCGTAAGCATTCGTCGAGAAGTCCTTTTTTCTGAGCTAACCCACTTAATCCCTCCATCTCCTCCCATGAAACCCAAATTTCGTCGCGCACTTGCCCTTTCTTCCTTCCTTTCAGTCGTCGTTTGTGCGGCCTCCGCTCACTCCGCCACGCTCTACTGGGACGGTGGCGCAGCGAACATTGGCACTAACGGCAACGGAGTCAGTGGTGGCACCGCTGGCAATTGGGACACTACCCTAACCAACTGGGATCAGGGCAACGCACTAGCGCACGTCGCTTGGAACAACGCCAACATCGACACCGCCTTCTTCGGCGGCACAGCGGGGGCTGTTGCTCTCACTGCACCGATCACGGTCGGCGGCCTCACCTTCTTCTCCAATTCCGGCTACTCCATTGGCGGCAACGTGCTCACCCTCGGCGCGACCAACAACACCATCGCCCTCCTTGCCCAATCTGGCACCACCAGCAGCGCCACCATCACCTCCAGCATTGTCGGTGTGGGCAAAAATGTGATCCTCTCCTCGATCAGTCCGTCCGTCACTGGTACCGTCAATTTCAACGCAGGCGTCGGCCCCGGCTGGACCGGCACCACCACCATCAACGCAGGCACTAGCTTTGCCATGACGGGTGACGGCACGGGTGGCAACGGTGGACGAGCTTTGGCCAACTCGACTGGAATCACCCTTAACGGTGGTTCCATTGCGATCACCAGTGATAATAGTCAATCCAACCAGAGAGCTACCACCCGCGTCAGCGATTCGGCAGCCATTACCTCGTATGGCGGTACTATTTCCCTCGCCATCAGCACCGTGAACAGTGCGGCCGGTGTGTCCGAGACCTTCGGCTCCGTGGCACTTACCACAGGGCAATTGAACGTCACGTTGCCCTCAGGCAGAACGAGTTCCAATACCTCCATCATTCTGTCCGGCTTGACGCATGGCGGAGCGAGCAATACTTCCGCTGTCGCCTTCGTCCGTGCTGGCACTTCGGGTGGCACTAACATCATCCGCGTGTCTTCAGTAACAACTGATACCACGGTAGGACAGATTATCGGACCCTGGGCCACCACGGGAAATACTGCCTCACAGTCGGACTACGCCGTTTATAGCGGTGCGAATGGAACTGCCACAGCCGCTGGCATCGCTGCCAGCGTGCAAAGCGGATGGACAGTTGCCACGGATGCCTACACCGCTGACGCCACTCCCGCGACTGGATTGGCAGGAAGCTTTACGCTAACTGGCGGAACAAAAAGCATCACCGCACTGAAATCGATCTCCGTCTCCACTGCGGCCACGGCAGATTTCGCCACCGATGTGATCACCCAAGCTTCCCACGTCTTTGCCAATGGTGATGCTGTGGTCTTCAATAATGGCACAATGCCAACCGGTTTGGCCCTCAATACCACCTATTTTGTTCGAGATGTGAGTGGCAGCACTTACAAGTTGGCAGCCACCTCGGGCGGTGCCGCCATAGATTTCACCACATCCAATGGCTCAGGCATTACCGCCATCGGTGCCTTCTTAGTCTCCAGCGGTAACAATCTCGGCACCACCGGTATCCTCAACGGCAGTGCCAACACGATGTATCTCGCTGCCACCGGCACCGGCGCAGTGACTCTCCCCACGACCACTGCGGACAACCTCCATGTCAATGCTGGCGCGGGGCCCATCATCATCTCCGCCCCTATCACCAATAACACGGGTGCCTTGACCTTGGTGAAAAATGGTTCTCAACTACTCACTCTCTCAGGCACCAATACATTCACCGGCGGCACCGTCGTCAATGCGGGGAGTTTGGCCATTGGGAACGTTGCAAATATCGGTGGCGCTTCAGCCAATCTCACCTTCGGTGGGGTTGCCACGTTCGCGCCATCCGCCGCTCTCAATTTCTCCTCCGGCACACTCGCCGTCAGCCAAGGAGCCCTCGGAACGATCACCGGCAACGGAACTACCACTTTCGCGACAACAACAGGAAATGGCATCCTCAGATTCGTCACGGATGTCAACTCCAAGATCCTCAATCTAGGTAACGCCAGCGGCTTTACCGGAAATTTAGAGGTCCGACTTACCAACAACGCGGGCTATACACTCGGCAATCCCACTGTTCAGTTTTCCAGCCTCGGCGATGCCGTCGGCTCGGCTCTGCAAGTCGGCGGAGGTCACTTGGATGCCACCGCCCCAAGTCAGAGAATCGGCATCGTTCTCAACGGCTCTTCACCGCTGGTCTTCGACAACCGCCGGGTTGAAATTCTGCCGCGTATCGCTAGCAATCACAACGTCACCACAACGACACTATACAACAACAGCACGAGTGTCTTAAATACTTGGGTCATCAATACAGACCTTTCCTATTCGAATAACGATGGTCGGAATTTTGAACTCGCGGGCACCAACCTCGGCAATAACGCCTTCAACGGCGTCATCAGCGACGGCAACCTCGGCGGCACGGTCAGCCTCAGAAAGGACAATGCTGGCACTTGGATTCTCGGCGGTAACAACGCCTACACTGGCAGCACCACCATCGTCGCAGGCGCGCTCCGGATCACCAAAAACACATCGCTCGGCACTACAGCCGGGGGCGTTACGGTTGCCGCGAATTCAGCTCTGGAAATCAATGGCAGCGGCGGGGCGGTAACAGTCGGCGCGGAAGCACTCAGCATCAGCGGCGGTGGTATTTCCAACCGTGGCGCGCTTCGCAATATCGCCGGAGACAACACTTATGGCGGCACCGTCTCGATGACTGCACAATCCCGCATCAACTCCGACAGTGGCACTATTCTTCTGAACAACGCGACCGCAGTCAACGGAGCCTTCACTCTCGTCGCTGGCGGTGCTGGCAGTATCTCGATTTCCGGCGCAATGGCGAACGGAGTCGGGGGTTTGTCCAAAGTCGACTTAGGCACTCTGACACTCTCCGGTAGCAACGGCTACACCGGTGGAACCTCTGTCAGTGGCGGCACTTTGAATCTCAACTTCGGAACGATCGCCTCGAACATCATTTCCTCGTCCTCCGCTCTGACCTTGGGAGGTGGCACCTTGCAGCTTTCCCATCCCAATGTTGG
>JANOKL010000319.1:0-3594 GCA_031419215.1 Luteolibacter sp. | reverse complement strand
CCGAGCTGGCTCGGTTTCTGGAAATCCCATCCGGTGATCGCTCGAAACTGCGGGCCGTCGTGATGGCACTGATTCAGGAAGGGCTTGTCGTGGAAGGCCGAAAGTCGCGCTACGAACTCCGCGGCAAGACCGGCAACCAGCTCACCGGCACCCTCAGGTTCCATCCGAAGGGCAATGCCTGGTTTTTTCCAACCCTGACCGACGACGAGAATATCGCGACCGGCATCGACCTGAAAAAATTCTCCCGCATCTACATTGGTCGGCGTGACTGCTCCACCGCCCTCGATGGAGACAAGGTCGTCTGCACGATCCAGCTCCCGTCCGAACGCCGTGCGAAGCCGCAGCGTGGCGACCGCCGTGTGGTCGGCGATGAGCCGGATGAAGAGGCGAAGGGCAAGGTCGAGCGGATCCTTGAACGCCGCTCGGGGCGCCTGATCGGCACCTTCCAGCAAAAGGGCAAGCATTCCTGGGTGCAGTGCTCGGACGTCGCCGTCGATGGCCCGGTCGATCTCGTGGGCGACACCACCGCGCAGCCCGGCCAGCTCGTCGTGGTCGAGCTTGAGCAATGGGACTCGCGCTCGCTCGCCCCGCGCGGACGCATTCTCGAGGTCCTCGGCTGGCCCGGCGATCCGGGCGTCGACATCGTCGCCGTGATCCAGAGAAATGGCCTGCGCACCTCGTTTCCGGATGCAGTCATCGAGGAAGTCCGTGGCACGCCCGAGTCGCCGACCGACGAGGAAATCGCCCGCCGTTCCGACTGGCGGAAGAAGCTCGTCATCACGATCGACCCCGCCGACGCAAAGGACCACGACGACGCGATCTGGCTGGAGCGCACGAAGACCGGCTGGATGCTCGCCGTCCACATCGCCGATGTTTCCCACTATGTGAAACCCGGCACCGCGATGGACAAGGAAGCCATCGAGCGCGGCAACTCCACCTACCTCGTCGACCGCGTGCTGCCGATGCTGCCCCCGGAACTCAGCAACGGCATTTGTTCGCTGAAGCCGGATGTGGATCGCCTGACGAAGTGCGCGCTGCTCGACATCGCCTCGAATGGTGAGGTGAAGAAGGTCCGCTTTTTCGATGCCGTCATTCACAGCAGGGCGAAGCTTTCCTACGAACAGGCGCAGGTCATCCTCGACGGCGGAGACGCGCCCGATGGCCACGAGGAAGGGCTGGAGGAAATGGTCCGCGAGGGTTGGAAAATGGCTTCCACGCTCAGGAAGCTCCGTTTCGCCAACGGCGCGCTCGACCTCGAAATGCCGGAGATCCGCATCAAGCTCGATGAGAACGGTCGCGCCTGCGGGCTGATTCCGGTCGAACACACTTCCTCCCACCAACTTGTCGAAGAGTGCATGCTCGCGGCAAATGAAGTGGTCGCCCGATTGCTGAAAGGTCGCCAGAAGCCTGCCGTCCACCGCATTCACGAGGATCCGGATTTTTCCAAGCTCTTCGAATTTGCCGAGACCGCGAAGCTTCACGGCTACAAGCCCGGCGACCTCACCAACCGCGCCCACATTCAAAAGCTGCTGGACGACTCCAAGGGCAGCCCGGAGGAGCATTCGATCAAGCTCGGCCTGCTCAAGAGCCTGAAGCGCGCCGCCTACTCGCCGGACGCCATCGGCCACTACGGACTCGCGAAGGCCGACTACTGCCACTTCACCAGTCCGATCCGGCGCTACGCCGACCTCATCGTCCATCGCGCGATGCAGGCTTATTTGGAAAACGCGCCGAAGGTGACGGACCGCACGCCGTCGCAGAACGAGCTGCGCGAAATTTCCCGCCACATTTCGGACACCGAGCGCGTTTCGGCCGAAGCCGAGAGCGAGACGAAGCAGCTCAAGATGATGGAATTTCTCGGTCGCGTGGCCGAGCTGGAGGAGCCGATCGTGTTCGACGGACTCATCACCGACGCGCGTCCGATGGGCCTCTTCGTCGAGGTGCCGAACCTCGGCATCCGCGGCGCGGTGAAGCGTGAGGACCTGCCGGAAGGCCGCTGGCGTTTCGAAGGCCATCGCGGTGCGTGGGCCAGCTACGATGGCGACCTCATCCAGACCGGCATGCGTCTGCCGATGGAAGTCATCGGCGTCGATCGTGTCCGGCGCTTCGTCGATTTCCGCATTGCGCTGGATCGGGATGCGAAGATCTCCGAAGGCATGCCGTCGGCTGAAGGGAAAAAGAAAACCGAGAAGCCCGGGCCACCTCCATTGAAAAGCAGGCCCACGATTTCGGGTGCGAAAAAGAAGGCCTTTCCGAAACCTCCCGCCGGAAAGAAAGCCAAGCCCGAAGCCAAGCCACCCGGAGCGAAAAAGAAGCGCCGTTGAGCGGTGGCTTGCGGAAAGTGAGTGAGCTTGATTTCCTGCCTCCATCATGACCCGCGAGTCCACGATCCATCTGCTCCACTCCTACTACGCCGCCTTCAATTCAGGTGATCGCGAGACCTTCTTCTCGTTGATGGCAGACGACATCGTCCACGATCTGAATCAAGGTGGATCGGAAGTTGGCGTGACAGCATTCCGTGAGTTCATGCTGCGGATGGACCGCTGCTATCGTGAACGCTTGGAGGATCTCGTCCTGCTCGCCAATGACGACGGCACCCGCGCCGCCGCCGAGTTCACCGTGCATGGCCAATATCTCGCCACCGACAAAGGCCTGCCCGCAGCGAATGGCCAGACCTACGTCCTCCCGGCCGGTGCCTTCTTCCAGATCAGGGACGCGAAAATCAGCCGCGTGACGATGTACTACAACCTCGGTGAGTGGCTGCGGCAGGCGGTGGGGTGAAGAGATCCGTCTGACCTGACAAATCAGCCGGATCAGTCAGATCTTCTGGGTCCCCTTGCACTCCGGGTAGCCCGTGCAGCCCCAGAATTGCTGGCCAGTTTTCGGACCTGTCTTGGCCGTGCGTAGCGCCATCTGGCCGCTACACAGCGGACAAGCCGGGATCTTTTTCAGATCCGTCTGATCCGGCGGATTTGTCAGATCAGACCGATCCTTTTTTCTCCTCTCCGCCAACCTCGCGGTGGCGAGCTGCTCGCTATACCCGCCCTCTTCCACGAAGGCCCGCTCCAGCGCGGCGATCTGACGGTCCAGCAGGAAGTTTGCCTGGTGAATCAGGCAGATGAGCGCGTTCGCTCGGATGGCACCATCCGGTGAATCCAGCCAGCGGGAGTAGAGAGCCCAGCGCTGCTGGTCGGAGAGATCTGTCAGATCTGCCGGATCCGACAGATCTCTGAAAACCAGCGGCACACGTCGCACCTCACTCGCTTCCGGACTGTCTACTGCCCACTGCAGCAACCTTCGGTGCCGCAGATAATCCTCATAATCCAAGAGCAGCTCCTCCAAACTCGCGCGGGCCACATTCACCAAGCGCAGCTCCGTCTGCGAGGAAGTCGCGGCGGCGCGGCTCCCTTCCGCGATGTTCTGTCTCCCGGAGCGGGCGGCCTGCACCATCTGGTCCACCGTGCGAGAGCGGGGATCGAGTAATTTTTCACAGAACCAGACGGTGGCGTCGTAGATGAGCGTGGCCGTCTGGAAGCTGCAGGTGTCGCGGTAGCCACCACTGGGTCGGAGTTTCTTCATGCGGCAAATTGATTC
>JANOKL010000318.1:0-1585 GCA_031419215.1 Luteolibacter sp. | reverse complement strand
TGAAGCAGGTAGAGCACCGGCAGTGGCTTCTCCGACTTCGCATCATAACCCGGCGGCGTGTAAACGATCAGCTCGCGATCATGGTTGGCGATGGCGGAGCGATACGGATGATGATGAAGCACGCCATGCGGCACGTCGCGCGGATCCCAGGGCTGGTTGCCGGGGACGAAAAGCAGGCTTTCGTTTCCGAAATAGCCGGTCTTCTGCTCAGGGTTCGAGGGATCGATGATCTTCGTGCCGTCGAGCGTGAACGAGTAGGTGTAAATGTCCGGCTCCATCTCCGGACTGGTGTAGGACCAGACGCCGCCATCGCCCTTGACCATCTCGTGCCTGCCGTGTCCGGAGCAGTCGACGCTGACCTTGGTGGCCTCCAGGGCCTTGAGCTTGAAGGTGACGCTGCGGTCCGGCTGAACGACCGGGGAGAAGAGCGCGATGACGATGGCGAGGGCTTTCATAAGAAAGCCCATGCTAGGGCGTTCCGTCCCCGGAGACAATTGACCATTTCGGGTGCGGCGTTCTTCGCGGTTGCCGCGTCCCGTCAGCCGGATAGTCTCCCGCAGCGGCATGACGGCGACTGACATTCTTTCCCTCCTCGGCGCGGCGATGGCGGCCGGAGCGATCAATGCCGTGGCCGGTGGCGGGACGATCCTGACCTTTCCGGCCCTCCTCGCCATCGGCACACCGGCGGTCATCGCGAATGCCACCAGCACGGTCGCCCTCGTCATCGGCACCGGCGGCTCAGTCTATGGCTTCCGGAAACACCTCACCGACATTCGTGAATGGCTGGTGCGCTTCGTGCCGGTGAGTCTGGCGGGTGGCTTGATCGGGAGCTGGCTTCTCACGCGGACCAGCAACGAGGCCTTCGCGAAGCTGGTCCCGTTTCTGATCCTGTTCGCGACCCTGCTTTTTCTCGTGCAGGGGATCGTCGCGCGGATGGTGAAACAGTCCGCCGCCGAGCCGAAGCCGGTGACCGTTTTCTGGCCCGCGATCCTGTTCCAATTCCTCGTCTCGATCTACGGCGGATTTTTTGGCGCGGGCATCGGCATTCTGATGCTGGCAACGCTCGGGTTCGTCGGCCTGACCGACATCCACCGGATGAACGCGCTGAAAAACATCCTCGGCTCGCTCATCAACATCGTTGCCGCAATTATGTTCATCGCCGGTGGGCTGGTCGATTGGCCGAAGGCCGGCGTGATGACGATCGGGGCCATCGCCGGCTATTACCTCGGCTCCCACTACTCTCAGAAAATCCCACAGGTGTGGGTGCGGCGGATCGTGTTGATGATCGGGTTCGCGATCTCGGCGATCACGTTCTACCGGCAGTTCCGGTCATGAACGAAGCCTCTGCCATCGACCCGGAGCTGGCCAGGACCCAGCGCTATCTTCCTTGGGTCGTAGCGGTGGCCTTGTTCATGCAGCAGCTCGACAGCACCATCGTCAATACGGCCGTGCCGACGATGGCGCTTTCGCTCGGGGTGGAGTCGCTGAGTTTGAAATCGGTGCTCACCAGCTACACGATCGCCATCGCCGTCTTCATCCCGATGAGCGGCTGGCTGGCGGATCGTTTCGGAACGAAGCGCGTCTT
>JANOKL010000317.1:0-6108 GCA_031419215.1 Luteolibacter sp. | reverse complement strand
CCATCGTCTCGCTTCACTGTTGTCTGTTTGATTCCCTTCAAGCAGCGCCGAAGGTCATGAGGCTTGGCGGTGGCGATTTCGCCCGCGAACTGACCTTCGATGGCAAGGTGTGGCGCACCACCCGGTTCATAGCCGGCACTCAGTCAGTGGCGACGCGCAGCGATGAGTTCCACATCCGGATGATGGATGACCGCGAATGGACGGCCTCTGATTTTGTCGCGGATGAGAAAATGACGGGAACGAGCGATGGTGAAACCTCCTCGATGACGATCCGCTATCGTTGGCCGGATGCAGTTCCCCCAGGAGCGCCTGACGCCGTAATGGTGCGCTACTGGTCAAGGCTGGGGGATGGGATTGTTAGAAAAAGCGTCGTTCTGGAGTTCAAGGGAGAATCCACGGTCGATCGCTTGGAGGTCGAGCGATTCTCATGCGAAGGCACCGCCACGCGCGGAGGTCGTGGCGAGCCGGTGTTTCTCGGGGGCCGCTGGTTTTTCGGGTTGGAATATCCCGCCGGGCACAGCCGTCATACCGATGGCAACACGCCGCTGCCGGACAAGCATCACTTCGAAATGGTCGGCAACTACAGCTTCGTCGATCTCGATGGCCGTGACCGCGATGCGAAGGCCCGACCCGGACTGATCCGCCTGTTTCATTTCCCGGGCTACGCGGTGAAGTCCGGCGAGCGCTGGCAGATCAGCAGCAAGACCGCAGTCGCGGGTGGTGGCGTGGATTTGCCGATCGAGCGGCAGTTTTCCAGCTATCTCAAAAGGATCCAGAAGCCCGATCGTTCCTTCACGCACTACAACAACTGGTTCGATCCGGCGGGGGAATCCCTGAAGGGCGACAACTTCGTGAACGTGTATCGCGAGTTCAAGTCGGCCATTTCCCCCTATGGTGTGAAGATTGATGCGATGGTCCCGGACGATGGTTGGCAGAACCGGCAGTCGGTCTATGAACCGACACCGCGCGACTTTCCGGGTGGCTTTCAGGATCTGGTGAAGCTCAGCGAGGAACTGCGCAAGGAAGGCACCACGCTCGGACTCTGGCTGGCGCTCGATGGCACGAACTGCGACGTCAAGTGGGGCCAGACCCAGGGTTTCGCCAAGGCCAGCGCGAACAAGTATTTCTCCCAATACTTCGGCCACTATTCGCTCAGCTCCGAAGCCTATCGGACCCGCATGGAAGCGCAGCTCAAGCGCTTGGCGGGCGAGGCGAAGGTCGCTTATTTCAAGCATGACTTCAACCACCTCTCGGACGTCGGCGAGGGCAACGGTCATCCGCCGACCGATCGTCACGGCCACGAGGTGAACGTCGACGCGATGATCAGCCTGCTGCACGCCACAAAGGAGGTGAACCCGCAGGTCTATCAGAACCTCACCAACTGGGTCTGGTTCTCGCCGTGGTGGCTGATGCATGGTGATGCGCTGTGGATGCTGGCCGGAGACGATGGTGCGAACGGCAACTGGCCCGAGCTTTCCGTCCGTGCGATGGCCACGACCGACCGTGACACCTTCCTCTGGCGGATGTGGGGAAATCCGGCGGATCGGCCGCTGGTTCCCATTTCCCGCCTGATGACCCATGGAATCATCCTCAATGCCCGTCGCCAGCTTGAAGGGCCGGAAGATGGCGTCCGCGAATGGGCGGATCATGTGATGATGTACTATGGTCGTGGTATCCAGATGAAGGAGTGGTACATCACGCCGAAGGTTGCCAATCCGGAGCATCGGAAAGCGCTCTGCACGATCCATCGCTGGGCGGAATCGCATTTCCAAGCACTGGCCAACAGCGTGTATGTCGGTGGCCGTCCGGACGAGGGACAGGTCTACGGCTACATGGGCTGGAGCGGCAACGACGGAGTGCTGGTGACGCGCAACCCCTCGGCTGCTCCGCAGGTGTTGAAGATTCCTTTCGATGGAAAGCCGCAGGTCGAGCGCGTGGTGTATCCGTATGAGGGCGAGCTGGTTTCCTCCACGATTTCCGGAAATGAACTGCACATCGAGGTTCCCGGTTATCAGACCCTGGCGATTCAGTTTTCTCCCGGCACCTCTCCGACGAAATTGAAGCCCCTTTCCGAGGTGAAGGTCGCGACGCCGAAGGAGCATGAGGCCACCTTCGTCGTTCCATCGGATGCCGCCGGTCGCGCCGAGCTTCTGGTCATCGGCTACCCCACGATGCCCGAGGTGCGGATCAATGGCGCGGTCATCAAACCCAAGACCACCAGCAAGGCGCGGCTCAATCCCTTTCCCGGCTATGCACGTGCCGGCATGCCAAGCACCAAGGCTCGTGCCTGGGAAATGGCTTCATTCGATCTCAAGTCCCACCTCGGCAAGGAAGTGAAGGTCGAGGTCCTCGCCGGATCTGATGGCGACACCACGGCGGAGTCCTGGCTGCTGTTGGACCGGAAAGCAGAAGATGCCGCGCTTGGTGGGAAGGCCCTGCCGTGGGCGATCGATGCCGGACTGCGTCGTCAGACCATCCAGGTCATGGCGGAGCATCCGGTCAAGGCGACGCCCATCCCGCAGCGCGCCATGAGTGCCGGAGAACTCTCGAGCTTGAAATCCGCGATGCTGCTCATCGACTTGTTTGGCGTGAATCCTTCGGACACCGGAGAAAAGACGATCTGGCTGAATGGCGTTAGGATCGCGACCCTGCCCATTGCCGGTGACGAGTGGAAGGCGTTCAAGATCCCTCTGGATGCGGCGGCGATGAAGCTCTTGAAGAACGAAAACCGGATCGAGGTCCGACGTTCCTCCAACGTGGACAAGTTCAAGTTCCGCAATGCCAGGCTCAAGGTGCAGCTCGCCGATGGAAGCTGGGTGGCGAGCACGGCGCAGATGCAGGACCAAACCACCGATAGGGACTGGGTCCACTTCAGCGGAGACGCCTTTCCGGAGTCGCTGGCATCAAAGGTAGTGCCTCTGGATTTCCGCGCTCCCTGAAGCGACGAGCTTGCCCTGCGGGTCGTCCTGTTCTTGAATGCAACATGCGTGTTCCTTCCCTGCTTTTTCTGGCGATCGTTCCACTCCTCACCCACTGCGCCGGAAGCGGCACCTCCACACGGATGCCCCAGGTCATCAATGTTTCCGCTTACGATCCCAAGGAGCGCCAGCGCGAAGGCCAGTCCTACTCCGAGCACGACGTTTCCGCCCTGAAGAAAAACGGCGCGTCAGCTCTCATTGCCCGTTGCGGGAAAGGCGGTGTGCTTGATGAAAAGTGCGCCACCTTCCTCGCCTCTGCCGATCAGGAAGGCATGCAGGTTGGGGCGTACTACCGCCTGCAGACCCACGTCGATGCCGTCGCGCAGGCTGATCAGTTTGTGAGCCGGATGGAGTCGATCGCCCGTAGCCGCTCGTGGAATTCCGAGAAGATCCTGCTCGCCGGTGACTTTGATGCGAACTCGAAACTGTCGGATATCACCCGTTTCATCGATCGAGTGGAGACCCGCACCGGTTGCCCGCCGGTGGTGTATCTGGAGAACAGTGAGCACCTTCGCGTCCTGCTCAACCAGGCCGATCCGGCGACGAAGGCCAAGCTGCGCCGCTGTCCGTATTGGGCCGCGCTTTACTCCTGTGAAAGTGGAGCCTGCAAATCCTTTCCCGCGCCGGAGACGCCCAAGGGTCTTGTGAACCAATACAACGTCTGGAACGACTGGACCCTGTGGCAGTATGCAGGAGTCGATTGGCAAAATGGCCGCTCGAATCCCAAGTGCTACACCCATCCCACGTTCCGCTCCAGCGCCTACTTCGGTAACCTCGACCGACCCGTGGAACGCAACGTCTTCAATGGCAGCCATGGCGAACTGGCTTCCTTCTGGAGCCGTCATGGAATTTCCACCCGTTGACAGGATCGTCGTTTGACCTCTTGGTGTCGTATGCTTTGATGGGCGCACCATGAGCAAGATCGTTCCACTTATCAGTTCCGGCACCGCTGGCCCGCTTGGCGTCCTCCACCTCCCGCGCCTTTGGCAGAAGGTTTCCCTCGCCGCCCGCGGCAAGCTCGCCGACGGCTACAAGGGCCCCGGCCCAGGCTACGACTTCATGGTCATCGAGGCTCTCGGTCTGGACAAGGATGCCCTCGTTGCCTTCATCACCGAAAGCCGTCCCACTTACGCGCAGTTCGAAGCCTGGATCGCCAGCCAGCCGGGTGCGAAACTCGATGCCGCTTCGGTTTCCGCCCTGAACGCCTCGATCGCCGGCTACAACCACACCGACGACGTCCGTGCCTCCATCCTCGGAGTCGCAGGCATTCCAGATGACGCCGCTGCTCCGAAGGACGCCGTGAACCTCAACAACCTCGACGACTGGTCCGAGTTTCACGCCGCCGAGCTGGCGTGAAGAGGGTGTCGGCGTGAATCGTGAATTGTAAGTGGTGGAAGAGTCTTTCCCGCACCATTCACGATTTACGATTCACCATTTACCCTCTTCTCCGCCGCCGGGATCTGGAAACGGGTCCCGGCCTTTTTGTCTGGTTTTATGCAACGCACCAAGCGATATCACAAACCACCATGAAATGGATTCTTCGTTGGACTGCATGTCTTGGGTTAATTCTTCCCGCCTTTGGCGTTGAAAGTCCACTGGGTGGATTGGTGGCCAAGTTCAACAATCCAAGGCTCGTCCAGAATTCGTTCCAGCAGGCCATCGAATTGGAGCTGATCCTTTCCAATCCAACCTCCAAGCCGATCGAGTTCGATCATCCGGCGAAGATCCC
The DNA here is from genome assembly GCA_031419215.1 of Luteolibacter sp. Taxonomy (GTDB): domain Bacteria; phylum Verrucomicrobiota; class Verrucomicrobiia; order Verrucomicrobiales; family Akkermansiaceae; genus Luteolibacter. Next base: position 1,401 of record JANOKL010000317.1, on the reverse strand, counting down.
TTGGGTGATCAATCTGCATGACGCCAAGGACCGCGACTACCAATTCAAGGCTGAGAATGTGTTCGCTTCTGAGTTAGTAAAGCAATCCATAGCTCCAGGTGGCACCTGTGTGCTGCATTGGGTTCTAGTCCCGCGGCGAGGCCCCGGCAGCTTCAGTTGCCACTCTCAGATCTTCGCGTCCGATCGCGCACTCCCCCCCAACCTCGAAAAGTGGGCCAAATTCTCCAATGAGATCAACTGGACCTATCCGGTGGACGTGACGGCCCGGTGGATGCAATCGGATGCAAAGGACGCAGCCGTCTTGTTGGAAACGGAGAAGCTCAATATTCCCGTGAAAACCAAAGAGTAAATGATCGCGATCGGTTCTGCCCCGTCCCACTCACCATTTACGATTCACCATTCACTCCTCTACTCCGCCGGCGCGAACACCAGTGCCGTCCTTGCCGGAATGTAAACACTGAGCCTCCCATTCACGTTCACCGGGTAGACGAACGAGTGATCCACGCGGCCATGTCCGCCGAAGCGAATTTCGTCACTATCCAGCACGAGTTCATAAGTGCCGATTTCGGGAACGGGCAACTCGTAGTTGAAGTAGGAGCCGTGGGGCGAAAGGTTGACCACGAAGATGAGTCGGCCGCGTTCGGCGCAGAGGACCTTGTTGCCTGCGTCGAGGTTGAGTAGTTGCGCGGGGGCTGAGGAAAGGAGGCGATGCTTCGCGGCGAGTTCAGTGAGCGCGCGGTCGAAGTCGCCGAGCCATTCGTATTTCAGCTCCGGATTCTCCGCGAGCGACCACTGCCTGCGGCAATGATGGTAGGACCAACCATTGCCCTCGCGGGGAAAGTCGATCCACTCGGGGTGGCCGAACTCGTTGCCCATGAAATTCAGCCAGCCTTCGCCACCGAACGAGAGCGTGAGCAGGCGCAGGATCTTGTGCAGGGCGATGCCGCGTTCGATGACCGGGTTCTGGTCGGACTTCGCCATGAACCAGTACATGTTCTGGTCCATCAGGCGGAAGGCCAGGGTCTTGTCGCCGACGAGTGCCTGATCGTGGCTTTCCGCATAGGCGATGGTGGCTTCGCCGTAGCGGCGGTTGGTCATCACGCCCCAGAGTTCACCGAGATCCCATTGCTCGTCGGGCACTTCCTTGAGCAGCTTGATCCAGTGATCCGGCAGACCCATGGCGAGGCGATGAGTGAAGCCGCAGCCGCCTTCGGAAACGGGACGGCATAGGCCGGGCATGCCGGACATGTCCTCAGCGATGATCAGCGCTCCGGGCCGGATGCGGTTGATCAGCGTGGTGGCGAGCTGGAGGTAAAGGATGGCGTCCTCTTCGGCATCCCCACCGAAGTAGTCGTCGTAGCTGCCGAAGGCCTTGTTACCGCGGGAGTGGTAGAGCATCGA
>JANOKL010000316.1:0-7416 GCA_031419215.1 Luteolibacter sp. | reverse complement strand
GGTGCCGCCCGCGAGGGTGACGTTGGCCGTGCCGTTCTTGGTGATGCCGGTGGTGCCGATGATCGATCCAGCCGTGCCGGTGAGCGCGTAGGTGTCGGTGGTGTTGTTGAAGGTGATGCTGGCTGGCTGGACGGCAACGGTGAGTGCGATGGTCTGGGCGGTGCCGGCAGGTGAGTCATCGAAGGTGACCGAATCCCCGACGAAGAACTTCGAGGCGGCGGGGGTGGTGTCGTTCCAGTTGCTGGTCGTGTTGACGTCCCAGTTCGTGCCGCCGGTGCCAGTCCAGGTGAGGCTGGCGACTCCGAGGGTCAGGTCGGTGAAGGTGGGCTGGACGTCAAAGGTCGGGGTACGGAAGCCAGTGGCACCCGAGAGGGCGAAATTCGTGGAGGTGGCCGTGGTGCTGCCGTAGTTCAGAACGCGGACGGTTCCTGAGGTGGGCGTGCTGGTTGGGAAGCTAACCGTTGTCACAGCCCCAACGCCCGGAGTGAAGTCACCGACGGCACTCAATGCGCCGGTGGTGGCGGCATTGATGATGAGGTTGGTGGCTCCGGTGGTGCTGAGACTGGCGACCGTACCCTCACCGGTGAGGGTGGTGGTAGCGGCCTGGCTGAATGCGGAGCTGGCAGCGGAACCAGTGAGGTTCAGGGTTCCGGCGCTGAGGGTGGTGGCACCCGTGTAGGTGTTGGTGCCGGCGAGCGTGATCGTGCCGACACCGAGTTTGGTGACGCCGAAGCTGCCGCCGCTTTCGCCGATGCTTCCGGAAATGATACCCACATTTCCTGAGAAGTTGTTGCCGACGGTGGTATTGCCGAAGAGGGTCAACGCCCCAGACAGGGTGGCTCCGCCTTCGAGGCGGATCTGACCGATGGCTTCTCCGGTTGTGCCGCCGTAAACTTCGAGAGGGTTTGCGAGCGATGTGGCTGCCGTGAATTGATACAGGGTTGCACCACTGTTCAGCCGGATCGTTGCCGCCGGTGCGAGTTGGTTGGCAGCGGTTGAGCTCAGGTTGAGCTTGCCACCGGTCGACAGCGAGAGGGTCCCGGTGAAGCCACTGAGATTACCGGAAAGAGTCGTGGTCGTGGCGACCGTGCCGAGAGTGATGCCGACCGTGCCATTTCCTGTGAGGGTGTTGGCGAAATTGCTTCCCGCAGCATTCAACGCCAGGGTCCCAGTCGCCCCAATGGAGACGGCACCGGTGAGGGAGCCGGTGGTATTTGCCTGGAGCGTTCCGTCCGAAACGGTGGTTCCTCCCGTGTAGGAGTTCGTGCCGGAGAGGATCTGGGTGCCGGAGCCTTGTTTGATGAGGGCTCCCGTTCCGGTGATGGCACCGGAGGCTGTGGTGCTGGATGTGCCAGCGATGGTCAGGGTGTTCGCCTGCAGGTTGACGGTGGAAGCGGCCCCTGAGGCGAGTGAGCCGATGGTTTCACTGGAGTCCAGCCTGAGGGTGGCTCCGGTGCTGTTCGCGAGGGAGACGGCACCGGTGTCGGCGAGGCTGCTTCCTCCGGTGAGGACCAAGGTGCCGCCGTTGACCGCTGTGGTGCCGATGTAGGTGTTGGTGGCGCTCAGAGTCAGGACCCCGGTGCCGGACTTGGTGAGTCCCACAGCTCCCGAACCGTTGTCGGCGATGACGGAGGTGATGGAGGTTCCCGTGGCGCTGCTGTTGGTGATTTCCAGCGTGCCTGCGGTGTTGTCAATTCCGCCTGCGGTCAGGGTTCCGTTTGAAATGGTCAGGCCGTTGGTGCCTGCCTGGATCGAGCCGAGATCACTGAGCCGGAGGGTGTTTCCAGAACCGATGTCGACGAGGGTGGGGGCCACTGTTCCGGCATTGGAAAGAGTGCCGACGGTGGTGGTGCCGGAGGCGGCAAGCGTGACGTTTCCGGAAGCACCTGCTTCGATGATCCGAACATTGGCACTGAAAGCGTCCGCGATGGTGCCGCCGAGACGGTCGACGTCGGTATAGCCGGTGTAGGCGAGGATGTTGTCGGAGCCGTCCTTTGTGGCGAGTCCGCCATTGACCGTGATGTAGCCGGGTAGGAGGCCGTTGGTCAACGGGGTGGTGGTGGTGGCGATGTTGTCAGCCAGCACATTAAGGGTGCCACCGGAGTTGTTGACGGCTCCGAGGGCGATCTTGTTGGCGCTGGAGCCACTGCGGGAGATCGACGAGTTACCGCTCAAGTTGGTGGCCGAGACCGCTTCGACGTGGGTGGTAGCAAAGAGGCTGGTGAGGTTGAGCGTGGTGCCTTCCCTGAGGGTGAGTGTGGCTGCGTTGGCGAGCTTGCTGGTGTCGCTGCTTCCGTAGTCGAGGGACAGAGTTCCGGCCGAGACGGTGGTGGCTCCGGTGGCGGTATTGGCTCCGGAGAGGGTCAGGGTTCCGGCTCCGACCTTGTTCAGGGCAGCGGTGCCGCTGAGGATGCCGGAAAGGCCTGCGCTGACGCCGTTGCTGCTGATGGTGGCGGGGAAAGTGAGTGAGACCGGGTTGGTCAGGGTGATGGCGTTTTCGAAACGCAGGTCACCGAGGGGGCTGTTGTTCGAGCCGAGCTCAAGGATGTTGGTTCCGGCTCCGAGGGAGGCGGTATTGGTCACCACCACGCCACCGCGGAAGATCTGGACTTTTCCGGTGAAGGTGTTGGTTCCGGCAAGGCGATAGGTCGTGGTGGTGTCACCGCCTGTGCCGCTGTTGAGCAGCAGGGTGGCATTGGCTCCGCCGCCGCTGATGGTGCCGGTGAGATTCAGCTGGGTGCCGGTGGTGGCACTGGCGGTGTTCTTGACGAAGTTGTAGTTCGCGGCGGCTGTTGGAGCCGGCAGTGAGATGTTGTTGGCAACGGTGGTCGCGGCATTGTTGGCGATGGTGACCGTGGTGGCGGCGTTGCTGGTGATCGCGAGTGCGCCGGTGCCAAGGCCGGTGCCGGAGCTGATGGAAATGATTCCTCTGGAGAGCGTTGTGTTGCCGCTGTAGGTGTTGGAGTTGGTGAGGAAAATGGTGCTGGCGTCAGCATCCAGCGTGACGGGTCCCGTGCCCGAAATCACGCCGCTCAAGGTTAGGTTTTTGGTGCCGTACCGGGAATAGATGGAGGCTCCGGAGGCCCCTACGGCGACGGTGCCGGAGAGGGTGTGGATGCCGTCTTCATTGCGAAGGGTGCCTCCGTTGACAGTCAGGTTGTTGGCGATGGTGAACGCTGCGTCGTTCTTGATCCATAGCTGGAGGGTGCCGGTGGAATTGACCGTGACCGGGCCCGTGCCGAGTGCGTCCGTGCGGGCGGTGTTGGCTGCCGTACCGCCACTGCCGATGGAAAGGACACCTTGGGAAATGGTCGTGCCACCCGAGTAGGTGTTGGCGGCGGTGGTATTGGTGATGGCAATCGTCTGCGTCCCGTTTTTGGTAAGGGAGAATGCGCCGGAAATCACGCCTCTGAGGTTGCCGGTGCCGCCGAAGCTGCCAACGGTGCTGTTCTGGGCCAGGGTGATGGTTCCAGAGACGGTTGCACCGTTTTCGAGACGCAGTGCGCCGAAGTTGAAGCCGGTTTCGGCCCAGCCGGTGCTGTTCAGGGTGAAGTTGTTCGCGAGGGTGATGGCGCTGGAGGCATAGACTTGGCCTGCGCCGGTAATGTTGACCGCGCCGGTGCCGAGGCCTGCGGCATTGCTGACTCCGACCCTGACGTCCGAAATGGTCGTGCCACCGTTGTAGGTGTTGGTTCCGCCGAGGGTGAACTGGCCGTTGTTCAATCCGGAGGCGGTTGTGACGCCATCGACGTCATTGTTCAAGGTCAGGGATTTCCCTGTACCAGAAATGATCCCGCTGAGAACATGCTGGGAAGCGACGTTGGAACGGAAGACGCCGTTGTCCACGAGGGTGATCGGCGCGCTGATCGTATTGGTGACGTTGGAGGTGTAATCGACGGTGGCGTCGGCGGTTCCAGTTCCGTCCAGCCTGATGGAGCCGGTGCCACCGGCTGCGAGCGTGTAGGCGAAGACCGTGGCGGTCGGGTCGCCAATGTTGAGGTCACCGACGGTGGCGTTGACTCCAGTTCCAATCGTGACGGTGCGGGCGGCCGTGATGTTGAAGAGAAGGTTCACCACATCTCCTTCAGCGGTGCCGGGAACGGCCACAGGGGTCCAGTTGGCAGCGGTTTCCCAGCCGCCGGCGGCATCTACGTTCCATGAGCCACCGGCTGCGAAAAGTGGCGAGGCCGTGAGCGCCATGGCCAAGGTGATTCCGCTGCTGTTGAGAAGGCTGCGGAGGGAGAAGAGGAAGCGATTCGAGGACTTAGGTTTCATGATGCGATGGAGACGAGTTGGGTTGTTGAAAGGAAAGAGTCGGAGACGATTTTGGGGATGGAGGGGAGTCCCTGCCGCAGCCCTGGGGGCGGGTTTCAGGAAAGCCGTGAAGCAGAGTGGGGGAGCCAGCGTTCGACGGAGCACTGTGGGGGAGAGAAAAGTTGGACGCAGACCTCGTGCGTGCCGTCCCCAACAGAAAGGCTGTTGCCGGCCTGAACCGTGACGTCCGGGAAACAAGCGCATGCGGCAGCAGAGACGGCTTGCCGGCGCGATCGTGGACTTCTGGAACGGAACATCATCGATGGGTTTCCGGTTCGAACCGGACGGATACAAAATGAATACAAACTAAAATTACCCATCCTTTTTAGCAGTCTCCGCCCGGGTGTGAAGAAGGGGGATTCAAGAATTTCTGTAAAAAAATATTCGACAGAATTCGGTGTGCGCGATTTTCTTGGAGAGTGGAATTCTTTGATAAAAGCGGTCTTTCGCAGCGGCTCGCGCATTCCCTTCGGGAGATGATCTCCGGGAAGCGGATCGGGGAGCTCATGCCCAGCTTGCGCGCGATTTCCCAGAATCTCGGAGTCAGCGTGCCTTCCGTATCGAAGGCCTTCCAGATTCTGGAGCGCGAGGGAATTCTGTCGTCCTGTGGCGAACGCTGCCGATGGCTGATTCGTGCCCTGCCAATGAACCCAAGGCGGAAAGGTGGGATGAAACCGGAGGCCGCAGCCGGGCGGACCAAGCGCCTTCTCTACCTCACGAGCCTGCCGATGAACGAATGGCTCACCCACTCGGTGGAGGTCTACGCCGACATCGTCAGCGTGATGAGCTCGAAAAACTGGGAGGTGGTCCACCGGGTGATGCCATTCCAGAATGCGAAGGCCCCGCGCAAGATCTGGGACGAGCATCTCGATCAGGAGGCTCCGGATGTGATCGTGGTGTTGATGGGAACTCCGGTGCTGGCTGCCTGGGCAGTCGGCCAGACCGTTCCGACCCTTTTCCTTGGAGGTGACGCCAGGCCTCATGCGTTGCCGACAGTCAGCGTCGCCATGTCCGGACTGGTGGAGGAGCTGGTCCGGAAACTGATCGATCTGGGCCATCGACACATCGTGATGCCCTTGTGTGGCAGGAACTCCAGCTTCCTGGATAGCATGAAAACGGCACTGCAGGCCGGCATCGACAGCCGTCGGTCGTCCGGCGCGGTGGTCCATGCGCTGGAGAGCCCTTATTCGACACCGGAGGTTTTATACGACGTCCTGAAGAAGCACTGGCGGCACCATCGTCCGGACGCAATGATTCTGCTCGATTGGCGGGAGTTCGTCACCGTCTCGTCGTTTTTCAGGGATGGCCGGATTCTGATGCCGCAGGACATCTCGGTCGCGCTGCTGTCCTCTGACAACAGCATGGACTGGTATCTGCCACGGCTCAGCCACTATGAGTTCAACAATATGAAACTGGCAAAGGCAGTGGCGCGGTGGGCGGTGAATGTCGACAAGGATTCGCCTTCAACCGCGAATGTGAAAATGGGGGCGCAATGGCACGAGGGCGGCAGCATAGTAGACCGACGATGATCTACCCGGCGCAAAGGGTTGCCTCATCGTTGCCGGGACGGCAGGGGAAATCCCCCACCATGAAGCACGGACCAGATGGCGGTGGAGTGGAAGGGGTGAGGGATTTCACCACGTCTTCTCGCCGCGCAGACTCTGGAACTTCGGGTCGTAGAGATTGAACTCGATGCGGTTGAAGGCCTCCGGCTTGAAGGTGGCGGTGCCGAAGTTCTGGCTGAATCCCTGGAGGCCATCCGCAGCGGCGGTATCGAGGCGGAAGACCACGCGGCTGCCATCCGGAAACCAGGCACGGACGTCACCGTTCTTGAGGATCGCCTCCTCGCGCTCCACGGGCTTCAGGGCGATGGTCTTCAGGCGTGAGACCGGCATCTTGAGTTCGGCGTAGGAGGTCTTCACGCGCATGATCCCTTTCTCGATTCCGAGCACTTCGCCCATCAGGGTGTCGCCGTTGCGGAGCGTCATCTTTCCCGGGGCGGGCTCTTCCTTTTTGGGCGGAGTCTTGGTGTCCGGGTCCTCGTCTTCCTCATCGAAGTTCGCGTTGGCGGCGGCAGGTTGGCGCTCGACCACGCCGTCCCACTCACTGACTTCGATTCTTGAGACGCTGAGGGGAGTGGAATCCTCGGCGATGAAATGCAGGCCGCCGCCCATCGCGCCTTCCTTGAAGTCGGCATCATTCCAGACAGCCACGGACCGGCCATCGACGATGAAGTTGAAGACGCCTTTCTTCCTGTCGATGCAGAGTTCCACGCGGGCCTTCTCGTTCTCGCTGAACTCCGGTACGCCGACCGTCTGGCCGAGGATGTTGGTGCCGCCACCGCCGTTGCTGGACCAGCGCTTGCGCAGGTAGACATACTTGCGCTGGATGATCAGGTCGTAGGCGTTCGAGGGTTCCTTGGAGGAAATATCATCCGAACAGACGACGATGCGCGCGCGCAGCGAGGACCGCCAGGCCAGATCAAAGGCAAGCCGGCAGGTCTGCGGCATCTTCACATCGCGGGCGATCTGGCCGGGTCCCTTCGACTTGAAGCGACCGGCCTCGAAGGTCCATGCGGTTTCCTCATCGACACGTTTCCACCCATCCAGCCCGTCCGGTCCCTGATAAACGATTTTCGGACGGTCAATGATCTTCACGGACTCGACCATCGGACGCTGCAATGTCAGTTTTCCGGCATACCAGGTGTCCAGCTCGATGGCCTGATCCGTGACGGAGGATAGCTGGCCACGAAGCGAGTCGCCATTGGTGAGGGAAACGACGGCCTCACAGATTTCCTTCGTTTCCGGGCTCTTCGGCGTCTGATTGATTTCCAGCACCTGCTTCATGAAGAAGGGCGTGGGCTTTTCCAATTGGGGGGAATCCCAGCGGATGAGGTCCTTTTCGATCGAGGAGACCTCACCGGGAAGTTGGTTCTGGTTGAAGAACCGGATCATGCCGGTCCCCGCAGCAGCGTGGAGGGATGGGGCGGCGAGGATCAGGCAGGCGAGCAGGGAGCGCGGGTTCATTCCTCGGGCTTGGGGTCGGAAGATTTGGGCGCTTGCTCGATCGAGAGGATCGAGGACCGCTTCATCGGAAGCTGGC
>JANOKL010000315.1:0-2080 GCA_031419215.1 Luteolibacter sp. | reverse complement strand
GGCCATCGCTGCCGGTGCGGAGCACGTCGGTTACGAGGATCTCATCAAGCGCGTTCAGGAAGGTTTCGTCGATTTCGACTCGGCCATCGCCACTCCCGACGCCATGGCGGAGGTTCGTAAGATCGCCCGTGTCCTCGGCCCACGCGGCCTGATGCCGAACCCGAAAACCGGCACGGTGACCGACGATGTCGCCAAGGCCGTCAAGGAAGTGAAAGCCGGTCGCGTCGACTTCAAGCTCGACAAGAACGGCAACGTTTCCGGCCCTGTCGGAAAGTCCTCCTTCGCTCCCGAACTGCTTCTCGAAAACGCCCAGGCGTTCGTCGACAGCGTCGTCCGTGCCAAGCCGCCAACGGCCAAGGGCAACTACATCCAGAGCGTCACCCTCGCGGCCACCATGCTGCCGGGCCTGCCGCTTGAGTCGAGCCTCTACACCAAGGCTTCTTCCTAATCCCGGACCGTCCCACGACCATGAATCCTGATAAGAAAATCATCATCGACGGCCTTCTCGACCGGGTCAACGCGTCGCCCTACGTGATCGTCATCGATTACACCGGCATGACCGTTCAGCAGTTCACCGAACTGCGCAACCGCTTGGATGCCGGCGGTGCCAAGTGCCTCGTCGCCAAGAACACCTACATGCGGAAAGCGCTGACGGAAGCTGGTCTTCCCGACATCGCTGAAAGCCTTGTGGGCCAAACCGCCTTCGTCATGGGTGACAGCGAGGTTTTCGCTGCCGCCAAGGCCATCAAGAACTTCGAAAAGGAGTTCAAGAAGCCGGAAATGAAGGTGGGCATCCTCGACGGCGCCGTCCTCACGGGAGACAAGCTCCAGTCGATCGCCGACATTCCTTCCCGCGAAGCGATTCTCTCGAAGTTGCTCGCGACGATCAACGAGCCCGGTGCCCGCATCGCTCGTATCATCCAGACCAAATTCAACCCCGAAGGCAGCTCGTCCAAGGATGCCGATGAAGCAGCGGCGGAAGTCGTTGCTGAAGCCCCAGCCGAGGCACCCGCCGAAGCTGTTGCTGAAGTCGTCGCCGAAGCACCTGCCGCCGAGGCCGCTCCCGAAGCACCCGCTGAAGCTGCTGCCGAATAACAACAATCTGATCAGATGGCGGTGGCGTCTCCACGCTGCCGCCTGAACCCACAATGGTTCCTCGTCGGGGAGGTGGCACCTCACTGAAATGTCCGGAAGCTTCCGGGCGCGACGATACCGAACAGGAGAAAAACAAATGGCCAATATCGAAACACTCGTAGAAGAACTCGGCAAACTTACCGTTCTGGAAGCTGCCGACCTCGTGAAGAAACTTGAAGAAGTGTGGGGCGTTTCCGCCGCCGCACCAGTTGCCGCAGCCGGCCCAGCCGCCGCCGCCGAAGCAGTCGAAGAAAAGACTGAATTCGACGTCGTGCTGACCGACGGTGGTGCCAACAAGATCGCCGTCATCAAGGCGGTCCGTGAAGTCTCTCCTGGTCTCGGCCTCGCCGATGCCAAGAAGCTTGTCGAAAGCGCTCCGATCAAGGTCCTCGAAGGCGTTGCCAAAGAGGCCGGCGAAGCCGCCAAGAAGAAGCTCGAGGAAGCCGGCGCCAAGGTCGAACTCAAGTAATTCCATCCGGATTTTCCCTGGGGCGGTTCACCCCGCTCCAGGGTTTTTCCGAACGGGTTCGACGCGAACTTCCACATCTCATGACGAGGCAGTTCGCGCCGATTCCGATCTCATCTTTCATCGCCTGAATTCACACATCGCCCGGGACCGCATGCGGCTCGGGCATAACCTGCAAGCATCACACCACGACACGCCATGGCCGAACGCCTTTACTTCGGAAAATTCGAAGAAGTGATTGAGCCCCCGAACCTTATCGAGGTTCAGAGCCGCTCATACGAAGAGTTCCTCCAAAAGGACGTCGCTCCCAGCGAGCGGTCCGATACCGGCCTTCAAGCGGTGTTTCAGGAGGTTTTCCCAATCAAGAGCTATGACGAGGCCATCGAGCTCGATTTCGTCACGTACGACATCGAGACTCCGAAGATCACGTCCCTTGATGCACTTCGCACCAGCGAAAGCTTCAGCGCCGCGCTCTACGTC
>JANOKL010000314.1:0-11752 GCA_031419215.1 Luteolibacter sp. | reverse complement strand
TGTCGAACTGATCGCGGTTTCGAAGACCTTTCCTGTTGAGGCGATTCGGGAGGCTTCCGAGCACGGCCAGCGCCTGTTCGGGGAAAGCCGGCTTCAGGAGGCGGAGTCGAAGATTTCCGTTCTGCCCGCGTCACTGCGCTGGCATTTCATCGGCGGAGTTCAGCGCAACAAGGTCCGCAAGATCCTGCCGCTGTTCGAGACGATCCACGCGATCGACTCGCTCAAGCTCGCCTCCTATACCGATCAGGTGGCGACGGAACTCGGGCTCTTTCCCAAGGTCTTTCTCCAGGTGAATGTTGCGGGTGAGGCGAGCAAGGGAGGATTCGAGCCCGATGAAATACGCCAGCAGTTGGAGGCATTGATGGCGCTGGAGCGCTTGGAAATCCAAGGTCTGATGACGATTCCTCCTGCTGGCCCGGATGCGGAATCCGCGCGGCCGTGGTTCATCGCGCTGCGTGAGCTGAGAGATGAGCTGGTGGCGGATCATGGGATCGGCCTGCCGCAGCTCAGCATGGGGATGAGCGGCGACTACGAGGTGGCGATCGAAGAGGGCGCGACCTTGGTGCGCGTCGGCTCGGCGATTTTCGGGCATCGCGCCTATCGGGTGGACGGCGAGCTTGGATGATTCATGCTTCTCCCGCATGGCAGTTTCCCTCACTCAAGCCACCGTCATCGGAAACGAACTGGCGGTTTCCTTTTCCGACGGCGAGGAACTTTATCTCCCTCTTCCAACTCTGCGCCGCGCTTGCCCGTGCGCCGCGTGCCAGGGCGAGCCGGATGCGCTCGGCCGCGTGTTGCGGCCAGTGGTGGAGCTCGGCCCGAAGGCCTTCGATCTCGTGAAGATCGAGCCTATCGGCGGCTATGCGATCCAACTCGGCTGGGCCGATGGCCACTCCACCGGGCTCTTCAGCTTTGATTACCTCAAACGCCTCGCCCTGATCGGCGGGTAGGCCCTCGAACCCCGGAGCCTGTGATTGCCGCCTCTGCCGAACTCGCCTCGACTCCACTGCTGTCTCCGAAAGAGACCGCAGCGCTGGCGGCGGTGGGCCTGACGACTTCGGCGGAGGTGCTTCAGTGGTTCCCGAAACGTCATGAGGATCGCCGGCGTTTCGATGCCTTCCCCGTTCAGCCAGCCGCGACGGCAGTCTGCTTGCGGGGAACGGTGGTCGATGCCTCGCTGCGGCATTTCGGACCGGGGCGGAAATTTTACGAAGCGGTAGTCATGGACGGCAGCGGCGGGCTTTTCGGCTCGGGAAAAGTGACCTGCCGCTGGTTCAACATGCCCTTCATCCAGAAGCTCATCGCCAGCGGCCATGAGGTGATCGTCTATGGCAAGGTGAAGGAAACCGGCGGTCGTCTGGTGATCGATCATCCGGAGTTCGAGATCCTCCGCGAGGATGAGGGGCCTTCGATTCATCTCGAACGCATTGTACCGATCTACCGGAACGTGGCCGGCATTTCCCAACGCCGCCTGCGTGAGATCGTCCATCTGCTGCTGCATCAGGTCGATCCGGAGAGTCTCGACTGGTGCCACGATGTCGCTCCCGGGCGACCGCGCGCGCTTGATTTCCGACAGGTGCATTTTCCGGAGAACATGGAGGAATCCGTCACGGCGAAACGTCGGTTTGCGCTGGAGGAATTCTTTTCCCTCCAACTCAACGTCGTCTGGCGGCGCGCGCGTCACGATGATAATCCGGGCCGTGTCCAGGGGGTGCGGACGACCTTGCTGAAGCGATTTTACGAGAGCCTGCCTTTCGATCTCACCGGGGCCCAGAAGCGTTCGATCAAGGAAATCATTGCCGACCTCCGTTCACCCCGCGCGATGAACCGCTTGCTTCAGGGCGATGTCGGCTCGGGGAAAACCTTCGTCGCCATGGCCGCGATGCTGCTGGCCGTCGATTCCGGCTCGCAGGCGGCGCTGATGGCTCCCACGCAGATCCTTGCCGAGCAACATTTCCTGACCTTCCGGCAATGGCTGGAGCCTCTCGGTGTCCGCATGACCCTGCTCACCGCCGCCAAAGAGGAGTCGACGCACTTGGATCTCGATGGCGAGGCGCAGATCGTGATCGGCACCCATGCGTTGCTGCATGACCGCCTGGCGTTTCGAGATCTCGGCCTGGTGGTGATCGACGAGCAGCACAAGTTCGGCGTCTCGCAGCGCAGTCGATTGATCGGACAGGGGGTGATTCCCGATGTGCTCGTCATGACCGCCACGCCGATCCCGCGCACGCTGACGCTGACGATTTATGGCGACCTCGATGTTTCCATCCTCGATGAAAAACCCGCTGGACGAGGGAAAATCGTCACGGCCCTGCGAGTCGGGGCCAAGCAATCCGACATCAACAAGTTCGTCAAAAGCCAGCTCGACGAGGGTCGCCAAGCGTACTTCGTGTACCCGCTCGTGGAGGAAAGCGAGACGCTCAAGGTGGAGTCAGTCACCGAGGCCTTCCCGAAGTGGCAGAAGCGTCTAACAGGTCGCGAGGTCGGACTGCTGCATGGAAAAATCCCGTCGGAGGAAAAGGAGTCCGTCATGCGGAGGTTTCGCGATGGGGAGATCGCCGCGCTCGTCTCCACGACGGTGATCGAGGTCGGGGTCGATGTCCCCAACGCCAGCGTCATGATCCTGCACCACGCGGAGCGCTTTGGCCTCGCCCAGCTCCATAAGCTCCGCGGTCGCATCGGGCGCGGCGGCCACAAGGGCTACTGCATTTTGCTAACGGACGGAAAAAGCCCCGAGGCCATGGAGAAACTCAAGGTGCTCGAGCAAACCTCCGATGGATTTGAAATCGCCGAGGCTGATCTGCGCCTGCGTGGACCGGGAGATGTGCTTGGCACGGTCCAGAGCGGGGCCGGTGAACTGCGCTTTGTGGAATTCCTTTCCGACATCCTCTTGATCCGAGAGGCGCGGGCCCTTGCTGATCAAGTGATGGCAGCCGATCCCCATCTAGACTCCGCGTATCAGTCCCTGAAATTCCTGATCCTGTCAGAGTCAGCGGGCGCGCTGCCTCGCGATTGAGGCTGGAAGATTTCTCATCTAACCAAAATATCAGCAAGAACTGCATTCGCCTTCGTGGTGGGTGCAAATTTCAACTTGCTTAGAATCAGTGAAAAGCAGCACGATGTTCATAGGTCTATTTTGTTAGAAGCAGAAAAGCCCCCAACCAGAGAAAATCATGAAACCAAAATTCAGACGCTTCATTAAGACGGCGCTTCCATCGCTGATTGTCGTTCCCGCACTCATGAACATCGCCTCGGCAGGCCAGAACCAGCCAGACTACTTCGCCGAACTACCAGGCCTGACTCCAAACCAAGCTGCACTCGGTGGAGCTCTTGACTATCTGGCCGACAGCAAGTCTTCACCAATTCAGGACTTCATTTCCGACCTGGAAGAATCTAATCTGGCCACGGTGCAAGCTACCCTTGCCACTCTTGATCCTAGCAGGCAGCTCGGTTTGACCACGGCCATCGTGAACAGCAACTACCGCCTGAATCGCCTGACCCAGGAGCACCTGTTCGGTGTTCGCAATGGTGGTGAGATAGTGACTGAAATGTCGGCCCCTTCGACGGATGCCAAGGGTGCCATCATTCCGGGCACCGCCACGACCCGCACCGCCGGACGAGGCAATGTCTGGGGCTCGGCCTCATTTGATTCCCAGGATTACGATGTCGACGGCACCCTGTCCGACTACGATGGCAACACTGCAGCCTTCACCGCTGGTTTTGACTGGCGTCTGGCTCCGCAGTTCGTCCTCGGTGTCGTGCTGGATGGTTCCTCGGGCAGCTTCGATGGCCGGGGCTTCAGCTCGGATGTCGACAGCTTCCGCGGCGCCGTTTACGGCACTTGGGGTGCGTCGAGCGGTCTCTACTCCGACTTCCTCCTCGGCTACGGCGATCACAGCCTCGATTCCACCCGGGTTCTCGGCGGCGTGCTCGGCGGTTTTGGAACCAGCGCCACGGATGCCACCAGCGCCCAAGCCTTGTGGACCATCGGCTACACCATGGGCGATGACAAAATCAAGCACGGCCCATTTGCCGGTCTTGAGTATCAGAATGTCAGCGTTGATGGCTTCACCGAAGCCGGACCCGTTCCGATCACGGTCGCCAGCTACGATGTTGATTCCCTTCGAGCCCTCCTCGGCTATCGGGTGAATGCCAACTTCGGCATGTTCCGCCCATACGCCACCGTTGCCTATGCCCATGAGTTCGAGGACGGACCCACTCGCGTCACCGCCTTCGTCGGCGGAGCGCCATTCACCGTGACCGGCCCCGAGCAGAGTTCCGCCGTCCTGCTCAGCGTCGGCACGGGGATTTCAATCAATTCCGCCCTGTTGCTCGATGTTGGTTACCGTGGTGAAATTGCCACCGGTGACGGCCTCAGCAGCCACGGCGTTTCGACCGGCCTGAACTACTCGTTCTGATCGTTTCCACTCCGTTAGATCCTCAGGCCGCCGCCCCTCACCGGGCGGCGGCCTTTTTTGTGCCCATTTGAAACCTGTTCCGGGAGTTGACGCGGGGGCCAACCTCGTTACAGGTAGCCCGCATGAATTCCGACAACACCGAGCAAGTCGCCGACCCATCGCCGGAGGTGGTGGAAACCGCTGATACCGCCGCGCTCGATCCTTGGGAGCAGCTCGAAGCCGATGCCGCGAAATGGAAGGAAGTCGCCCTGCGCACGGCGGCGGATCTCGATAATTTCCGCAAGCGCGCGGCCCGTGAGCGTGAGGACGCGATGCGCTTCGCCAACCAGCGGCTTCTTGAGGAACTCCTGCCCGTGATCGACAATTTCGAAATGGGCATGATGGCCGCTGCCAAGGACCAGGGCTCGATGATCTACATCGGCATGGACATGGTGCGCCGCCAGCTTTCGGATTTCCTCGCTTCCCAAGGCGTTGAGGAGATCCCATCGGAGGGAAAGGCCTTCGACCCGAACATCCACGAAGCCGTCACCCAGGAAGAGTCCGAGACCGTCGCGGATGGCCACGTGCTCCGCGTCACCCGTCGTGGCTTCCGCCTGCGTGATCGCCTGCTGCGCCCGGCCAGCGTGATCGTTTCCAAGGCACCCGGAACAGGAGGAGGGGAGGCTTAAGCGATGGCATCGAAGCGTGATTATTACGAAATCCTCGGCGTGGCCCGCGAGGCGACCCAGGACGAGATCAAGAAGGCCTACCGCAAGCTCGCGGTGAAGTTCCACCCGGACAAGAACCCGGGAAACAAGGAGGCCGAGGAAAGTTTCAAGGAACTCGGTGAGGCCTATGAGGCGCTCAGCGATGTCGACAAACGCGCAGCCTACGACCGCTATGGTCACGCCGCCTTCACAGGCGGCGGCGGAGGTTTCGGCGGCGGCGGTGGCTTCCATGACCCGATGGACTTGTTTTCCCAGGTCTTCGGCCAGGCCTTCGGAGGCGGCTTCGAGGAATTCTTTGGCGGCGGCGGTGGTCGCAAGCAGAAGGGCTCCAAGCAGCGCGGCAGCGATCTCCGCTACGATCTCGAAATCCCGCTCGAAGAAGCCGCGCGCGGCGTCGAGAAGGAACTCGAGATCGAGCGCTACACACCCTGCGATACCTGCCACTCCACCGGCTCGAAAGGCAGCGGCGGCACCCGTCCGTGCACGACCTGCGCCGGGCGCGGCGTGGTGGCCCGGCAGGCTGGCATTTTCATCCAGCAATCGACCTGCCCGGAGTGCCGGGGCGCGGGCGAAACGGTTTCCGATCCCTGCTCATCCTGCAAGGGCGAGGGCCGCGCGCAGCGCAACAGCCGCATCAAGATCCGCATCCCCGGTGGCGTCGATACCGGCACCCGCCTGCGCTCCTCCGGAAATGGCGATGCCGGCGTCCGTGGCGGCGCGGCAGGGGACCTCTACGTCTTCCTCCACGTTCGCGATCACGATGTCTTCGAGCGTGATGGTGCGGATCTTTTCTGCGAGGTCCCACTGCCCTTCAGCACGGCGGCCCTCGGCGGGGAGTTGAAAGTTCCAACCCTCGACGGCCAGTCCTCGATCAAAGTCCCCACCGGCACCCAGGGTGGCACCGTGTTCCGGATCCGCGACAAGGGCGTGGTGAATCTTTCCAACGGCCGTCGTGGTGACCTCCACGTGAAGCTCCAGGTGGAGGTGCCGACGAAGCTCAGCTCCGACCAGCAGGAAAAACTGCGGGCGTTCTCCGAGTCGATCGGAGAGCACAACTCCCCGATGCAGGAATCCTTCTTTCAAAAGGCGCGGCGCTTTTTCGACCTCTGATCCCGCACGACCATGGCCCGCTTTTTCCTGCCATCCGACTCGTGGGGAGAAGTGGCCTGGTTGACCGGCGACGAGGCGAAGCATCTCTCGCAGGTGCTCCGGATTCGTGCCGGAGATGCGGTCGCGGTCTTCGACGGCAAGGGCCGCCGGGCGGTGGCGAATGTGGCGGAGGTCTCCCGGGACCGCGTGAAACTGGAGCTCGGCCCGGTGACGTCGATTCCCTTCATAGAGCCGGAAGTGATCTTGGCGCTGGCGATTCCGAAGGGGAAAAAGATGGACCTCGTGGTGCAGAAAGCTGTCGAGCTGGGAGTGTCCGCCATCCAGCCGCTGGTCACGCGAAACACCGTCGTCCAGCCGGGCGAGGGGAAATCCGACAAGTGGCAGCGTGTGGCTCTTGAGGCCTGCAAGCAATCCGGGCTCGACCACTTACCGGAGGTCCACGAGCCGCTGGAGTTCGGGAAATGGATCGAAGCGCTCGGCGCCCCGGCGAATCAAGAACTCCGCTTGATCGCCTCGCTTGCAGAGGGGGCCGGGCCGATGCGGGAGATCGTCCGGAAAGCGGGCACACCCTCGCGGATCGTGGTTCTGGTCGGGCCGGAAGGGGATTTCACCCCGTCAGAAACGCAGGCGGCCCTCGATGTGTCATTTGCTCCGGTCACCCTTGGCGCTACCGTGCTGCGTGCGGAAACGGCGAGTTTGTTCTGCCTTTCCGCGATCCGTTACGAATTTGAAAATAATCTATCAGGTGTTGCTGATTATTTAAAAATACGATAGATAGCTCATTGTGATTGCCACCCGTCATGATCTGAAAGCCGCCGTTTTGGTTGCGTCGTTTCTTCTGCCAAGCATAGCGGGAGGCTGGACGGCCACGGCCGACAGCTACGGCTTTACGGTCGATACGAGTGTCCGGAATGACGTCGTTTCCTTCTGGCAGAGCGTTTACCTGAAGTCGGAGGGCTACCAGAACCGCATCGCCTGGACAGGAACCTACACAAGCGTGGCAGTCGGCGCGGAAGGCACGATCTCGGCGGCATTTGTCGCGGATGTGGAGCGTCGCACGAATTTCATCCGCGCGCTTTGCGGAGCACCGGCGAACTGCCGCTTCAACACCGGTGCCACGGTCAATATTTTCCCCGGTGATACCTTTTCACCCTCCACCTCCATCACCAAATCCGCCGCAGCCCAGCGCTCGGCGTTGATGATTCAGAGGACCGCAGTGGCGGGATCCGGAAATGGGCTTTCCCATGATCCGCCGACCACCTGCATCGCCTGGACCACGGCGGCCTGGAATGCGAACAGCAAGGGCAATCTTGGCTACGCGCTGTTCGGGCCGGGGGCGATCGATGCCTATTTCCGTGAGGATGTGGCGGGTGTTTCCGCGTGGAATGTGGACGTCGGCCATCGCCGCTGGCTGCTGAATCTCCAGTCGACCAATTTCGCGACCGGAGACACTCCGGGAAAGACTGCGGAATCGAATGGCGGCAACGCGCTGCCGCCTAGCAACTCGGTTTACGTCGTCCCGAAGCTCGCTGAACTGGATGACACCGTCCTGCCGAAGTTCGTGGCGTTTCCGGGAGCTGGATTCTTCCCCGCGCCGCTGAATTCCCCTTACTGGTCGCTTTCTTATTCAGGTGCGAATTTCAGCGCGGCCACCGTGACCATGACAACCGCGGATGATACTCCCGTCACTGTCAGCGGAATCACGCGCAACCAAGGCTACGGCGACAATGCGATCGCCTGGAATGTGCCAGCCGCCGTGGCGGCCAGATCCTTCAGCACGGATACCACTTACAAGGTCACGATTTCCGGGATTACCGGCGTGGGGATTCCGACTTCCCACTCCTACACGGTCACCCTGATCAATCCCAACCGGACGGCCGACGATCTGACGGTTTCAGGGGCCTCCAGTCCGCCGCTGACTGGGGCGAACTACACTTTCACGCGTTCCGTGGGCTCGGACGCCATGGAAGTGGGATTTTTCCAGCCAGTGGACTCGGATTGGGTCGAGGGCGCGGAGGACTCGCCGACGCCGCAGATCATTGATCGGACGGATTCCACCTACCCGCTGCGGGCGAATGTCACGCTGACGAACACCGGGAGCCCGAGCAATTATTTCCGCTCCGGCAGCAAGGCCTTCCGGCTGACTTTCCCAACCAACTACGAGCCGCATCTCGGTGGCGTGGCGGATCAGATTTTCGAGCTCGACCGTGAACTCGTGCCCGGAGCCGGCGCCTCGCTGAACTTCTGGTATCGCAAGGGATACATGACGGCGGGCACGCTCGTCTTTCTGGAGACATCCTCGGACGGGGGAGTTACTTGGATCAGGCCAGCACTTCCGACCATCGTGGGGGGTAGCAGCGGCACGCCGGATGCAGCATTCACCTCCAAGTCCGTCTCGCTGGCCACGTCGGCCACTCCGCTTCGCGTTCGTTTCCGGATGCTTTACGACAATGGAGCGCTTTACACGCTGGGCGCCCAGCCCACCGCCGCCACCGGAATCTTCATCGACGACATTTCGGCCACGAACTGCAAGACTCTCGAAAAGCGTGCAGGGGTGGAATCGACGTCTGCGGCTGTCACCAGTGTCGACTTCAACTCGACCACCGCCCAGACGACGCTTGAAAACGGGCAGGTCTGGTGGCTGCGCCTCCGCAGCAAGCTCGGCGGGAATTGGTTTCCGTATGGCCCGGCGAATGTCGTGGAGCCCTCCGGTCCGCTGACCGTGCCCTTGCTGCCTTCAGGCCCGTCCAGTCCGCCGGACACCGGGGCGACTTACTCGTTCCTCCCGGATTTGACTGCGACGAGCTATCAGCTCGATGTCGCGAAGCTGGCTTCCGTTTCCTGGCTGGAAGGCGCGGAAGTCTCTCCTGCTCCGAAGGTCCTCGATCAGACCGGGGCCTACGCCCTGATCAGCACGAAGTTCAGGAAGACCGGAAGAAACGCCTTCCGCCTCGCTCTGGATGGCGACAGCGATTCCTCCGACGCCTTCGAAATCGATCGCGACATCGTCCCCAGATCCGGCAGCAATCTGACCTTTCAGGTGAAGCGCGGAAAGATGCTGAACACCAATTTCATCCACGCTGAAATCTCGACCAACGGCGGCTCTTCCTGGACCTCAGTCTGGAACCAAGCCGGTCTCGCGATCACCGCGACCTCCACCACTGTTGACCGCGCCTTCACGCCTCAAACCGTTTCGCTTTCCTCCTATGCCGGGAAGGAAATTCGCCTGCGCTTCGTGTTCAGGAAAGATTCCGCCGCCATCACGATCGCCGCCGCTTCCAAGACCGATGCCGGTGCGTGGTTTGATGACATTGGCGTGAGCAATGCCAGTGTGGTGGAAAGCCGGGTGAGGACCAACTTGGATGGAACAGCGAGTTCCTTCGTTCTCGATTCCACGACCGCCAGCCCCGGTTTGATCGCGGGTTCCACCTATCGGTTGCGCCTGCGGGTCGTCGTTGGCGATGTGCCCGGAGCGTGGGGAAATGTGCTGTCCGTCGTCCCGATTTTCTCGGTACCCATCGTCAACTGGACGGAAGGGGCGGAGGTTTCTCCAGCGCCACAGGTCAGTGATTCGACGGGTTCCTATGATCTCCTCAGCACGAAGTATTTCAAAACCGGCAGGCGCTCCTTCCGGCTGGCCTTGGACAATGTTTCGGATGCCAGCGACAGCTTCGAGATCAACCGCACGCTGATCCCCTCGCCGGGCAGCCGACTGACCTTCCAAACGCGTCGCGGCCGCATGTTGAACAGCAACAGCGTGCACGCGGAAATTTCCGACGATGGCGGTACGACGTGGAATTCTGTCTGGAGCCAGAACGGTCTCGGCGCCTCGCTGACGGCCTCCACGGCTGACAAGGCCTTTACGGCTCAATCGGTCTCCCTGGCCAGCTACGCTGCGAAAAACATCCGGGTGCGCTTTGTGTTCAGAAACAGCTCGCCCGGCAATACGATCACCAGCGTCAGCAAGGTAGATGCCGGGATGTGGCTGGATGACATCAGCGTGAGCTTCTCCGGAGTTGGAACCAGCCCGGCCCCACTGGCCCTCGCGATGATCGCGCCGATCACCAGCGAATATGCCACCTGGCAGGGCGAATACCCGCAAATGATCGGCCAAGCCTTCGATGCCGACAAGGACGGTGACGGCATCCCGAACGGCATCGAATACGCGTTTTCCCTCGATCCAACCGTTTCCCAGCCTTCCTCCGATACCGCGACTCTGGACCCGCTGGCGGAGGTTCTCAGAATCACCCGGCCCCTGCCGGTCGTCCGCAGCGGCATCACCTACGGCGCCGAGTGGACCGAGAATTTCTTCACTTGGTCCAGCGAGGGCGTCAAGGTCACCACCGATGGCGGCTGGGCCATCGCCACCGCCCCTCTCGGTAGTGGGAAACGCTTCATCCGCTGGAAAATCACCCAGCCCTGAGCCCCGCATTCGCGGCTTGTTCCCGGCGCGGGCGGAAACGATGCTCCGCCCAGTGATCAAGCGTTTCAGTCCCTACTTTGCCCTGCTCAAGAAAGTCAAAGGTCGCTTTCTCGCAGGCATCGCCGCCGGATTTATTTTTGCCGTCGCCAGTGGCTTCGGGATGCCGTTTGTCGTGGAAAAGGTCTTCCCGGTGATCTTCGGGCAGGTGCAGTCGATCCTCGATGTCCGGCAGACACTGATCGAGAACAGCGACGAAAAGACGGCCGATGCGATGCTGGAGAAAGCTTTTCCCGGCAAGCTCGAACAAGCCTACAAGCTGGAATCCTTCAGCGCCACGGTCGCCGAGCACGTCGGCAAGGAAAAGGCCCCGGTCACCATCTTGCTGGCCGCTTGCCTTTTCCTTCCCATCGCCTTCCTCGTCCGCGGCGCGGCTGGTTTCCTCAACGTCTACTGGACCACCCAGTGCGGTCTCGAAGTGCTGAAGGAAATCCAGCAGCGCGTCTTCGAAAAGCTCCAGCGCCTCCCGCTCGGCTTCTTCAGCGGCCGGAAAACCGGCGACCTCATCAGCCGCGTGATGGGGGATACCCAGATGCTCCAGATGGTCGTCACCACCGTGGCGAACGACATCGTCAAGCAGCCACTCACCCTCGTCAGTGCCCTCGGCTACCTCGGCTACAAGAGCTACCAGAGCCGCGAGTCCTTTTTCCTCCTGCTCTGCCTCCTCAGCATCCCGCTCTGCGTCCTTCCGATCCGACTCATCGGGAAAAAGCTGATGCTCCGCGCCGCCGTGATGCAGAAGACCCAGGGCGACAACACCGCAGTGCTGGGTGAAACCCTCGGGGCCGCACGCGAGATCCGCGCTTTCAACCTCGAGGACCTCATGGCCGGACGATTCCTCGCCGGACTCGGTCGCTGGACGAACCTGCATCTGAAGGTCATCAAGTACCGCTTCCTCGCCCCGCCCGCCATCGAGTTCGTCTCCGCTGCCGTGGTCTCCGCCGCGTTGTTTTACGGGGCCCGACAAAACTTTTCCCTCGAAGCCTTCCTGCCCCTCGTCCTGGCACTCTACATGTGCTACGACCCGATGAAAAAGC
>JANOKL010000313.1:0-2915 GCA_031419215.1 Luteolibacter sp. | reverse complement strand
GGAATCGCTGATCGATCCGCTTCCACTGGTCACACCCGTGTTGCTGAAAACCGGTCGCTGGATCGCCGACTACTATGGATGCAGTTTGGAATCCGTCGTCCGCTCGCTCATTCCCGAGTCGGTACGCAGCGAGGAAAACTCCGCGAAAACCCGGCGCATCGCCGTCCTCAACACCGAGCCCTCACCCGAGGTCCTCGAGAAGCTCGCGAAAAAAGCCCCGCGCCAGCACGTCATCCTCACCCTCCTGGCCAGCACACCGGAAAAACGCCTCGCCGTTTCCGATCTCGGCGAAGGCTCCAGCCCCGCGCTAAAGGCACTGGAAAAACAAGGTCATCTCCGCATCGAGATCGAGGACGTCCGCCGCGACCCGGAAGCCGACGGCGTCGAGGAAGTCCTCGAATCCCAGCCCCTCACCCTCAACCCCGAGCAAGCCGCCGCCCTCGAAGTCGTCGTCGCTTCGATCCACAATCCCCAATCCCCGATCCTCCTCTTGGGCGTCACCGGCTCCGGAAAAACCGAGGTCTATCTCCAAGCCGCGCGACACGCCCTCGACCTCGGGAAAACCGTCCTCGTTCTCGTCCCGGAAATTTCTCTCACGCCGCAGACCGTCAGACGCTTCAAGGCCCGCTTCGCCTCGATGCAGGAGCAGGTCGCCGTGTTGCACTCACATCTTTCCCAGGGCGAGCGCTTCGATGAATGGCACCGCATTCGCAACGGCATCGCCCGCATCGTCATCGGGGCCCGCTCGGCCGTGTTTGCGCCGTTGCCCGACCTTGGACTGATCCTCGTCGATGAGGAGCACGAGACTTCCTACAAGCAGGAAAACCCGCCGCGTTATCAGGGCCGCGATGTCGCCGTGCTGCGCGCCGCCTTCGAGCCCTGCGCCATCGTCCTCGGCTCCGCCACGCCCTCGCTGGAATCCTGGCACAACACCCAGACCGGAAAATATCAACTCGTCCGCCTTGATCAGCGCGCCGACGGCCAGTCGATGCCGCTTGTCCGCGTGGTCGACATGAAACTGGAGTCCGCCAAGCACAAGGGCAACACCACCTTCCTTTCCGACAAACTCCGCACCGCCCTCGAACAGCGCTTGGAAAAGGGCGAGCAGTCGATCCTCTTCCTCAACCGCCGCGGCTTCGCGAGGAGCCTGCAATGCCCGAAGTGCGGCTACGTCTGCCAGTGCCCGCACTGCGCCGTTTCCCTCACCTACCACCGCACCGACGACCGCCTCGTCTGCCACGTCTGCGGCCATCAGGCGGTCGTGCCGAGAAAATGCCCGGAGTGCAAGGACCCCGCGATCATCCTCCAGGGCTACGGCACGCAGAAGGTCGAGGAGGTCCTCGCCAAGGTCCTGCCGACCGCGAAGTTCGCCCGCATCGACGCCGATGCCATGCGCCGGAAAAACGCCCTGCGCGACACGCTCAACGCCTTCAAGGCCCACAAGATCGACATCCTCATCGGCACCCAGATGATTGCGAAAGGCCTACACTTTCCAAACGTCACGCTCGTCGGCATCCTCAACGCCGACGTCGGCCTCCACGTCCCGGATTTCCGCGCCGGCGAGCACACCTTCCAGCTCCTCACCCAAGTCGCCGGTCGGGCCGGTCGCGGCGATCTCGAGGGCGAGGTCATCATCCAGACCTTCACCCCGCACTCGCCCTCGGTGCAGTATGCGCGGAAGCACGACTTCGATGGCTTCTCCGAACAGGAGCTGGAGTTCCGGCGCATGCTCAAGTTTCCGCCCTACTCGCATTTCGCGGTTCTAACAGCCCGCTCCACCCACGAGCGTCGCGCCGAGTTCACCACGCAGACGCTTCACCTCCGCCTGAAGGAAAACCTGCCGGAAAGCATCTCCCTCGGCGACCCCGTCCCCTCCCCCCTCGTCCGCTCCCACGGCCAGTTCCGTTTCCAAATCACCCTCCGCGCCCCCTCCGCGCGAGTGCTCACACGGCATGTTCAAGCAGTGCTGGAACGCACCTCGCTGCCGGAAGATGTCACCGTCGTCTTCGACATGGACGCGCAGAACTTTTCGTGATGGCCTCAACGTGTGCAGGATAGAAAGGCAATCAACATTCTTCTACCGGACGTTCACGAACGCCGCTTGATAAGCAACCATAGCATTCCGAAAGCAACCACAATAATTACCACGATGTAATTCCACGGGATTGATGACGTGCCTTCAAAGGTCTGCAGGGGGGTGGGTAAGGCTATGGGGGCATTTCCCTCGTCGGTTGGTTGCACCGAGCGGTGCAGTGGATCGGGAGTAGGCTTCACAGGATCTTTCACCGCATTGTGTCCGGGCGCAGATTCCGTTTTACTCAATCCACCTGACAACCGTTCAAGCACTCTAGCATAAGCATCGTGTCGACCTTCTATTAGCGGCAACACAACTCCTTTTTCAACTTCATATGGACTATAAACCTGAGCCCAGCTTTCTCTATTTTCACCGACACGCTTAATAGCCCAAATACCCCTATCGCCTACTTTAAGCCTCGGAGTCACAACCCGGCTGTTTCCATCCGGTTCGAAATCAGCTGTCGCCGTAAACGCCGAAATGCCTTCAAGTTTTTCTCCCCCAATTAACACTCGCTCAATCTTGAGCGTTACAGCCCACACCGGAGGCTCTTTGCCTGGAATGTTTTGCCATTCTAACGGTGCTGAATTGGGATCATGCTTTAGCTCTTGAACAACCGCAACAATGACAGGCATTTCCTCACCTCGAACCAATTTTACGCCACTTAAAAAAATGACCACAATAATTAAATGTAAATTTTTCATGATGTGATGCATTTTTACTGATTTTCGCGGACCCAAGTTCGTGTCTGTAATAAGCTATTAAAGGGGGTGGTGTCAGTCACAGGAACCACGTCTCCATTTGTTATTTCTGAAAAGGCAGCATCGCCAGTGTTCCCGCT
>JANOKL010000312.1:0-1203 GCA_031419215.1 Luteolibacter sp. | reverse complement strand
CAGGCGCTGATCGAGATCGGTCTGCGCCATGGCTTCGAGCCCCAGGCTGCGGGAAAGATCGATCAGGTGGGCGAGTTCGACCCCATAGCCGCCGGGAAACGCCAGCGAGCGGAAGATTTCACGCCGCGCGGCATACTCACCGGACAGCGGTTGGAGAAAAGCGGTGAGCTCCGGGTAGAACAGCGAGAGCAAGGGGCGGACAAGGATCTCCGACACACGACCGCCACCGGTCGGGCGGATGCCGTTCGGGTGGGTGAGGGGACGTTCGTAGAATGCCTTCACGTAACCAAGGTCCGGATCTGTTAGAAGCGGGCCGACGAGTCCCGTGACAAAGCGCGTGTCGAAGTTTCCGATGTCACCGTCGATGAAGCAGACCAGATCGCAGTCGGTCGCGTGCAGGGCCTTCCAGAGGTTTTCGCCCTTGCCGCGAAAGGTGCCTTCATCCGGCGCGATCTCTCTGGAATGAAACACCTGTGCTCCGCATTGCTCCGCGATTTCACATGTGCCATCCGTGGAATCCGAGTCGATGACCAGGAGTTCATCCACCAGCGAACGACGCTCCATCAGTTCCTCGCGGATCGTCGTCACGATCCTGCCGATGGTTTCCGCCTCGTCGAGGGTGGGAATGCAGACCGCGATCCGCTGGCCGTGCTTGGCTGCGACAAGTGCGGCCACGTCGCCGAAGCGGGAGTGATGGAATACTTTCAAAACGGATCGGGCTTAAATCATGTCACGTGTCACCGTGTAGCGGGCGGCACAGCGCGGGCATTGGAGGGTGATGTGGTTCTCTCCCTCGAACAGGTCGTCCGGACGCTCGCGCCAGCCACCGAGGATCGGCAGGATTTTCTCAATCGTGCAGCCGCAGTGGAAGCGGAAGCGGCGGGTCTCCAGCACGCTGGTTTCCTGGGTCTCCTCAACGCGCGCCACGGCATCCTCATCCAGCGAATCGAACCACTCCATGTCGCAGTCCGGTTGCGCGGCGATCAGGACAAAGGTCTCGTCAGGCAGGCGGAACACCTTTCCCGGCCGCTGCTCTGACTGATCGTAGTACTGGGAAATCCAGTGCACGGGATCCTTCGTCTCCACCTCGATCGTGGAAAGGCGGGGCTCATCGTTTCCGTGCACCAGCGTCTGGGCGTAAAACAGGTTCCGGTCCGGTTCCCGCACGTCCTCGGTGAAGATTCGGCCGGTGATGGATTCAGT
>JANOKL010000311.1:0-2586 GCA_031419215.1 Luteolibacter sp. | reverse complement strand
GATCGAGACGGTCCAGCCGTGCGAGCAGACGGATGCCGCGCGAACAGAACGCGCAGTCGCCATCGAAGAACACCACCCATCGCATGGCGGGAAGATGACCGGATTTTCACGGAGTGCCACTCTTCCTTGTCATCTGGTGTTTGAATTTGAAAACTCCCGGTGATGGAAGAACCACTCATCCAGGACATGCCCACTCAGGACCGTCCACGCGAGAAGCTCGCGCGCTTCGGCCCCGCAGCCCTCGACAATGCCGAGCTCATGGCGCTGTTCCTGCGCACCGGCATCAAGGGTCGCAGCGCCATTCAAATCGGCCGTGATCTGCTCAGGAAATATGGCTCGATGGGGGCGCTTGGAAAAATGTCGGTCACCGCACTCTCGAAGGAGAAAGGCCTCGGACTCGCCAAGGCCTCGCAGCTCATCGCCGCTTTCGAGCTAGGTGCTCGTGTCGCCCGTGAGCAGTTCAGCGATGTCCCGCTCGATACTCCGGAATTGCTCTATGAGTTCCTCGCTCCGCAGATCGCCCATCACGCCCAGGAACAGGTGCTCGTGCTGATGCTCGATGCCCGGCTCCACCACACCGGCACAGCCTCCATTTCGCTCGGCACCGTCAGCGAGACGACTGCCCATCCTCGCGATATCCTCCGGCCCGTCATCACCCACGGCTGCTACGGCTTCATCCTCGCCCACAACCACCCCTCCGGCGACCCCTCGCCCAGCGTGGCTGACGAACGCATCACCCGCCGCATCAAGGAAGCCGCCGAGCTGATGCAGGTGCGCTTCCTCGACCATCTCATCGTCGGTCGACCCAGCCCAGGCCGGAAACCTTACTACTCGTTCCGCGAGGCGGGAATTGTGAAGTAAAAAGCTGACTCACACCCCGCTCAGCAGCTCCGGCTTCACTGCCGGGATCGCGAGATGCTCGGGACCGAGTTCGAGGCCTTTCGCGGCGCGCACGTCCTCGTCGATCGCGTCCATCACATCGAGTTCCGGACGGAAGTTCGCGGCGTGATAAGAGCTGCGGACCAGCGGGCCGCTGGCGACGTGCTTGAAACCCTTTTCCAGAGCAATGACCTTGAGCTCCTCGAAGACATCCGGGTGAATGTATTCCACCACCGGCAGATGTTTCTGCGTCGGGCGCAGATACTGGCCCATGGTGAGAACGGTCACATCCGCTGCGAGAAGGTCATCCATCGCCTGTAAGACCTCCTCCCGACGCTCGCCAAGTCCGAGCATCAGCCCGCTCTTGGTGGCGACGCGGCCGTTCACCATCGCCTTCGCTTTTTTCAGCACGGCCAGCGAGCGATGATACTTCGCTCTTGAACGAACCAACGGCGTCAGGCGCTCAACGGTCTCAAGGTTGTGGTTGAAGATGTGCGGTCGGGCATCCATCACCATTTGAAGTGCCCAGTCGCGGTCGTTGAAGTCGGGAACCAGCACCTCAATCACGATGCCGGGATTCACCTCGCGCACGGACTCGATGGTGCGCTGGAAATGTTCGGCACCACCGTCCTTGAGGTCATCACGCGCTACAGCGGTGATCACCACGTGCTTCAGGCTCATCCGGCGGGTCGCCTCGGCCACGCGCTCCGGCTCATCGGACTCAAGCGCGTCCGGGCGGGCGGTCTTCACAGCGCAGAATCCGCAGGCGCGGGTGCACTTGTCGCCCGCGATCATGAAGGTCGCGGTCCCCTGGCCCCAGCATTCCCAGCGGTT
This sequence comes from Luteolibacter sp., assembly GCA_031419215.1. GTDB lineage: Bacteria > Verrucomicrobiota > Verrucomicrobiia > Verrucomicrobiales > Akkermansiaceae > Luteolibacter. The sequence continues at coordinate 873 of JANOKL010000311.1, read as the reverse complement.
CGGGCACTGGGCCTCCTCGCAGACGGTCACCAGCTTGAGGTCGGTCACCAGAGACTTGGTCGACCAGAACACTGGGTTGTTCGGAAGCCGGACCTTGATCCAGGAAGGCTTCTGCTCCCGATGCAAGGCTGGATCCATCTTCACTTTCGGGCCGCACGCACTCATGACGGCGGGAAGCTAGTTCGGCGCCATGAGCGGGGAAAGGGGAAATTTGCGAGACTGATTCACCGGAACAAGGACTCCACCCCCATCGCTGACTTCCGCAGAAACTTCGGGATTTTCTTAGGGAAATGTCGTTGGAAGTAGCGGAAGGCAATGCCGAGGAGACTGAGCGTGAACAGGTGATCCAGAAAGCGGTAGCCGCGCTTCCGTCTCAACAACAGGGCGGTGGTCCATTTCAGGGTACGGCGTTTGATGTGGAAGTCGCTGAAGTCGGTCTTGATGCGGTAGCGGCGGCTTTTCGGCCAGCGAACCTTGTAGGCCTTTTTTGCCGTGAGGATGTCCTGCTGGATGGTTTCGTCGGCCTCTGAAAAATAGAAGCGTCGGGCGAGCAGGATGAGGTGAAAGAGATCGCGCATGTGCTCGATATCGTCGATCGGAAGCTGCGCCTGTTTGGCGAGCTCGAGCATTCTCGGAAACAACGCAAAGGCCGCTTCACCCGAGCGCAGGGCCGCCTCGCGATCCGCGACGAAGTGCCTCAGCGCGGCGCGAACAGCGAAATTGATGAACAGGCAGTCCCAGTAGACATGCAGCAGCGGCGGGATGCGGACGCGGCGGAAGAAGTGCTTCTGCTTCGCGAAATCCCCGACGTAGAGCAGCTCACGGATCAAGGTATCGGAATGCCTCAGCAACTCCAGTGTGGCGGCGGCGTTG
>JANOKL010000310.1:0-2444 GCA_031419215.1 Luteolibacter sp. | reverse complement strand
CGAGGTCTGCCTTGGCGGTGTCTGGAGCCTGCTTGGTGGTCAGGATCAGGTGGGTGCCAGCGTCGCCCCAGAATTTCTTGAACTCCGCGTGGCAAGCTTCCGGCGTGATCGATTCCAGTCCCTTCTTCGCGATTTCCAGATCGGTCTCAGGAGTAGAAAGGACCGAGCCGTCATTGATGGAACGAACGATCCCGGTGGCCATCGCCTCGGACTTGCGGGTGGACTGGGTCTTCACCTGCTGCTCGTAGGCATTGAGGAGATTGGCTTTGGCTTCCGCGATTTCACTCGCGGTGAAACCATGCAGCAGGGCGCGGCGGAATTCCTGCTCCAGCAAGGGCAGCGCTTCCTGCCAGCGGGAATCATCGACCGTGACACTGATGCCACCGAGCTCGACGTGATTGAAGAGCGCATCACTGAAAGCCGAGCCAGCAACAATCGGCGAGTTTTCCTGTTTCGACAGTCGCTCGAAACGACGGTCGATCATCGAGTTTGCAAGGTCCAGCGGCATGTCGGCGATCCGGTTTTCCACGGTGTCCAACTTCGGGGTGTAAGGACGCACCGTCATCAACGAGAGGTCCGTGGAATCGACCTCGTTGTCCGTGAACACCGCAGTCTCGAGGCCTTCGGGTGATTTCACCGGTCCGAGGTCGGGATTGGCTCCGGGTTTCTCGGGATTCTTCATCGAGCTGAAGGCTTCCTTGATCCGGGACTCCATGTCTTTCGGGTCAATGTCTCCGACGACCACGAAGGTCATCCGTGAAGGCACGTAGTAGTTCTTATAGAAGTCCACGAATCGTTCACGCGGAGCTTTGGAAAAAATCTCCTCCTTGCCGATCGGGAAGCGCTTGGCGATCAGCGAGCCGGGCAGGAACTGCTCGAACTGCTTCTCCTGAATCCGGGATTGCACCGAATCGCGGCTGACTTTCTCGGAAATGATCACGCCACGCTCCTTGACGATTTCCTCGGCACCGAGCAGGGCACCGTCGCCGAAGTCGCGCATCACGGTGAATCCGAGTTTGAGCACGTCATCGGACAGTTCCGGCAGATCGAGCATGTAGACCGTCTCGTCAAACGAAGTGTAGGCATTCGCATGCGCACCAAACTGCACGCCCAAGCGCTGCATGATCGGGATGAGTTCGTCCGCCTTGTAGTTCGTCGTGCCGTTGAAAACCATGTGCTCCAGGAAATGGGCCAGTCCTTGCTGGTCGTCCGCTTCCATTAGCGATCCGGCGCTGATGTGCATCCGCAGGGAAACCCGCTTCGGCGGCTCGCTGTTCGGATGGATCAGGTAGCGCATGCCATTGGGCAGGGAGCCGAAGACGGTTTTCGGATCGGCGGCGATGTCGGAGGTTTCCTGCGGCCAGGGAGTGGCCTTGATCGGCTCATTCGTTGCGGTCGCTCCAGTCTCCACCGGCTTTGCGTCCGCAGCCGGAGCGGACTTCTCCTTGGCCGCAGCTTCCGACTTCGCGGGAGCTGGCTTGCCTTTGGAGTGTGCCGAGAAATACACGGACGACGCCCCGAGGAAGGCAATCATGACGAGCGGGGTGATCTTTTGCATGGGTGAAACGTGGTGGCGGGAGTGCCCGGATGGCAACGCCGAAAGCGAGACAGGCCTGTGCATCTGTCTGACCGACGAAAATCTTTTGAAAAGGGATTGCAATCAGCCGTCCACCATGGTGCTTTCCCCCCCGCTGGTTCGCCAGCAACTGCGCGCGTGGCGGAATTGGTAGACGCGCTAGATTCAGGTTCTAGTAGGGGCAACCCTGTGGAGGTTCGAGTCCTCTCGCGCGCACTTTCTATTTTCCGGGTGGATTTCAGTATGACGAAGTCCCGCTGGTACTGCCGAAGAAAGGGACAGTGGCCAGTTTCCGAGAAGGGCCAGTGAAGAGATGCGAAGTTGTGCTCTTCACTTTCTTTGCCTGACCCCCGGCCCCTGAATCCTGGCCACTCAGTCTTCAGGGCTCGATCGCACCGATCGCCGGAGCCTTGTCGGGTGAAACGGGTTTCCCGAAGAAGTCTCGGCCCCCGTTGTTCGGGATCACCTTTCCGCGGGGGAAGCCGCTGGCGGATTTCGGTTTGAAATTCACGAGTTCGGCGATCGATTTCGCGGGCGCCAGCGGGCCACGGAATTCCGGGGCCTTCGGGGCGATGGCGGTGCCGGGCGGCAGGCCTTCGTGTTTGCCGATGAAGAGGTTCGACTCGAAGACATTGCCCTGGGTGGGGCCGAAGTTCCAGGTGGCCCGGCCTCCTTCCGAGACGAGGAAGAGGTTGTTGGAGAAGTTTGTGTCGCGGGAAACGCCACCGCTCCAGGCTGTGCCGAGGAAGATCGGGAGGTTCTGCTGATCGGAGAGGATGATGGTGTTGTTGTAGATGCGGTTGCGGGTGGCATTGCCGCCGAAGTGGAAGACGCGGGCGCTGTTGATGCCGTCGTGAACGCTGAGGTT
>JANOKL010000309.1:0-6647 GCA_031419215.1 Luteolibacter sp. | reverse complement strand
CCGAGGCGTATGCACTCCTCGGGTTGCCGTTCATCGAGCCGGAGCTGCGCGAGGACCGGGGCGAGATCGAGGCGGCACTGGCCGGACAGCTGCCCGCGCTCGTGACTCTGGCGGATCTCCGCGGCGACCTCCACTCGCATTCGGACTGGTCCCCTCCGGGCAGGTCCAGGCCGTTTTGAAGCATGTCGAAAAACGCGGCATGGCCTGCTCGGTCTATGCGGCCCAGTACTTGATGGACTCCCTCTTTTCCAGTGGAGCAGGAACCCGCGCCCTGGAACTGATGATCGCTCCCACTGACCGCAGTTGGAAACACATGGTCGAAAGCGGAACCACCATCACCTGGGAAGCCTGGGACCAGAAATACAAACCGAATCAGGACTGGAACCACGCGTGGGGTGCTGCCCCGGCCAACCTCCTGCCGCGCTACATCCTCGGAGCCGAACCTCTCACCCCCGGATGGAAGCAGACGCGGATCCGTCCCCAAACCGGTCCCCTCACCTCAGCCAAAGGAAAAGTCCCCACTCCATCCGGCCCGATCGAGGTGGAATGGAAAAATGGAGCATCCTTTGAAATGAAACTGAGCCTGCCCAAGGGCATGCCCGCCAAGCTCGACCTGCCTGCATCCCCTTCATCCAAAGGCGTCACCCTCAATGGCAAGCCCGCCGCTGCCAAGCGCATGGGTAACCGCTGGCTGGTAGACGAAATGGTCTCCGACGAGGTGATGATCAAGGTCGATTGACCCTCCTGCTCACCCCCATGCGTCCTCACGTTCCGGGACCGTGAGCGGGCTCACTCGATTTTCCAGGAAAGCTCCAGGTTCAACGCCGCTGCGGGCGGTGCGGTGAATCCAACCATACGGAAGCCCTGGTTCTGCTGTTCCCGCTCCGTCACGGGCTTCAGGGAATACTCTTCCCACTTGCCTCCCGCCTGGTCGCCGCGCCGGAGAACCAAGCGCTTGCCCCCCTCCTCGAGGATAACCTTCGCGCCATCGATCTTAATGGCCGACTTGGTGACAACCGCCCAACGAACCGGCCCCGAAGGCTTTTCGATTTCATCCCGAATCACCACTGATCCATCAAGCGTGTCGAAAACGGCCTTCCTGATGACCTTGGTCGCCTGCTCGGGATACGCCGTGGAGAGATCGAAGGTCACCCCGTGACGGGAACCGTCCTGCTTCCAGCCCATCACCGGACAACCAGCCTCGGGAGCGCCTTGCAGCTTTCCATCGATCACCAAGGTGTTGTGCGAGCGGTTGTTGAGCCGGAGATAGTCCCAGCGCTGCCCGCCGAAGTAGCCCGGCATGTTGTAGTCATCGCTGCCGAGGTCATGAAACCACCTCACTCCCGCCGCATCATACACGAAAGCTCCGGCATCGAGGTGTCCGTGACTGGCGTGGCCCGTGCCACCCTTGATGCCCAGCCAGGCGGCATCGGTGGTCCAGCCACTGCGAAAGAACCCGAAGGACTGTTCGCCATTGAATCGCGCGGACAAGGTAATCGCGGGAGGACTGGCAGGAGGCCGGGGCAACCAGAGCAGGTGGAGCGGATAAAAACGAGATTCTCCTCCATTCCCGGCGCCGACTCCACGCTTCAAGGCATCCTCCAACTCTGAACGAATATAAATCGCCTGCCCGGCATCCCGGAAATGGGTGGCCAACCAGCTTTGCGCTGGCGACGGGACCGAGGACTTGGCACTGCCATCGGCAAAGTTGAAAGGCGCGCGCGTCGATCCCACCACGTGCATCATGAAATTTCCGCTTTGCTGGAGCACCGTGGGCACCTCGATCTTCTGCCCGAGCGTCCCACGCGCGGCCAGGAGCAGGACATGATAGTTGGTTCCGTAGTGCCAATAACCCGGCCCCTCCGGGTAGGCCCCGTCCGGCAGATAAAAGGACCTGCATCCCTCGATCAAGGCTCTTCCCTTCTCGATCAGCTCCTCGCAAAACGCCGGATCTCGCTCGCGAACCGCCTCGGCGGCCAGGGCCATGCCCGTTCCGCAAACCTGGGACCAGTTGTTCCCCGGGGTCAGCCACCATTTGGCCTTGGCATGGACCGGCCCCACCACCCGCAAGCCCTTCTCAAGCAAGGCATCCTCGTAGCGCTTTCGCTGGGTCGCATCCAACGCAGGATAAAGCCAGTCGTAACCGATCGCCACCGCAGTGGACATTTCCGCCGTATCGAGAAAGTGGGATGGATTCCAGTCCTTCAAGGCGCAAGCGGCATCGAGTTCAAGAATCACCCGGTCACGAAAGCGCGTCTCACCGGTGGTGCGCCAGGCCCAGGCGCAATACATGACGTGAAGCAGCGCCAGGCGCGACTGTTCCAGCAAGCGCTTGCCATCCGGAATGAGATACTCGCATGGCCGCTCCTTGAGCACCTTCTCCGCACGCTTCAGAACAGCCTGCTGAAGCCCGGCGGCGAGCGGGTCCCCTGCGATGCGCTGTTTAACCTCCCCTTCCATCGAAGCGGGAAACAGAAGCCGCGGATGTTCCGCAGCCATCGCGAGCCCGGAACTGATCACCAACCATGGAATAAACCTCACCCCCTTCCTACGCTGCATCCTTAGAGGAACTTGCTTTCCCCAAATCCGACTGAAAAGCACGAAACCCGTCTCCGCATCTCAGCGGAAGATTGGCGGCTGGCCTGGTGACGCATCAGCTAGCTCACAGCCTCACCTTTCACGCAAACGCCTTCTCCCACTCTGCCGCCTTGAAGCCGACCAGCCCGATCCCCTCCCCGATAACAAACGGCCGCTTCACCAGGTTGCCGTTCGTTTGCTGGAGCGCGAAGGCTTCTTCGTCGGTCATCGTCGGCAGCCGGTCCTTCAGGCCGAGCTCGCGGTAGTCGCCGCTGGCGGTGTTGAAGACGGCTGACAATTTCCCGGCCTGGACCGCGACCATCGCCTTCAGTTCCGCCGGGCTCGGTGGGGTTTCGCGGATCGGCAGTTCCTGAAACGCGATCCCCCTCCCCAGCAGCCACTTTTTCGCGTCGCGGCAGGTCGAGCAGTTCATGTAGAGGTAAACCTTGAGCATGGGGCGAGTGTTTCCAACCGACCACGCGCAGGCAAGCCGACATCAGAATTCGAACGACGCGCCGACGTAGTAATTGCGGCCGTTGGCGGGGTCGATCCCATCGCCACGGACTCTGGAGTAGTAGCTTTCGTCGAAGAGGTTGTTGATCCCGGCGAGCAGGCGGACGTTTTGATGAATCTTGTATTCGGCGGTGAGGTCGCAGGTGAAATAACCGGGCACGGCGAAGGCGGCGGTATTGCCATCGTCGGCGAAGTGATCGTCCACCAGCGTGCCGGTGAGCGAGACCTTGCCCTTGTCGCCGTGGGTGTAGGTGAAGCCGCTGCGGACGATGAAGTCCGGCGCATACTGCGGCGTCTTTCCAAGCTGCGGTCCACGGGTGAACTCGGCGTCCAACAGGGTGGTGTTGAGGAACCAGTCGAGCGAATCAGTGGCCTTTTTCCCACGAGCGATCGCGAGGAGATCAAGCGTGAGGGAAAGGTCGATGCCCTTGTGCTCGGCATCGCCCACATTCTGAAGCGAGGTGCCGCCGGGCACGGCGACGCTGCCGATCTGGTCCTCGAACTGAAGCAGGAAAACGCTGGCATCAAAGGTGGCCCACTCGGTGGGGCGACCGCGCACGCCGATCTCATATTCGATGGATTTCCCCTCTTCCAAATCTCCGTTGACGAAGGTCGTCGGACCAGTCGGCACGGACTCGCTGTAAATCTGCGGACGATAGCTCTGGGAAATGTTTCCGTAGATCGACGAGGAGGCTGGCAGCTCAAACTCGGCCCCGAGGCCGCCAAGGACCACGGTGCTGTGGTCGTCGATCGACTCACGTGGATTGATCGCGGTGACCGCTCCGGCGTTGTTGACACTGCGGTTCACCGTTTCGCGGATGTCCTGCCAGGCGTTCTCGACGCGGAGGCCGGGGGTGATGGAAAATTTCCCGAAGCGGAAGCGGTTTTCCATGAACAGCGGGGCGTAGAGGACCTCGCGCTCGGAGGCATTCGTCAGCACACCGATGTCGGCCGCAGGTGTCAGGCCGCGGTAGTCACGACGCGGGGAGTTCGAATGATAGACCTGCACGCCGGTGGCAAAGGTGTGCGGAGTTTCGCCGCCGAAGCCCCAGTTGCGCCGATAACGGGCATCGGCCCCGAGAGTGCGGAAGACCTGCGACTCGATGCTGTTCGTGCCGGCATTTCCTCCAGTCGGCAGGGTGCCGAAGCCACCACCGCGCTGGCGCTTGCTGAAGCGCTCATACTCGGACCACCAGACATTCGCGACGAAGAAGGAGTCCGCGTCCGGCTCCATTTCGTAGGTCAGTGAAACCGAGTCGCGGGAAATGGTCATCTCGTCATAAAGACGGGAGGCCGCGAGACTGCCTGCCGCGAAGTTCGCCACACTCAGCCCACCGGGCTCGCCGTGGGTTTCCTCATAGGTGTCCGCGTTGAAGATCAGTCGGCCTCCGTTGGCGAGGGTGTAGAGCAGCTTGATCGCTCCGTTGTTTAGATCGTAAGCACTGTTGGAACTGCGGAAACCCTCGGCTTGGCGATGATTGAAGTAAGCGTAGTAGCCGAGTTGTCCGACCGTGCCGTCCGCCGATGTGAAGGTCGAATAGAGGTCATCACTGCCAACGACATGCTGCGTGCGCAGGGAGAACTCCTTGTCGGTGCGGGGACGGTGGGTGATAAAATTCAGCGCACCACCCGGCTGTGGGCCGTATTGCAGCGAAGCCCCACCGTGGAGAAATTCAATGCGGTCCACGGTATCGAGAGGCGGCGTGTAGTAGGCCTCCGGATAGCCGAATTGATCCGCGTGGATCGGAATGCCATCGCGCAGCATCTGCGTGAACTGCGCCCGGTGCGGATTCAGCCCACGATAACCGATGCTGACCAGCGGCGTGGATTCCTCGGCCAGCAGCAGGCCCGGGGTTTGGGAGAGGGCCTGCCGGTAGTTGTTCCCGACGATCCGCGGCAGACGGTCGAGGTCCAGCACGGTGGTCTTTTTCCCCGAGAAAATCGAAGCTCCTGCGACTTCCGGAAGCCACAAGTCCTGCACTTTCTCGTCTGCCTCCGACTCCGCAGACACCACCAATTCGTCCAGTGTGGTGACGGCATCCTGCCCAACAAGCAGGGGCGATGCATTCAAACTCAGCAACATCAGGGCGGCTCGGGTGGAGATGGTGGTCATAAATTGGATCTATTGATATTGAGACGCTGTCTCAATTGATGCGTGAGAAAAACCCCGAACTCCTGACTCGTCAACCCAGAAAATTTCGAAAGTGGCCTTCGCCCCATACTTTCCGCGATCCGCCATCGACCTTTCCCCGTTCCTCCTCCATATCCGCGCCCTCGCATGTCCGCCCTCCTTTCCGCCAACGAACTCCGCCTTTCCTACGGCTATCAAACGCTGCTCGACGGCGTGACCCTCGCCGTGTCCGCCGGAGAAAAAGTCGGCCTCGTGGGTCGCAACGGCTGCGGAAAGACCTCCCTGCTGAAAATCCTCACCGGCCAGCAAGCCGCCGACTCCGGGGAAATCTCCCTGCGCCGCAGCCTCCGCGTGGGCTACTTGCCGCAGGAGTTCGAACTCGATCTCTCGCTCAGCGTCTTCGACAACATCGCCGCCGGGGCCGCCGATCTCGTGGAAGCGATCCGTCGCTACGAGCACGGCGAGGGCTCCGATGCCGAGCTTTCCGACCTGCTCCACCTCATCGACCACGCCGACGGCTGGAACCTGGAGTCGCGCATCAAGTCGATCTCCACCGCCCTCGGCACGCCACCGCTCGATGCCGCGACGGAAAAGCTTTCCGGTGGGGAAAAGCGCCGCGTCGCCCTGTGCCGTGCGCTTGTTTCCCAGCCCGATCTCCTTCTGTTAGACGAGCCGACCAACCACCTTGACGCCGACTCGATCCGCTGGCTTGAGGACTTCCTGCGTGGCTTTTCCGGAGCGGCGATTTTCGTGACGCACGATCGCTATTTCCTCGATGTCATCGCCTCGCGCATCATCGAGGTCGACAGCGGTCGCGCCTTTTCCCACCCGGGAAACTACACCGCCTATCTGGAATCGAAGGCCGTTCGCAACCAGATCGCCGAGCAGACCGAGCGACGTCGCCAGCGTTTTCTCCGTGAGGAACTCGAATGGGTCCGCGCCGGCGTCAAGGCCCGCGGCACCAAGCAGCGCACCCGTCTCGACAAGTTCTACGAGATTGAAGGCATGGAAGCGCCGCCCGAGGAGCGGGAAATGGACCTGCTCATCCCGCCGCCGCCGGAGCTCGGAAACACCGTCGTCGAACTCGAAGACGCCTCCGTCAACATCGGCACCGAAACCGACCCACGCTGGCTGTTCCGCAAGCTTACGCTTTCCCTCCGCGCTGGCCAGTGCACCGGCATCGTCGGGCGCAACGGCGTCGGCAAGACCACCCTCATCAAGCTCTGTCTCGGCCACATCCCTGCCACCGAAGGCAAGGCCGAAATCGGCAAGCGCGTCCGCGTGAACTACATCGACCAGACCCGCATGGCACTTGATGGCACCGGCTCGCTGTTAGACGAAATTTCCGACGGCAACGAAAAGCTTCAGTTCGGAAACCAGACCCTCGGTGCCCGCGCTTACCTGCGGCGTTTCCTCTTCGACGACA
>JANOKL010000308.1:0-11520 GCA_031419215.1 Luteolibacter sp. | reverse complement strand
AACAGCACCCAGCCCGTCAGGTAGGCCTGTCGCGGATACAGAGGTGCAAACTTGATGTACGCCACCAACAAGCCGACGACCGCCAGGGTGGTCACCAAGACGCTGCCGATCCTCCTGCGGCTGAGCTCTACTTCCTTTTTAGCCACTTCGTGAGGGAGGTTACTTGGGTGAGGTCCGTACGGCTGAGTGCATCGTGCGGGCAGGCGTTCTGGCAGGCGGGACCGCTGGTTTGCTCGACGCAGAGGTCGCACTTGGTCGCTTTCAAGATGGGCTGGAACTCCTCATCGACCAGGAATTCACCCTTGCTGGATCGGATTTCGACCATTCGGATCGAATCATAAGGACAGTTCACCGCACAGGTCCCGCAGCCGATGCAGGTGGACGGATTGATCACGACCTCGCCGCCAAAGCTGGTCCGGTGGATGGCGCCTGTCGGGCAGCCGATCATGCACACCGGATCGATGCAGTGCATGCAGGCATTCGCGATCATCAGGTTGTCGATCATCGGCCCATGCCGCAGGAAACGCGGATTGCCATCGTGAGCGGTGGCGCAGGCGCGGACACAGTCGTCGCAGCGGGTGCAGCGATCCATGTCGATGACCATCGACTTGGTGCCGTTGAAAAAGCGGTGCTCCGCCATGAACTCCATCACGCTGGCGGAAGGCGCGCTGTCGGTTTCTGCCGGACCTGTGTCCGCCTTCGCGATCGGTTCCGGCTCGTGATCAAGTGGAGAGACGCTTTCCGACCACACACGATTCGCATATTTTTCCAGCGACGGTGTTGGAATAAAAATGAGATACGCGTATCCGAGTGACCGGAGTGAATAGCGGGACTGCAAACCCTGCCGGGGATTCCTCCAGTGGTTCGCGATTTCCTCATAGCCGAAGACACTGCCCGCGCCGATGTAGTTCAAGGTGCGCTCGCCATTGCCATACTTCTGGCTGACACGGCAGAACCCGGCACTGATCATGTAAATGCCGTTGCTGTATTCGCCTTCCCTTACGATGACCGGCTCGTTCGCGGAGATCGCCTGCTCGCCTTCCTTGGCCAGGCGGAGATAGGAGCCGGACCAGTTGTATTCGCCAAAGTTTTCAAGCTGCGCGTCCTGGCACAAGTGCGCATAGCCCGGCTCGTCGAGATGACTGAAAAGCGGGTGGTTCCGCAGGAAATTCTTCAGGGAGTTTGCGCGGTAGATCGTATCGATCTGCTTCTTCAACGCGGGATCGAAACGCATGAGGTCGCGCAGCCCCTCCCAACTGAATTCCAGCAGGCTTGCCCGCTGCGTGGAAGCCACCACGGTGGCGGTCCTCGGCATGCGGCTGAGTGCTGAAATCTCCCCGAACATCTGGCCCTGTTTCAGCACGGCGGTCTGTGATCCTGAAATGATCTGGGGATAATCCTGGAGATAAACCGAGCTTCGCTGCTTGTTGATCGAGCCCTTGAGATTGTCACTTGCTCGCGGCGATCGCTTCCTCCACCCCTCAGGCTCCGGGTTATTGTTCCACAACTGGGCGAAGCGGGCCATGAAGCTCTTTTTGACACGCGTGGAGCGCCCCAGAAGCTCAGGATCGATTTCGGGTTTCAGAACCACCTCGACCTCACCTTCCAGGACCAGGAAGGCCGAGGTTCCATAGTCGTCCTTACGGAGGATGATTTCCCCTGCGGCATACTCGCGCACCGCCGTGTCCGCCCGCAGGATTCCACGCAGCGGAGTGCCGGCGGGAAAGGCTTTCTCGTCCATGCTGGCGAAAGGCTCCGTGGCCATCAGCCTCTCCAGCGTGGCCTCGCTCATTGCGGGATCCAGCGGATCATCCCAACGCTTCGGGCGTGATGCCTGGCGGGAAATGCTTGCCGGAGAAGTGTCGGGTTTTGCCATGGTCAGCGCTTTAGGCATCAATCACCATTTTGCCACTAGGTCGACAGATGCAGCTCAGGCAGGTGCCTTCTTCCGGAGGAGAGCCGGGTTCGAGAATGTATTCCACACTGCCCTGCTTGATCGCCACCAGGCACGATCCGCAACTGCCTGCGCGGCATCCCCCTTCCATGGTGGTGATCCCGTTTTTCTCGGCGAACTCCAGAAGGTTCTCCATCGAGGAATCCCACGGTAAGATTTTTCCGGAGCGGGCGAACTCGATCGGGATCACCGCTTGATCGGCAGTCTCGGATTTCGCGACAGCTTCCTTCGGCGCGCTCTTGACGGTGGCCGGACCAAAGGCCTCGAACTTCACGTCCTTCTTCGGCACACCCCAGTCATACAGGCCGTTGACGAGGGTCTCCATAAACGGACCCGGGCCGCAGAGGTAGTACTCGAAATTGCTGGAAGGCAGGATCTCCTTCATCAGGTCATTCGTGACACGGCCCTCGTGATGATACGCATCGCCCCGCACATCCTTCTCCAGCGGGCGGCTGTAGCAAATGTGCAGCCGAACGTTTGGATTGGTCCTTTGCAGCTCGATGACCTCGTCGCGAAACATATGGTCCTGGCTGTTCCGGCAGCCAAAGAAGAAGTGGATTTCCCGGTTGTCCTTGATGTGGGTGAGGTAGCGGGCCATCGCCAACATCGGAGTGATTCCGATCCCGCCGGAAATGAGGACCACCGGACGATCGACTTCCACATCCAGGAAAAACCGGCCGCTGGGGGCCTTCACGTTGAGAATGTCGCCCTCCTTCACATCGTCGCTGAAGTAGCTGGAAGCGATGCCCGGTGGGATGGCCGGATCGCTCGCCGGAGGCAGGGCGCGCTTGATGGTAACGCGGTAATGGTCGTCGCTCAGTGAACCGTCCGAGAGCGAATAGCAGCGCACCAGTGGCTTGGCCGCATTCGGCGGATGCAGTTCGAACGTCAGATACTGCCCGGGCTTGAACGGCGGCAGCGGACTTCCATTGTGCGGAGTCAGGTAGAACGAGTAGGTGTCCTCACACTCCTCCACTTTCCTGGAAACGGTGAACTTGCGGTATCCATTCCACGCCGCTTCTGGGGCGGCCTGCGCCTTCTGGTTTAAGATCTCGATTTTCTTCTGTAGCGCCTCCAGCTCAAGCCGGTTCCGCTTCGCCTCGAACCGGAGCCTCGCCGCCACCGTCCACCACTGGGTGGCCATGTATCCCAGCATCAGGACGCCACCGATCACCCCGATCGTGAGAAGTGGGCTGGAAAGAGCGGAACGTAACAGGATCTCGTAATTCACATTTCTGGGCAACGAATGGCTGGAGAGAGAGCACCTGATTTTCTGATCGAGGCGGCGGCAAAATCCAACCCCACTCAAGAAATCTCCTACCCCTTTCAGCGGACCCTAGAATCACGAACTCTACGATTAAAGACAAAAAGCCATCGGCCACAGAATCCCTAACAGCCATACTACCCTCGGGCTCGCTGGGAAAAACATGGTAGCAGAGGGCGGATTTGAACCGCCGACCAAAGGCTTATGAGTCCTCTGCTCTACCACTGAGCTACTCTGCCATGTTTTCCTGAAACGGGAAACCCCGTCGCGGGGAGCGGTCGATACCCGTCGCCGCCGCCGATGTCCAACGGAAAATTTCCGAATCCGACCGCCGGGAACGTTGCGCCAAGGCCTTTCCCGGGCTGTCGAGGTCGATGCCGACTTTTTCCTAAGATTGACGCGTCGGCAGTGTCATTCTCTTGCGCCCATGAGAATCCGAACCATCGCTATCGTCATTCTTTGCTTCGCCATCCTCGGCATCTGCCTTCAGGGGCGTCCTGTCAGGCAGTGGCTGGATGACGCGACCGCGCATCCGCCTTCCCGCTACGGCTACGAGGTTTCACGGAAGGATCTGGATGGCCAATGGCTGTTCACCGTGGTTGTCACGCCGGCTGCCGAGAAGGTACTGGAGAAGGCGACCCTTCAGCTTGCCGGAAAACCCGCCAAGGAAGTCCCCCTTCCGACCGCCGATGCTTCCGGGCGCAAGCAGCTCGAATTCACGATCCCGAAAGAGAATTTGAAGGGGGCCTGGCTCGATCTGGATTCCGGTCCTGTGAAATACTGCGGCCCTTCTGCGACGGACAATTTCGCGGGATTCCGCCTCAATCTTGAATCCGCAGGTCTCGTTTTCGCTTCAGACAATGATGTCCAGGTCTTCGCCCGAAAGAAGGATGCCTCATTCGAATTCCGCTTCGTACTACCAAAACCGGGAATCGAGATCTCACGCGCAGGCCCGCCTCCTCCGACCATCATTTCCGCGACCTTGACCGGCCCCGTGGAGGGAGGAACGATGACCATTCCATTTCACACTCGGTCCTTGGGTGGCATCATGCCCATGGAAGATCCAGTGATGACCCTGCCCGCTGCCGCCTTGGAGAACTTCGTCGTCAGCGTCGTTTACGGTCACTACGATACACCCTTGAAGCTCACCAAAACCACCACACGCTACCTTGGCCTCGGCATCGCAGCCGCGAATGCGGAGGCCGGAATCCAAGGGCCGGCATCAGTGGAGTTGCCACTGAAATGAATCGGTTCGGACGGGATGCGGACTTGAAATTATTCCAAACCCGTCCAGCAGTCCAAGCATGTCAGACTCCTCCGCCCCCAGCCTCCTCAACCGCCTCGGCGGCTGGCTGTTTCCGAAAAAGGAGGCCTTGGCACTCGGTTCGGCCATCCCGGAGCTTCCGATCCCCGATCACACCGGCGCGCTCGTGACGCTTCCCGTGAAGGGCTGGACCTTCCTTTATTTCTACCCACGCGCCGACACTCCCGGCTGCACCAAGCAGGCCTGCAGCCTCCGCGATGCCTACGAATCCCTTGTCGATCAGGGCGTGAAGGTCTTCGGAGCCAGCCTCGACCACCTGATCTCCCTGCGGAAATTCCGCGAGAAATATCAACTCCCTTTCCCCCTTCTGGCCGATACCGAAGGCAAGCTCGCCGACGCTTTCGGTGTCCCCCATTCCTTCGGTTTCACCCGCCGCCAAGCCTTCCTTTTCAAAGACGGCCTCCTCGTCTGGCGGGACCTGGAGGCGTCCACCGATCGACAGGCGGCGGATGCCCTCGAGGCGATCCGGAAATACGCCTAAGATTGGCTCAGTTGACACATCCCCCTCCTGTCCCCATGGTGCGCGGACTTTGCAGGACCGTATGATTTTCAAAAGCCTCTGTCGCCACGTCGGAATCGGCGCGAATTCCTATCTCGTGGAAGCGGGTGATGCCCGAGTCGTGCTCGACTCCGGCATGCACCCCGAGAACGAAGGCATGGAGGCCGTGCCGCGCTTCAATCTGCTCAAACCGGGCACGATCGACTCCGTCATCATCACCCACTCGCACCTCGACCACGTCGGGACCCTGCCGGTGCTGATGGAAAACCAGTCGCAGGCCCACGTTTTCCTGACTCCGGAGACCTGCGACCTGACCACGGCGATGCTTCACAACTCGGTGAACGTCATGCAGTCGAAGCGCATTGAACTCGGCCTCACCGAATATCCCCTCTTCGAGCACAAGGACATCGACCGCATGGTCGAAACCTTCGAACTCAAGGGCATCGAGCGCCCCTTCAACCTCGATCCCGGCGGGAAAATGCGCGCCACCTTCCACGATGCCGGACACATCCTCGGCTCGGTCGGCGTGACCATCCAGGCCGCCGGAAAGACCCTGCTCTACACCGGCGACGTCAACTTCGAGGACGCCACCATCCAGAAAGGTGCCCTGCTCCCGGAAACCACGGTCGACGCCCTCGTCATCGAGACCACCCGCGGCAACCACCAGCGCGATCCGAACTACTCCCGCTCCGGTGAGGAGAACGAACTCGCCGACGCCATCCGCAAGGTCATCGAGCGCGGTGGGTCCGTCCTGATCCCCGTTTTTGCCATGGGCAAGACCCAGGAAGTCCTCGCGATGCTCCAGCGCTTCCGGAAGGAAAAGCTCATCCCGCGCACCGCCCCGATCTACATCGGCGGCCTCAGCACGAAGATGACGATGGTTTACGACCGCCATTCCGACACCTCACGGCGGAAACTTCCCGGCTTCCGCATCCTTTCCGACATGGACCTGGAAAGCGGCAACCGCGACGCCCGCAAGCGCGCCCCGATCCCCCTCGTCGCCGGAGCCATCTACGCCCTTTCCAGCGGCATGATGACGGAGAAGACCGTCTCCAACACCTTCGCCCGCACCGGCTTTCTTGAGAACAAGCGCAACGGCCTGTTCTTCGTCGGCTATGCCGATCCCAAGTCCCCCGGCGGCCGCATCCGCGCCACCGCTCCTGGTGAAAAGGTCGTCGTCGATCCCGCCTTCGGAGCCGTGCCGCTGAACTGCGACATGCGCATCTTCGATTTCTCCGGCCACGCCACCCGCGAATCACTGCTCAACTACATCCTCAAGGTGAACCCGAAAAAGACCTTCCTCGTCCACGGCGACGAACCGGCGGTCGAATGGTTCAAGGAGCAGCTCGCGGCCAAACTTCCATCTACGGAAGTCATCGTACCACAACCGGGCGACGAGCACGAAATCTAAGCGCCGCGTGGCTTTGCGGCCTTGTTGCAAACGCGTCGCGATTGCGATGTGAGGATTTACAGGGTTCTGCTTGCGCTGGCCTTTCGCTTGGCCGAAGGGTCGAGTCATGCACGACCACGCCCGACACGATGATCACGAGTCACACAGCTCGGAACCGTCGTGGAAACTCTTGTTAGGCTCGGCCGTCGGCTGCGGCGCCTTCACCCTCGCCGCCATTTTCCTGCATCGAAACACCGGGCTGAACAACCTCGCCCACGCCGCCTACGCCGCAGCCTATCTGTTAGGTGGCTGGGATGCGGCGCTCGATACCTTCGACCGCCTGAAGCGGATGCGGCTCGACATCCATTTCCTGATGCTCGCCGTGGCCATCGGAGCCGCCGCCATCGGGGCCTGGTGGGAAGGCGCAGCCCTGCTGTTCCTCTTCTCACTGAGCAACGCCCTCGAAGGCATGGTCATGGCCCGCACCGAGCGGGAAATCAAAAGCCTGTTCCGCGACGCGCCGAAGATCGCCACTCTCGTTGGCCCCGATGGCAAGGAGTCCGAGATCAAGGTCGATGATCTCGAGATCGGCAACATCGTCCGCATCCTTCCCGGCAGCCAGTTTCCCGCCGACGGTCGCGTCGTGGCCGGTGAATCCGCCGCCGACGAAGCCTCGCTCACCGGCGAGTCCGAAGCGGTGGACAAGCATCCCGGCGACACCGTCTTCGGCGGCACGCTCAACACCTGGGGCTCGCTCGATGCCGAAATCGTCCGCCCACCCGGCGAAAGCGCGCACGCGAAGATCATCAACCTCATCCAGAACGCCCAAGCCAGCAAGGCCCCCTCGCAGCGCTTCACCGACCGCTTCGGCACCGGCTACACGATCGGCATTCTCAGCCTTTCGATCCTGATGTTCCTGATCTGGCACTTCGGCTTTGGCATCCCCGCCTATTCCGCTCCGGAGGGTGAAAAGTCCGCCGTGTATCGTGCGATGACCCTGCTCGTCGTCTGCTCGCCCTGCGCCTTGGTGATTTCCATTCCCAGCGCCATCCTCACCGGCATCGCCTCCGGAGCCCGCCGCGGCATCCTCTTCCGCGGCGGTGTGGCCCTGGAAACCCTCGCCACCATCACCCGCCTAGCCGTCGACAAGACCGGCACCCTCACCAAGGGCGAACTCGAACTCGTCTTGATCGAATCCTCCAAACCCGGCCAGGAAGACGAGGTCCTGCGCCTCGCCGCCGGGCTTTCCCGACGCTCCACCCACCCGCTTTCCCGCGCCATCGCGCAGAGTTGGCAGAAGAAGCACGGCAGTGATGCAGTCGCCGCCGAAAAGGTCGAGTCCATCGCCGGCCAGGGCCTGCGCGGCGAAGTTTCTGGTCTAACAGCTTCCCAGGGTAGACGCGGATTGTTTCCGGAAAACTCCTGGATTCACGCCCTCCCCGACCCCGAACCCGGCCTCACCGAAGTTCTCGTCGGTGGCGGTGAAATATTCGGCCGCATCCTGCTGCGCGATGGCCTGCGTCCTGAATCGAAGGGCCTCATCCAGCGCCTCCACGACGACGGCATCAAGGTCACCATGCTCACCGGCGACCGCCCGCAAGCGGCCGAACTCGTCGCCAAGGAACTCAACCTCGACGAAGCCCGCGCCGGTCTCACCCCCGAAGACAAGGTCGCCGCCATCCTCGAGTGGCGGAAAAAAGGCGAACTCGTCGGCATGGTCGGCGATGGCGTGAACGACGCTCCCTCCCTCGCCGCAGCGGACGTTTCCATCGGCATGGGTCTGCGTGGTTCGGATGCCGTGCTGGAGCAGGCCGATGTCATCCTCACCAAGGACAAGCTGGAACGCGTCGTCGAAGCCCTCGATCTCAGCCGGAAATGCCGCGCCATCATCCGTCAAAATGTCGCCATCTCCCTCGGCATGGTCCTCATCCTCGCCCTCTCCGCCCTCGGCTCCTGGATCCCCCTGCCCCTCGGCGTCCTCGGCCATGAGGGATCGACGGTGATCGTCGTGCTGAACAGCCTGCGACTGCTCTTCGTGAAATCGACGGAAAGTTGACAACTTGTCCACTTTGATTACCGTAGCGGAATGAAGTCCGTGACGATTGCCGAGTTCAAACGCAACCTTCCGGTTCTGCTCGGTGAGGTGGCCCAAGGTGCCAGCATCATCGTCCAGAAAGGCCGGAGCCGCGAAAATGTTGCGATCCTCACCCCCTTTACGGAGAGCAAGGCAAGCCCGCGACCGCTCGGACTCCTGGCCGGGCGCGGCAAGCCGGTTTTTAAAAACTGGAGCATCACCGAGGACGATTTCCTCGCCTCACGGTGAACCATGGCCTGGATGCTCGACACCCACGCCCTGCTCTGGGCCTTGTTTGAACCCGCCAGACTCGGACGGAAAGCGCGTGCCGTTCTCAACGATCCGCTGAACGAAGTCATCGTCAGCCCGATCAGCTACTGGGAGATCAGCCTGAAATTCGGGCTCGGGAAGTTGGAACTTCCGGGCACTGACCCTTCGGAGATCCCAGCCGCCGCAAGGCAGCTCGGCCTGACCGAAGAACCCCTGGCCTCGGAAATATTCTCCACCTTTCATCAGCTTCCCTACGCCCCGGATCATCGCGATCCCTTCGACAGGCTACTCGTCTGGCAGGCCATCTCCAGCAAACACACCCTCCTCAGCAAGGACCGCGCCATGGTGTTTTTCAGAGATCACGGCTTGAAATCTGATTGGTAGCCTTGAATCACGTCCAACAAGGAATCTGCACGAAAGTCCATGCCCGGCCGAAAGCCGCCAAGGTTTATATCTTGCAAATTAGAAGTAAGAACTCTAATTTTCACACATGGATTGGAAGCGCTTAGCGGGTCAGCGATTGAGGGAGCTGTCACAGCAGTTTCCGGCGGTGGTCGTGGTCGGAGCCCGGCAAGTGGGGAAAACCACCTTGGCACGGGCCTCATTTCCAGACGCCGCCTACAAGGACATTGAATCCCCGCTGGTTCGCCTCCGCTATTCTGAAGATCCAACCCACGAGCTGAACCAGCTCGGAGACATGACGATCCTGGATGAGGCCCAAACGGTGCCCTCCCTATTTCCTGCCCTTCGAGGGGTGATCGACGCCCGCCGCGGCGACCGCCAATGCCACTTCTGCATCCTGGGGTCCGCGCAACCCGCCTTGATCCATTCGGTTTCCGAATCGCTCGCCGGTCGAATCGGCCTGCTTGAGCTCGATCCCCTCACTCCGGCGGAGACGGGTCTGCCAATGGCCACCCACTGGCTCGCCGGTGGTTTTCCGGAGGCCTTGCGAGGCGACTTCCGTTCGTGGTGGGAACCTTATCTCAATACCGTCCTCCAACGCGATCTCGCCGCTTACGGATTCCGACCGGATGCGCTCTTCCTTCGACGACTGCTGACGATGCTTGCGGCCCAGCAAGGAGGACTTCTGAATTTGTCCTCCATCGGAAATTCATTGGGAGTCAGCTATCACACCGTCCAGCACGGGCTTGATCTGCTGGAAGGAGTTTTCCTGGTCCGTCGCTTGCCTCCCTATTTCCAGAACATCCGCAAGCGTCTGGTCAAATCTCCGCGGGTTTACATTCGGGACACCGGGCTGCTCCACCACTTGCTACACATCTCCAACGCTGAAGACCTCGACAGCCATCCTCAGCGAGGGGCAAGCTGGGAAGGCTTTGTCATTGAGGACATCATCCGCCGCGAAAGGCTCGCCCACCCCTTCACCCAGTTTTCTTTCTGGCGGACCGCCACCGGCCAGGAAGCCGATCTTGTTCTGGATCGTGGAAACCGACGCATCGCCATCGAGATCAAGGCAAACAGTGCCACGAATCCGAACGACGCCAAGAAGCTCGAAGCCATCCTCGATGACATCGGTGCCAGTGAAGGCTGGATGGTCGGCTATGGTGGGGAATCCACCTCGCTCAGCCCTCGGGTTCGCTCGATCTCTCTGGACGCCCAACCGGATTGGTTGCCTTGATCCCTGCACCCATCCTTTCACGGAACGCCCCTCTCAGGGATCAGGGACTTTCCTGATGGAGGGTCTTCAGGATCTTCGCTCCCTCCATCTTCCCGACCGGCACGGGCGGATCGCCTGCCTGGCAAATCACGATGCCTACAGTCGTGAGATAGACATCCAGATGGGCCAGGCGCGCGATTTCTTCCAAAGCCGTCAGGAGCCCGACGTTCCTCGCGCGGTAGCGGATCTTCGGCAGCGGTTTGGCTACCCCCGTTCCAGGCACGTCTCCAGCGCTTTTGATGATCCATGACACCCCTTTCCGCTCCGGCTCACCCAACTCCAGCTCAAAGGACCGCATCCGCAGGAAGTCGATGGCTTCCTCAACGGTTACCTCTTCGAACTCGATCACCGGGATCACGATCTTCTCCAATCTGGCAACGGTGTTGTTCTCGGCATCCGCTCGCTGCTCGGGGACAACGCTCGCGACCACCTTTGGCCGCTCGCAGGCTGAGATGGCAAGGCAAAGGGATAAAAACAACAAGTGATGGAAATCGCTACTCAAATCAATTTGGACGTTTGAGTGCTCCTACGGGCGAGGTTGAAGCGTGGTTGAAGTGAAACTGTAAAGCTTATGGCCCGTTAGGAGCCACGGCTTGTTCTGCCTCTTTTTGAATAGATTGAGGGCGTTTGAAAGGTTTGGAAAAATCCTGCTTGTTGAACGCCTCTACCCAAAGCTTCCACATCGCTTCATCTGTAGGCTTGCCGATGATCTTGAGCACAGGCCGCGGCCAATTCTGGTGATCATCCGTTGCGGTGCGCCGGATACATTCCAGCGTGGCTTCCGCGATTACTTCCAACGATGGTTCATAGTCGGTGGACTTAAACTTCGAGAAGTCAACCGTCACAACCTCCTCCTTGAGCTTGCTTCCATCGAATGTGCAATCGGATTGGATCTTGATCCCAGTCCGCGAAACCAAATTCGAATCCCATGCCCCTTGATTCTGGCGCATCGAGAGCATCGTGTGAGGTCGAGTGATTGCTCCATAAGGCTTCTCCGGCACGCTGAATCCACTCAAATATGGAACTGCGAGAATAATAAACCCATCCTCGGGAAGCTTGATGACGGTGCC
>JANOKL010000307.1:0-9934 GCA_031419215.1 Luteolibacter sp. | reverse complement strand
GCAAGGGTGACTTCGTTCGGATGAATGTAACGCGCGGCTTCAGGGCCCAGCACCCAGTTGCCCAGACCAGAGCGACGCGGATTGCGTCCTGTTAGAAGCGAGTAGCGAGAGGCGGAGCATGCCGGCGAGCCGCTGTAGTAGCGGGTGAAGTTCATGCCCTCGGCGGCCAGTTTTGAAATGGCGGGCGTCTCGATCGTCGGGTGCCCGCTGTGGGAAAAGTCGGCGTATCCGGCGTCATCCAGCAGAACGATGATGATGTTCGGCTTGTCCAGGGCAGGACGCGCGGAGGCGACTGCCGGACAAACCAGGGGCAAGGATACCAACAGGTGGAGGGTGGATTTCCTGAACATGGAAAGGTGGGTCACGGCGAGGCTGGACGGCTGGCGGCAAGACGAACGAAGCGGCGCGGTCCACCCAACGCGGGATGATCGAATGGCACTTCCAGATCGATCCGTTCCGCGCCTCCCGGACCTTCGAGCGTGGAGAGGATGAAATCCAGAAGCGGCAGGCGATTCCAGACGTGCAGGTCATCGCTGTGCTCGATCCCGAAATGATCATTGAGGGAGTCCCTCGGGCGATCGAACACGAACGAGACAACCGCCGCCGAACCATGTCCGATCATGCTGGTTTTCACCGGGGCCGATAGCGGCGGCTTGGGTGCAGGGAGGTCGGTGGAGCCGGGTGCGGGCAGCGAGGCTTCCAGTTGGCTGGCGAGCGCCTGGAGATCGGCAAGCACAGATGGCTGCTCGCTGGCACGGTTGATGTATTCCGAGGCATCAGCGCGGAGATCGTAAAGTTGTGTGCCAGTCGTAGGCTTGGAGTTTTCCGGGTCGTTGTTGACGATGGACAAATGATGCTTCCACTTGCCGAGACGGATCGTGGCGGGCCGGTAGCGGCTTCCGTCGTGACGGTAGGTGAAAACGAGTTCATCGCCGCTGGGGCGGGTCCGAACACCCAACAAGGCAGCCGCTCGCGAGGCTCCGTCCAAGGGCCTGTCCCCGGGCTGATAGCCGTCGGTGATGGCTGTTAGAGTAGGGAGCAGATCGGTCAACCGGAGGATGGATTGATTGAACTGTCCGACCGGCGCGGCGGCAGGCCAGCGGAGCAGCAGAGGGCTGCGGATGCCACCTTCCCAATTCGTACCCGCACCATCACGCAGAAGGCTGTTGGAACCCCCATTGAGCGTTCGGGGCGCACCTCCATCGGAGAGAAAGAGAACGAGCGTGTTGTCGCGGAGGTTGCGGCTGTCGAGCTCCGCAAGGAGTCCACCAACGGCGGCATCGAGCGCTTCGACCCGCTTCGCTTGCGGACCGCCCACTGAACTTCCATTGGCTGGCAAGGCTGGCGCTTGAAAGACGAGGGCAAAGGGCTCCGGACTGACGTCGGCAATGAATGAGCGGGCGCGGGCAGTGAGGTTGTCGAGCAGGGTGGAAGCATCCGGAACAGCATTCAGAACCTGCCGGTTTTCCTCCAAGGGGGGATTCGAACCCAACTGATAAGGCAGGCCGTGAAAGAGTCCGAATCCCTGATCGTTCGGGTGGCTGCCCGCATTGTTCCCGAGGTTCCATTGGCCGATGAACCCGGTTCGATAGCCCTTCTTCCGCAGCATCTCGCCGAGCGTCCACTCCTCGGCACGGATTCCCGTCTGACTGGGAAGAACTTCAGCACTCAAGCCACCACGTGCGGCGACTCTTCCCGTTAGAGCAGCAAATTGGCTGGCGGCATCCCCTGGGCCGGTAGTGGTGAATTGACTGAAACGAATCCCGTCATAGGCCAGGCTGTCGAGGTTCGGCGTGGCGGTGTTGACCCCACCGTAGCACTGGAGATCCCCATAGCCCACGTCATCCCCGACAATGACAAGAATGTTGGGACTGCCAGCGGGCAGGACCACAATATCGCGACGGACGATCGGCCCGGAAAGGTTTCCGGGCTCGATGGCAATGGCTTGCACACTGGCGGACTGCGTCAACTGAAGTGGACCCGTGTAGACGGGCGATAAGGCACCTGGAGTGCCGCCGTCGATGGTATAGTGAATCACGGCGCTCGCAGAACTCGTGATCAGCGAGACGGTCTGACTTCCGCGCAGGATTTCCGATTCAGGAGAAACGGTCACCGTTGGCGGAACGATGGGATTTGGACCCGTGAAGGAAATCGAATCCAGCTTCGCGTCGCTTGCGGGCGAGGCGGCTGTGGGATCCTCAAACGCGAGCCAGAGGTAACGATACCCGGAACTAAGATCGACAGCGATCGGACTGCTGAGTCCGGTCACGGTGAAGGAGGCATCGCTGAGGCTGCGGGTGGTGAGAGTGAGCGTTGCGCCACCAGCGGAGGCGGTAACAGTCGTTCCGGTGGTGACGGAGCCACCCGGGTTTTTCCACGAGGCGATCGTATCGGTCCCTGCAGAGATCAGCCGGGCACGAACGGCGAAGTTCGTGCCCTGGGTTTGCATCTGGTTGCCTGCAGCCGGGGCGGTGGTGCTGAATCCCGTGAACAGAATCCCGTTGCTCAAGTTCGACCAGGTGAAGGACAGCGTGTAGGTCTGGTTCGGCTTGAACGAAAACTCGGCCCCAAGATCCATATAGGCACCACGATCGGTATTGGTGCCATCGTTGATTTGCCCATTGGCAGTGATGATCGGATCGGCCACCCAGGTGATGCCAGGTGAGAGGAGGTTCACCGCAGGCGTCCTGCTGTTCAGTGGCGATCCTGCTGGCCCGGTGAAATTTTCCATCAACAACTCCACGGCCAAGGCCCCGGAGGTGAGTGCGCCCATCAAGACCAGCGCGCTAAATCGCATGATGTGACACAGTCTCACGGACGGATCAGTCGATAGAAATAGCGGTCCTCATTGCGAGGATCGACGAAGATGATTGGATTTCCGGTGCCTACGAATGGATTCGTATCCGACCCATTCACAATGCTCCAGCTCGTCAGGCTCGCAGATCCTTGGAGGCAGTACAGACCACCATTCATCGTGGGCCAGGTGATTGTGACTTGTCCCGCCTGCCGGTCCACGGCGGTGATTGAAAGCGCAGGCAAGGGATCCGGAAGAGGCCCCTCTAGAACGACGGAAGTGAATTTCGCATCGCTCGGCGTGGTGGTGGGATCTTCGTAACCGATGAAAAAGTATCGAAACTGGTTCGTGGAGAGATTTACGGTGGTCACTTGCGCGGTTCCGACGTTAATCACCGCATCAGTTAGATTATTGGTCTGAATCTCCAGCTTGAAGCTGCCGCTGGCATTCGCCGCGTAGGTCAATTCCGGCGCATTGGTGAAAACGTTGCCCGGCCATTGGAAGAGTCCGACATTGTCGCTGCCGGTGATTTCCCGAACGCGTAGTGAGAAACTGGTGCCCTCAGTCTGGACCTGAATCCCACCACTTGGATTCGTGGTGCGAAATCCTGCGAAAACAATCGCATTGTCCAGCTTTGTGAAACCCAGCGTCACCTTGTAAGTGGACTGCGGTTTGAATTTCCACGAAAGTCCGAGGTCGAAAACCCCTCCTTGGTCGGTGTTGGTTCCGTCATTCACTTGGCCATTGGCGGCGATGATGGCGCCAGCGTTCCAGTTTACTGGACGAATGATGTTGGTGTCCGGAGCGACGCCGTTGAGAGGAACTCCACCGCCGCCCCCGAAGTTGTGGGCGACGAGGACCTCCGCCCCGACCGGGCCAAACGCGACACATGAAATTGCTGCAACGTGAAACAGAAAATGGCGGTTCATGATTGTATCTAATTTTGGCTCACCGACGACGACGTAGCAGGCCCAGAAGACCAAGCGACCCGATCAACGCCGAAGAAGGTTCAGGGACCGCCACGAAGTCGATGGTCACTTGGTTCGCTCCCGACTCCTTGCCGAAAAGGTAACCGCCCGCGCCGTTCCAGGAGCTGTAGAATCCGATGGCGACACTCTTGCCAATCGCTGCACTGCCTGGCGCGATGGTGTAGGTGGTGGTGAAGAGCTCAGCAGGAGCTCCGACGTTGGTGGTACTAAAACCGGTGTCCAGCGAGGATGGATATGGGCTGGGAGAAGTCGTGGCAGTCACACCCGCGAGTGCGTTGAAACTCGTAAGCGCGCCGTTGACGCCGAGGGCGGTGCTCGCTACACCCACACTGGCATCGTAAAGTCCTTGGATGCCTGGCCGGAAGGGGGCATTCACGGAATTGTCCAGATAGTAGCTGATGGTGATCGTCCCCGCTGTCGGGATCGTCCAGGCTGCGGTGTTGGAGGTGCCAGCGATTTCCCGAGCTGCGGAGACCGTGGAGGCCAGCCCGATGCGTGTGCCCAGGTTGCCAAATCCTCCGGCAGTGGAGAGTCTGGTGAAGGTGTTGGCCGGATTAGGAGAAACACTTCCTGCCCAGACACTTACGGTGGCGACGGTGGCGGCGTGGGCAGAGGCAGCGAGAACAAGAGAGATGAGAGCAGACTTCATGACAAAGGGATGGATCGGCTGCTCATAGGCATCAGAACCGTTCAGGTTAGCGGATTTCTGAAAAAATCCTGCCCCCCCGAATCCTCGCGGCTCGATGGCCAGTCGATTCAGCGTTGCCTCGCCAGATCGCGGATCTTCTCGTCATCAAGCGCGCCCTCGAAGATCTGAAGCTCGTCGAGTGTCGCGCGCAGGAAGGGATTTCTTCCGCCTGCGGGGAGCTCATATTTTCCAATCGCCAGACAACCCGCGTTGTCGCTGCGGGTATCGGTGTCGATCGGGCTTTTCTCGCTCTGCGGGCGTGAGATCCCCTCAGGCTTTCCATCGATGAAAAATGAGAGGTCCGGGCCGCCCTCCGGCAGATTGCCACGATAGACCACCGCGAGATGATGCCATGCGTCATCGGCCAGGTTGGTATTGCCATCCACCCAGAGGTCGCCGAACGATGCCCTGAGCACCGTGGCGGCTTTCGGGTTGGTGATCAGGGCGACCTTGAATTTCTTGTTCCATCCAGTCGTGGGATTCCCCCACCACGCGAGTGGAGGAGCGGTGGTGAACGAGGTGTTTCGGGGCATCTTGCACCACAGGCTCACCGTTCTGGGTTCCGATCCGGAAATGCCCTCCCAAGTGGTTTCGATGGATGCGCCATCGCCATTGAACTCGATGGCATTACCGACGACTCCAGGGACGAACCTGACCAGTTCCGGACGGATGACACGGGCGACACTGTCCTTTACGCCAAGAATGTCGCCCGTGATCGCCAGGTTGTCGCTGACCAGATGATCGAAGTCCATTTTCAAGAACGGTGCGGACTTCGGCAACTGGCTCCGGAACTTGCCCGGGGCAGAAGGGAATTCCTGCCACCTACCATCGGCGGTCAGCGTGGCGGCCTCTCCGGCATGAAGGGAAATCTTCTGCCGATCACCGGTCAGCGAAACGGTTTCGACCAGCCCCTTCAAAACATGAACCTGTGCCGGACGATCTTCCCGCAGGTCGATTCCAAACTCGGTCCCGAGATCAGTCACCTCGAACCCGGGTGTCACCACCTGGAACCCTCGGGCATTTTCCGGAACGTTGAACCATGAGTGCCCGGATTGCAGTTCTAGCTTTCCCGCAGCGACCAGCTTCAGCGTCGCCGGTCCATCCACCACAGCCTGCACGCCGGATCCGAAGTCGAGCTTCACCACGCCCTGTCCGATCACGAGTGTCTGATCCTTCCTGAGGATTGCGTCACCAAACACCGAGCCGTCGTCGTGTTTCAAGATGCTGTCGGGCGAGACCTCAATCCTGGCGAATACTTGATCCGGAGCATGGAAAACCAGACGACTGATCAAACCGGCCAGCAACAGAACCGCGACTGCCGAAAGTGCCCAAACGATCACCCGCGACTTTCGCTTCGGCAAGGCGCGCAACCCGGCCTCGGAGTCGCTGGATATCCGGCTTCTTCCGGAGGCGTGCCGGCGCAGCTCGGTTTCCAGCAGGGCATGGTCACAATACGCATCCATCGCCTCAGGAGACTGCATCAGTGCCTCGCGCAGGGAGGCAGCGCGTGCATCGTCCAGTTCGCCGTCGAAGGCATCCTGGATCGCTTGCTCTAGTTCGCTTGGATTCATGGATGAGAACGGCATCAGGTATTGGCAGCTCCGGTGGCGAGCCGATCGGAAATGCAGCGCCGCAGCGCGGCCCGCAAACGGAACAAGGTGACTTTCAACGTACCAATCGTCCGACCGCAACGTTTCGAGACCTCAGCGAGCGTTTCCTCTTCTTCATAGTGGCTTAGAACCAGCTCGCGATCCATCGGGCGCAGCCGCTCCAAACACATCCGCAACGCGGCCTGTGGCGCGTCAGCCTCGACGGGGATGCGCTCAACCATCCGTTCAGTGATCGCCCGGGTCAGCTCGTCATCGACGATCAACCAACTGCTGCGCCGCTTCTCCTTCAGATAGGCCCGCAACGTCCACTTCGCACATTCGAAGGCCCAGGCCCGGAAATTCGTGCCCGATTGATAGGTTTCGCGCTTCCTCCACAGCGTGAGGTTCGTGCGCTGCAAAACCTCATCGGAGGCCGAATCACCCGGCATCAACGAGACGATGAACGAATGCAGCGCAGGCTGGTTCGCAGTCAGCTCCGCTACGAATTCCTCGTCGATCGCGGGCAGGTTTTCAGGAGAATCGGGCACGACGGATATCGACTCATAGCCGGAAACGGCCCGCAGGTTAACGGGTTTTTTCCAGATGCAGTAGCCTCTGCCGCTCCCTCACTTCTTCTTCGCCTGCTGGATCGCCTGGGAGAACCAGTCGTTGCCCTGCTGCTGCGGTGGGCCGGACTGGCGTTGGGGCGGACGCTGGCCGCCTTCACTGCGGTTGTTGTCGCGGTCTCCCGGTGCGCTGCGGCGGCCATCGAGATCGGGATTCGACTTCATTGAAAGCGCGATGCGGTTGCGTGGCAGGTCCACTTCCATGACGGTGACGTTCACCTTCTGGCCGACCTTCACGACCTCACTGGCATCGCGGATGAAATGGTCCGCGAGTTGCGAGACGTGGACGAGTCCATCCTGATGCACCCCGACATCGACGAAGGCCCCGAAAGCGGTGACGTTGGTGACGATGCCCGGCAGCTTCATGCCCGGCTTGAGGTCGGAAGGCTTTTCCACGCCTTCCTCGAAGGAGAACAATTCAAACTGCTTACGAGGATCGCGACCCGGCTTCGCAAGCTCGGCGAGGATGTCCTTCAGCGTCGGCAGGCCGACGTCCGGACTCACATACTTTTGGAGATCGATCTTCTTGCGGGAAGCCTCGTTGGTGAGGAGGTCCTCGACCTTGCAGCCGACGTCGACCGCCATTTTCTCCACAAGGGCGTAGCGCTCCGGATGGACGGCGGAGGAATCGAGCGGGTGCGCGCCGCCACGGACGCGGAGGAAACCGGCAGCCTGCTCGAAGGCCTTGTCGCCAAGGCGCGGGACCTTCTTCAACTGATCGCGCGAGCTGAACGCGCCGTTCTCATTTCTCCAGGCGACGATGTTTTCCGCCAGCGAGACATTGAGGCCGGAAACGTAGGAAAGGAGCTGCTTCGAGGCGGTGTTGATCTCCACGCCCACCGCGTTCACACAGGAAACCACGGTGTCATCGAGGCTTGCCTTGAGGGCGCGCTGATCGACGTCGTGCTGATACTGGCCCACGCCGATCGCCTTGGCATCGAGCTTCACCAACTCCGCCAGCGGATCCATCAGGCGTCGACCGATGCTCACCGCGCCGCGCACGGTGACGTCCTCGTTAGGGAACTCTTCACGGGCGACATCGGAAGCGGAGTAGATGGAAGCACCGCTTTCGTTGACCATCACAATGGGGACCGTGATCTTGATTTTTCGGATGAAGGCCTCCGTCTCGCGGGAGGCGGTGCCATTGCCGATGGCGATCGCTTCGATGTCGTATTTCTTCATCATACCGGTAACCTCAACGGCGGCATCGTAGGCCTGTCGATCCGATCCTGCAGTGCAATGCAGCACCGTGTGGTGAAGCAGCTTGCCGGAGCGATCGAGCACGACCGTCTTGCAACCGGTGCGGAAGCCGGGATCGATCGCAAGCAGGCGCTTTTCACCCAGCGGTGAAGCCAGCAGCAGCTCGCGGAAATTGTCGGCGAAGACCTTGATCGCGGTCTCGTCGGCGCGCTTCTTCCCGAGCAGGCGCATCTCGGTTTCCATCGAAGGCATCATCAGGCGCTTGCAGCCGTCCTCGACCGCCAGCTTCACCTGGTCGGCGGATTTTCCGTAACCGCTCACCCAGTCGGACATCGCCAGGCCGGTGATTCGCTCCAGCGCCACCTCCACGCGCATTAACAAAAAGCCTTCCTTCTCGCCGCGACGGATCGCCAGCAAGCGGTGGGACGGGATCGATTGGAGCGGCTCGCTCCACTCAAAGTAGTCGCGGAACTTCGCCGCCTCGCCGTCCTCTTCCTTGCCATACATGACCTTGGAAACGACGGTAGATTCCTCCTCGTAACGCTGCCGCGCGCGACCCCGCAGCGCGGCGTCATCGGCCACGCGTTCGGCGATGATGTCGCGGGCACCGGCGAGAGCGTCGTCAGCAGTCGGCACTTCCTTCTCCACGTCGATGAACTTCGCGGCCTCGTCGGCGGGGTCGGACGATTGATTGGCAAAAATCCAGTCGGCCAGCGGTTCGAGCCCACGATCCTTAGCCTTCGTGGCGCGCGTCTGACGCTTCGGCCGATACGGCGCGAACACGTCCTCCAGCGCCGACATCGTCGTCGCGGCCTCGACCTTTTTCTTCAGCTCCGGCGTCAACAGCGAGCGCTCCTCCAGCGACTTCATGATCGCCGTGCGGCGCGAATCGAGCTCCGCGAGCTGCAGCATCCGGTCGCGGATCGTCGCGATCTGCACTTCATCGAGCGAGCCGGTCTGCTCCTTGCGGTAGCGGGAAATGAACGGAACGGTGGCCCCTTCGGCGAGCAGCTTGGCGGTCGAGGCGACCGAGCGGGCGTTGATCCCGGTTTCGCGGGCGATGGTGTCGAGATGCTTGAGGGCGGCTTCGTTCGGGGCGTCGGTCATGGGCGGGGCATCTGGGTAGCCAAGCCCCCGGGCCTTGGCAACCCCGAGCTTGGACCGAATAGGGCCATGAGTGCTCGTCGCTTGCGCCGGAGTCTGTCTTCCTCCAATCTTCGGGTGCATGGGATTTCCGTTGAAGCTCCGCTCCCTCTACCTGCTGGCCTTGTTCCAGTTGGTTGCCGGGCCCTTGGTGCTTTTTCAGGTATCCGTGCTGAGCAAAATGGTCGTTCGGGAGGCTCCAGCCCACGGAATCAGCAAGGCGATGAGCCTCGCCTGGAACAGCCCGGAATTTCAATCGGCACTGTCTGAAGGGGAGCTGCCCGAGTTGGTGAAGTCGAAGCAAACCGCTCCGACCTCCGATCCCAAGGCCACTCTCGAAAAGGCGAAAATGCCCTGCATCGACTGGCAGGCTGCACCCATCGTCTGGGTGAATGCTTCGACACCTTTGCAGAGAATGGACGGAGCGCGAACGTGGACTCCAGCATGGCCACAGCCGCCACCCGGTCCACCGCCGAGAGTGGGATGATCAGCACCGGCCATTCAGGCCGATGGGTTTCAGGCGCATCGCCTGATCCGAACGTGTGTCGTCCGGGCTGTCCCGTGACGAACCCTCACACTCATTACCCTGATCGTATTCCCACCTTTTCCTTCATGAAAACTCTTTCCTTCACACTCTCACTTCTCACCGTCGCTGCCCACGCGCAGTCCACTCCTCCAACTGAGATCGAACCCCTCATCGTCACCGGAAAATCCGAAAGCCTCGTCGGCATCGCGGGCACTGCCTCAAAAGGCCAAGCCAGCGCGCAAGATCTCGCCGAGCGACCATTCCTTCGTCGCGGTGAACTCCTCGAACTCGTCCCCGGCGTGATCATCACCCAGCACTCGGGCGATGGAAAAGCGAACCAGTACTTCGTCCGTGGCTTCAACCTCGATCACGGCACCGA
>JANOKL010000306.1:0-17589 GCA_031419215.1 Luteolibacter sp. | reverse complement strand
CCGATGCCCATGATCTTCTCCTTGCGGGCCATCTTGGCCTCGACCCAGGCGTCCACCTTGTCGAGCTCGCCGATTTCCTGAAGCATGTGGATCACTCCCTCGTTCGCGCCGCCGTGCAGCGGGCCTTTCAGAGTGCCGATGGCGGAGGTGATGGCGGAGTAGAAGTCGGAAAGGGTGGCGATGGTCACGCGGGCGGAGAACGTGGAGGCGTTCATGCCGTGGTCGGCGTGGAGGGTGTAGGCCACATCCAGCGTGCGGGTGGCGGTCTCGGAGGGCACTTCACCATTCACGAGATACAGGAAATGGGCGGCCTCCGAGAGATCCTCGCGAATCGGCGGCAGCTCCAGGCCCTGGCGGAAGCGGTGGTAAGCGGCGACGATGATCGGGGTCTTGGCGACGATTGAAAGTGCCACCTCGGCGTCCTTTTCCAAATTCGGCTCACCAATGGCGGCGCGGTGGTCATAGAGGCCGAGCATCGAAACGGCGGTACGGAGCACGTCCATCGGGGCGGCGTCCTTCGGAGCCATTTTCAAGAATGCGACGACACCATCGGGAAGTGAGCGGTCCGTGCGGAGGCGGGTCTGGATCGCATCGAGCTCCGATTGGTTCGGGAGATGGCCGCGATGGAGAAGGAAGGTGACTTCCTCAAACGAGCAATTCTTGACCAGGGAATCGATCGAGTAACCGAGGTAACTGAGCCGGCCTTCCTCGCCTTCCACGTTGCTGAGAGCGGATTCGTTGGCGATGACGCCTTCAAGGCCTTTGGCGTAAGTAGTCATGGAATGGGTCGGGGAAATTGGTTCTCAGAAGCGCCCGGAACTAAGCGGTTCAGCTCGGACCGTGCAAGGGGAAAGCCGTGAGGAAATGCGGATTGGTGGTTGGGGATGGGCTGGGAATCGGGGAGCTGGATACGACGGGAAACCTTCAGGGAAAGCTTGAGCGGCCCGATTTTAACGAGCTCGTGCATTCTTCCGGTAGGCCAGCCGTGAATCCGTTGTGGCAGAAGGGGCACCGACCGAATCCTTTGGGGTGAGTGGATTGGCGACGGGTCGCGAAGCTGCACCCTGCTGACCAGGTTCGTCAAACTGGGCTCTTTTGAAGGGGGGGGCGGAAAGAGGCGTTTGAGGTGACCTTTGAAATCAGTCGGATTTTGATTTCCTGGCTCAATCTGATTAAAGTCGGGACTTTCCTAAGTAAGAGATTTTCCAAACTCAATTGAATGATTCAGCAGCGTCACCCATGAATCGGATTTTCCACATAGGCCTTGTTGCCTTGTTGCTCGGGGCGTCCGGCACCTTGCCTGCGGTCGAGAGCGAGAGCGTCAAGACCGAGGATACCGGCGCGGCACTGGTGAACCCGGGCATGGGCTGGACGATGCACTTTTACTCCAACGTTCCGACCAACTACGGATCGAAGCTCACGCCTGCGGATACCCTCGATGACTTCCCCGGCCTCTCGACGGTCTATTTACGACTGCCATGGGCCTACTTGGAACCGGAAGAGGGCAAATACAATTGGGCCATTCTCGACACCCCGGCCCAGCGCTGGATTGCCAAGGGCAAGCGCATCGCCCTGCGACTGACCACTTCGGAAAACTGGATGAAATACGCCACCCCGGAGTGGGTCAAAAATGCGGGAGCCAAGGGGACTTTCTACCAATTCAGCAAGGGCAGGGTGGAAAG
Organism: Luteolibacter sp.; assembly: GCA_031419215.1. Lineage (GTDB taxonomy): Bacteria > Verrucomicrobiota > Verrucomicrobiia > Verrucomicrobiales > Akkermansiaceae > Luteolibacter. The sequence continues at coordinate 15,907 of JANOKL010000306.1, read as the reverse complement.
CAGCAACACCTGGGATCCACTTTTCGACGACCCGGTTTACCTTCAAAAACTCGATGCCTTTCTCGCGGCTGCGGCCCGGCGCTACGACGGGAATCCAAACGTCGAGTTCATCGACGTCGGCACCTACGGCATGTGGGGGGAAGGCCACACCTTCATGAGCAGCAAGCAGGATTCCTATGAACTCCAGAAGCTCCACATCGACCTCCATCTCAAGCATTTCAAGAAGACCTTGCTCTGCATCAGCGATGATTTCGCCGGACACGACAAGCCGGGCCTGAACTTTCCCATCACCGACTACGCCCTGTCCCATGGCGTAACCCTGCGCGACGACAGCATCCTCGTCCAACCGCCGCCCAGATCTTGGTATCACGCGGAAATGGCTCAGGCCTTCTGGCCGAAGCTGCCCGTCATCCTCGAGCATGAGCACTATGCTGGCTCGAAAAAGCGGGGAGCCTGGAACGGCGACTTGTTGGTCAAGTCGGTCGAGGATTACCACGCCAGCTTCATGTCGATCCACGGCTGGCCGCGCGAGTTGCTTTCCGAAAACCGCGAGACGATCGACAAGATCAACCAACGCATGGGCTATCGGCTGCAACCGCTGGAAGTGACCTGGCCGAAGACGGCGGAAATCGGCAAGGCATCCTTCAAGGTCAGGTGGACCTGGGCAAACAAGGGAGTGGCGCCCTGCTACCCCGGAGGTTTTCCCTGTCTGACTCTCAAGGACGCGGAGGGAGGCATCGTGTCCGTTCTGACCGATGAATCCCTCGACATGCGCAGCCTGAAGGTCGGCCCGACCGGTGCGGCAACGGCCGTCGCCCATGAAAGCGAGTTCACCATCAGCGGCATCGCCCCCACCACAAAGCCGGGCAGCCATGACCTGTTCATTTCAGTCGGCAAGCGCGATGGCACACCGCAGATCTCGCTGCCTCTTGCCGGGGACGACGGCCAGCATCGCTATCGTCTGGGCACCGTGACGCTCGAAACGCCCTGAAAAACAAATCTCACATCTCCTTCACCCTGTCCTGGGTTTTCATCAGGCTCGCCTCCTTTCTCGCAGTTTGCAATGTGGTCACTGCCACTCCGCCGCTTGTAGCCCTTCATTCCAATGCAGTGAAACCTGCTGGCGAACTCCGCACGCGCCGTGCGAAGAACTTCGAGCGCTTACATGCGGAACGCTATCGGATCGACCAGCTCTTCACCAAATCCCGCGATCCGAAGACATGAAAGGTCGGATCATGCTCGGTTTGTTGCTGGATGCTCAAGCCCTGGACATCGATGAACCGGGAATCGACGAACTCTTCGCCGAGTATGCCAGGCATTTCAACAGGGACGGCTACTTCGGCTCGATCTATTTTTCCGATCACGTCGACGAGCAACAACTCTCAAGCCATGGCTGGGTGCTCCGGGCGCCCTGCACGTCTATCACCTGCTGGACCCAGCCTATGATCAGACCGGAGGCTCGTGTCGGCAGATGCTTTTCCCGCATAAATGAGTTCCACGGTTCGCCCGTAACGACAGCCAGCCGACCCCGAGCAACCAGATTGCTCCGCCCCGCGTTGATAACGTCACGTCCGAAGCCGCATACGGTTTCCAATCCGCGACCTGCGCTAAGATCCTCGGAAGGTCGACCACCGCGGCCTTGATGCCAATACCGGCAAATAGCAGCGTCAGCATCGGGGACACCATTTCGGTCTGCGGCTCCAATCAAAATGTAGCTGTAGTTACAAATGATTGACCGATCGCGACGCCGGGTTAAGCTCAAATAAACCCATGAAATCACCTGTTTTCAGCCGCGCTGAGAAGCGTGGATTTGCGTTGATCGTCACCCTGTCCCTGGTGATTCTGCTGACCATCCTCGCGGTCGGGCTGCTCACGCTTTCGAGCATTTCCCTGCGAAATTCCGGCCAAGGGGCGGCCATGCAGAACGCTCGCGCCAACGCCCGTCTGGCGCTGATGATGGCGATTGGCGAATTGCAAAAAGAGCTCGGCCCGGACTCGCGGATTTCCGCTCCATACGATGCGGGAAAAGACGCCACCGGCGGGCAGCCGAATTGGACGGCCATTTACGACGCTTGGAAGTGGAACGCGGATGCAAGCACCCCGGAAACCCCGCTAACCCGTAAACCAACGTTCCGCGGCTGGCTTGTTTCTGGGGCCAATCAGGCATTGGGTGGTCTGCCTGGCACCGGCGAGTTCGCGACGCTGGTGGCACCCGGAAGCCTATCCGCAACAGCAAAACCCCAGGATCCGATCCTGGCTCCCATGTTGGCCGTCAGCAGCGGAAATCGCAAAGGCAGGATCTCTTGGTGGACTTCTGACGAGAGCGCGAAGGCAAAGATCACCGCCGGGGGCGACACCTTGGCTTCCAAGCCGCTTTTCGATTCCCAGTCTCCTCCGCATGTCGGGCACAAGGCCATTGAGGAGTTGGCTGACCTCGACTGGCAGCCAGGACAGCGTGCAATCTCCGTCAGCACAGCGGAAGCCAGCCTTGCGGCCGGGACCGGCTCGGCAGGTCTCGGGGACTTGGACCACGACCTCACCGTGCACTCTGCCGGGGTGCTCGCCGACGTGCGGCAGGGTCGCCTGAAGTTGGATTTAAGCAATCTGTTGTCCCGACCCATCGCCCAGTTGGAGAACAAGCCACTCTATCTGGGGGATGGCCGAATCAACCGTTTCCAAGTCGCTGCGGACGGCTCGTTGACAAACAACTCATGGGCGAACACGAACGGTACCGGCGCGAACCGCTGGGGCATCAACCTTGAGGAACTCCACCTGTTCCATGAGATCCATCGCGAGGTGGACTGGAGCACCGGAAAACCGCAACTGGTCAACAAGGGCAGCAGGACGGAAATGATCAATGATCGCTTCTTCATGTATCGCAAGCCGTCCCTGGAAGCTGTGAGCCTGATTCTTTTCTTCATCGCATCGCCGGATTCAGCCGCTCCGAACACCTTCCGCCTCGATGCCAACATGGATACCGTGGTGTCCCTCTCAAACCCGAACGACATCGCGACCGTGTGGCCATCCAGCGCGAGTTTCTTGGTGCAGACGGAGGGCTTCCCCTACAGGCCTAGATGGAACATCCTCACGGCTACCGGCACGGTCAGGAACAACCTTACGGTCCAGCCGATCAACAGCGGTTTCTTCCTGGCCTCCATTAAGAACGGCTTTACCCTCGATCCCGGGGAGGCAGCTGTGTTCGGTGCCTCTGAAACCGACACGCAAGCCACCCAGGTCAACCTGACGCGGGGTTTCGCGCCGCGCGGCGGAGTTCGCATCGACGATGGCGCATGGGATCAAAACAACACAGCCGAACCCGGCGACGGCCTCCGTGCCACCGGTCTTCTGGCGACGGACAGATTCGATTTCTCGATGATCCCTGCCCCGAATGGACTCGGAAACACGCCCAGCGGATGGATCTCAAGCTATGCGAAAATCAGCGACGCAGCCGGCGGGACGGCACCCACCATTTCCACCCACAAGTTCGGGGGAGGAGGGGATAGCGGCATGACCACCGCACCAATCGATACCTACGTGCCGCCCTCGATCAAACTAACCTCCGTGCCGACAATCCAGAATCTCATCGGAAAGCCGCTGCCGGTGCTGATGGTTACGACCATGTCCAATGTCGAGAGAAGTCGCACCAGTCTTCAGCCGCCGAACGCGCTGCCTTCACGCCCTTATCTCGTTCACGAGCCTGCCACCGTCAACATGACCTCCATCACGAATCAGGCCTCGAACCTGTTACTGACGATGCAGAACTCGCAACTGGTGACCATCGCGGAATCCTTCGGCAACGACCGCATCATGGCTGACAGCTCCGGGAAGAACATCTACCACGGAGGAGCAAGGGAGCCGGGCTCGTTGGGCGGCAGCAAGTATGTGGTCAAGCGCCGAATCCCGCTTGCGGCACCCCTTTCCCTCGGAGCGTTTGAGAACGCGATCGCCTGCGGATTTGTCCAACGTTTTAGCGGTGGCCCGTCACTCAGCGCCTCGGCGGATGTCCTGCTCACCCAGCCAGGTCCACGAACGCTGGGAACCGGTCTGGAGCCACAGGGAACCAAGGTGACGCTGGCGAAATCGATCGGCAACTCTTGGACAAATCCATTCCTTGCCTCGGATCTCGTGCAGAACGTCACCTACCACGACCAGTCCTGGATGGCCAACACCGCGCTTTGGGATTCATTTTTCCTTTCAGGGATCGTTGCGCCTGGCAACTCCGCCGCATGGAACAGTGACACCCGTAGCCAGCAGCAACAGTTCACTGAGCTCGCCGATCAAGCCATCCCGTTGCGCAACAGGCGCCTCATCTACTATCCTCACAAATCGAGGACTTCAGCCGTCACTGAGATTTTTGACAGCGGAACCAAGGGTCTCAAGCCAACCTCGATCGACAAGCTCGCAAAGTACCTGCTCGTCGATGGGGCCTTCAATGTGAACTCGACCTCGCTGAGGGCATGGAAAGCGTTCCTTGCGAGCGTCCGCGGGCAGCAACTCCTCGATGCGAACGGTGCAGCTCAGACCAAAACAAACCCACTTGGAACGTTGGGATACTCCGCAAGCGCGGCCACAAGCGGCACGGATGGGGATTGGAGAGGCTTCCGAGATCTCACCGACGCCGAAATCAACTCCCTTGCGGAAGCGATTGTGGTGGAGGTGAAGTCGCGCGGCCCATTCCTGAACATGGCAGACTTCGTGAACCGCCGCCCCAACAGCTCCGATGCAACACACCGCGCCCTGGGGGCCCTTCAGGCGGCGATCGACAAGTCCGGCATCAACAACCGCTTTAACATGCCAGGCCGGACACTGGCATCGACCGATGTGCCGGAAATGCCTGGAAATGCCAACCTGAGCAGCGAGCCGACCCCGGCGCGCGCGATCGGCACCGCCGGTTTCCTGAGCCAGGGTGCCCTGTTGACCGCATTCGGCTCCCAGATCACGGTGCGCGGCGACACTTTCGTCATCCGCACCTATGGAGATTCGCGAGACGCGGACGACAAAATCCTGGCCAAGGCATGGTGCGAGGCGGTCGTCCAGCGCACCCCGGAATACGTGGATCCCTTGAATCCACCGGAAACCGCAGCCAGCCTTGCGCCTGTGAACACGACGTTCGGCAGGAAGTTCGCTATCGTGTCATTCCGCTGGCTGAGCCAGACTGAAATCTTCAAGACGATTCAATAAATCGAAGTCATCCCGGAATCATGTCCCTTCGTCCCACAGCCTTCTTCTTCCTCTCCATTCTGGCCTTGCTATCCCTGCAGCAAACAAGCCATGCACAGAACGCTCCCGTTCCCGAAAAGAAAGAGGAGGGAACCATGGTTCGGTTTCTTTGCGTCCAGAGCCTCACCGGAGTGAAAGAGACGAAGAAGGAGGAGGATGAGAAGATGACTCTGGCTCGGATGGCCGAAGATGGAAAATGGACCGAAGTCGGCGAGATCAGCCTGCGCTCGCCATTCATCACGTCATGGATCGGCTTGAAGGAAGGCCTGACCCACCTCGTCCGGAAAGAAGGGGAGAAGATGGTCTCCCTCGGCTCCTTCACCATTGCCCCGAAGATGAAGAACGCCATCATCATCATGCTTCCGGATTTCGAGAAAAAAAGCTACAAGCTGCAATTGGTCGATCCCTCGAAGCTCGAGTTCCGGAAAGGCAAGGCGCTCATCGTGAACTACTCCAAAATTCCCGCGTTGGTAAACATGGGGAAGGAAACGAAGACCGTGGCTCCCGGCCAGCAGCTCGTTGAGACCATCACGGCCGACGGCGATGGCATGTATCCCATGCTCATTGGCCACCTCGACAAGGAAAAGAAAATGGTGCTCTGTTACGACCGCCGCGCCTCCTCCGACCCGAACACACGGACGTTCATCCTGCTTTTCCCGGATCCGGACAACGGCCTACGGGCAATGAGCCTTTCCGAGTTCGACCCCCGCGAGTGAACTTGCAGCTTCTCTATCCCGCCCGGAGCAACTCCGGAGACAACGCATGCCAGCGGATTCACCATCGTCCTCGTCACCCTTACCACCAAGACCGGCACTGATGACCGGTTCATTTCAGTCGGCACGCGCGATGAACCCGCGGAACGGGAAGTCTCGGTCGAGAGCGACAGGACTTCGGTCGTGAAAGAATCAAACTAACAGAAATCTGCCAGCGGACATCAAATCCGCAGCCATTAACCGACTCCATCCAGTGACATGAACCCGATCCATCTCACCGCGCTTGCCTTGCTCACCGCTGTTGCGACTGCTGCGCCTGCCGTCACTCCGCTCAAGCCCAAGGCCGCGACCGCCAGTTCTCAAATTCCCAAGTATCCGCCAGCCAATGCCATCGACGGTAAGGTCAGTGACGACTCACGCTGGGTCAGCGAAAGTTCCGATAAACCCGCATGGTTGGCCATCGATCTTGGAGGCACCCACAAGCTGGCAGGCATCCATCTCTTCACCGGATACGGTTCCAAGGACGTCATCGAATCCTTCAAGATCGAGTTCTGGAGCGGCGGCAAATGGGTCCCGATTCCATCCGCGGAAGTCAGCGGCAACAAGGCCAATGCTCTGGCCCTTGCCTTCGACCAAACCGTCACCGTGGAAACCGACCAACTCCGCCTCTGGATTCCCTTTGCCACACCAGGGATCGCACGGGTGAAGGAAATCGTCATTTGGCCGTCCTCGGCCGGCGATCTTCCGCCGCTGCCGAAATCCGCTGGCCCTGCTGCGCAAGCCGGCTCCACACCCCAAGAGGAAATCCCGAAGATCTATCTGAACCAGAGCGGCTTCAATCTTGGCAAACCCAAGCGATTCACCGCTCCCACCCTCGCCGATGGCACCCGCTTCATCGTCCGCCCGGCTAAGGGCGGTGCCGCTCTCGCCGAAGGGGTGCTCAAGGATCACAAAGGCGACTTCTCATCCTTCAATCCCGAAGGCTCCGCAGAATATGTCGTCGAGGCCGGCGGCCTGGTCTCCGTGCCTTTCCGCATCGGTCCGTTCTGGCTGGAACGCATCACCTATCAGGGAGCTGTGGATTTCATGATCGATAGCCGCCACCTCGTCGGCAACGACCGTGCCATCTGTCGTGGTTCCTTCGGCTGGCGCGATGATCATCATTTCGGCTGGGAACTCCAGACGCTGGTCCCGCAGTATCTATCAAATCCCTCCGCTTATGAGCGCATGCCGAAGCAGGTGAAATACGAAGCACCCGATGCCAGAAAACTCTGGGGTGCGCTCGAACCCTATCAGGAAAACGCGCCGGACATCGTGAAGCTGATCCACTGGGGCGCGGATATCGGCGTCACCCAGAAGCTCAGCCATGAGATGCTCAAGTCCCAACTCGCCTACTTCCTCTATGCCTGGCCAGCCCTGAAAGAATGGCTTCCCGAGCAAAACTATCAGGTCGTCCGCGACTTCGCCTTCAAGGTTTGGGCGGATCCCGATAAGGACCGTGATTATCCCTACGACGAAAGCGCTGAAAACAACCTGCTCGCGCTGAAAACCAAAATCGGCACGACCAAAGGCTGCCTGCCTCCCGGATTCTCGGTCGAACCGAATCTCCTGATGCATGAAGTCGCCAAACGCGACAAACGCTCGGATGCGGAGGTCTATTTCCAAGCTGCATTCAAACAGGCCGAGTGGATGGTGGAGAACCTCGATTGGAACGACCCGCTCGTGACTAAAGGCCAGCGCATGAGCGAGTTCATCACCGTCACCGGCCTCGCCCATTTGCTCCGCGAATACCCGGACCGTGCACCGAAAGGCCTGGCTCAAAAACTCAACGAATGGGCCAAGGTGCTCATCCGCCGCTCGGACAATCTCTGGGATTTCCGCAAGCTCGACGACGCCGACAAGTGGACGCCGATGGGTGAAAAACCAACGATGTGGAATGAGCCCGGAAATGTCTGCGGGCTACCCGCTCCGATCCTGGCAGCCAGGGATTTCATCACCGATGCGAAGGATCAACAACGACTCGACGAACTCGTTTGGTCGCACTTCGACAACATGTTCGGCCGCAATCCCGTCGGTCGCCATTTCTCCTATGACGCCCCGCGTGAGATCGAAGGCGTCGAGAACGGCTGGTTCAAGTTCTACCTCGGCGGCATCGGCCGCCTCGGGGATGCCCGCTTCGTCATCGACGGCTCGCCGAAGAACGCTCACTATCCCTATCATCCGGAAATGGGTGACATCGGCTGGACCGAGGGCTGGATCCAGTTCAACACCGCATTTGACCTCAGCCTCGCCTACCTCGCGTGGAGTGAATCGGAAATCGACCTGACAAAGAATGGCGACGAGCTTGTCATCCGCCTCCAGGCACCTCTCAACTTCGATTACGGCAAGGTGGAGACTGGCAGCGTCACGCTGACCAACAGCGAAGGCAAGATAGCTCGCGTCACCGTGACGGAGGATTCCGCCAATTCATCGACCTTCACTGGGCGCATCAAACTCAAGCCTGGTGCTGCGGTCAAAATTTCCCACGGCTACGGCTACCTCGGCCACCACGCCACAATCAAGTTCTAGGGCTAAGGCAGGGTGCGTTCTAGGTTTTCAAAGTCGCTTCGACCGGACACCCTTGAATGGCCATGAAACCGAGCAGTCTTTTCCTGTTCGCGCCGAGATTTCTCAGTGCTAAATTTTTCCACGACAGTCCCACCAGATTTGAATAATGCTTTGAAGTTGAGGGGGCCCGCGCACCGGAGAAAATTGTGCGAGAGGCGTCTCACCTTTCTGTATTCCCGAAAATCCAACGAAAATTCCGACCTCTCTCCCAAACATGTTGTCCATGAAACAGTCGATCCTTTCTCTCCTTTGCGGTCTCGTATCGCTTTCAGGTCCTGCCAGTGCACAGGCCCCGGTGCATGACATCGTGGTCTATGGCGATTCATCCGGTGCGGTGACGGCCGCGATTTCCGCAAAGCGCGAGGGGCGCTCGGTCATCTGGATCAATCCCACCGGCTTCCCCGGCGGGATGAGCGCCAGCGGGCTCGGGGCGACGGATTTCCTCGGCTACCGCAACACCTTCGGCGGCATCGCGTCCGAGTTCTATGACGGCGTCGCGAAATCCTATGGCGCCAGTTTTGTCCGCAGTTTCGAACCGGGTGTCGGAAAGAAGGTGTTCGAGAAAATGATCGCCGACGCCGGAGTCACGGTGGTCTACAACGAGCAGCTCGACCGCACTTCCGGCAAGGGGGTGACGATGGATGGCAAGCGCATCAAGGCCATCACCACGCTCAGCGGAAAGACCTACCAGGGCAAAATGTTCATCGATGCGACCTATGTCGGCGACCTCATGGCGGCGGCCGGTGTGCCCTACATCGTCGGTCGTGAACCGGAGAGCAAGTACGGCGAGGACATGGCCGGCGTGCGGCGTGGCGATACCAACCCGCGTGTGCATTACGGTCAAAAGGACAAGGATCATTTCGTCAAGGAAGTGGACCCCTATGTGAAGCCGGGCGATCCCACCAGCGGACTGCTGCCGCACATTTCCAAGATCGAGGGCCTGACGAATGGCCAGGGCGACAAAAAGATCCAGGCCTACAACTACCGCGTCTGCCTCACGACGGATCCGGCGAACCGCATCCCCATCGAAAAGCCACCGGGCTATCGCGAAATCGATCACGAGTTGCTGCTGCGGAACTTCGACGCGGGAGACACGCGCTTGCCCGCGCTCGTCGAGCCGCTTGCGGACGGGAAGAAAGTCGATTGGAACAACATGCACGCCGTGGGCTCGGACTATGTGGGGGCGAACTGGGACTATCCGGAAGCCAGCTACGAACGTCGTCGCGAGATCGAGAAGGAACACGAAACCTACATCCGTGGCTTCCTCTGGACCATGTCGACCAACCCACGCGTGCCCGAGAAAATCCGTGAGCGGACCGCGACCTACGGTTTGCCAAAAGACGAGTTCACCGACAACGGCGGCTGGCCGTGGATGATCTACATCCGCGAAGCCCGCCGCGTGGTGGGTGATTACGTCATGACCCAGCTTGATTGTGAGGGGAAACGCAAGGCACCCGATCCGATCGGTCTCGGTTCCTTCGGCATGGATTCGCACTGCGTGCAGCACATCGTTACCGACAACGGCAAGGCCCAGAACGAAGGCGTCATCTGGCGCACGCCGCCACGTCCTTATGGTATCTCCTATCGCTCGATCATCCCACCGAAAGGCCAGTGCGAGAACCTCTTCTCTCCGATCTGTCTTTCCGCCTCACACGTCGCCCACGGATCGATCCGCATGGAGCCGGTTTTCATGGCCCTTTCACAAAGCGCCGCCATCTCCGCGGGACTCGCACTTGAGAAGAATGTGAGTGTTCAGGACGTGCCGTATCCCGCGTTGTTGGAGAAACTTGAGGCCGCCAAGCAGATCGCACGACCCGAGGCGTGGAAACGCGCCCCCGCTGCGGAGAAGCCAGCGACCGGAGCACAGAAGGCCGCGCCGAAGAAAGCCGAGATCTTCGAGATCGAAGGCAACAAGGCCTACCTCCACGCCGCACCCCAGCCAGTCAAAGGCAAGCCATGGATCTGGTATGCTCCGATCGTCAAAGGCGACTTCATCATCGCGAAGCACAAGCAGTACTTCGACGCCTTCATGCAGGCGGGCATCTCCGTTGCCGGATTCGATCTCGGTGAAGTGCGCGGCGCGCCGGGAAGCACGGCGAAGTTCACCCAGTTTTACGACGCCATGGTCCAGCGCGGCTACTCATCAAAGCCGATCCTGCTCGGACAAAGTCGCGGTGGCATCACGACCCTCGCCTGGGCATTCCGGAACCCGGACAAGGTGCAGGCTTGGGTCGGCATCTACCCCGTTTGCAACCTCGAAAGCTACCCGCTGAAACACTCGAAAAAGGAAACGCTCGCAGACTTCGGCATGACCGAGGAAGCCCTTCGCGCCAAGCTCAGTGAGTTCAACCCAATCGACAACCTCAGCGGTCTCGCGCAGCGCAAAGTCCCGATGTTTTCCGTGCAAGGCGACAAGGACGGAACCGTGCCACACAACGACAACACCAAACTGCTCAAGGAACGCTACGAAGCGGCGGGCGGCACCTGCGAAGTGAAGATCATCCCCGGCGGTGGCCACGAAATCTCTCCGGCGTTTTTTGAATGTCGTGAGCTGATCGACTTCGTCCTCAAACAAGTGCAACCATGATCGTCATGGGTTCGAAGTGGCTTTAACCCATCCTTTTCGCCGAGCCAGTGATTCCTTTCCACCTCTCAAAACCCATGAAGCTGTTGTCCATCCTGGCACTGGCGCTTGGTGCATCTTTTGCAGAAGCGCAGACCATCAATGCGGTCTACTTCGGCCAGACCCACGTGCTGAAAGCGACGGATGCCTACTTCGGCCTGGTGGGAAATCGTGAGGCCTTGATCAAGGTGCACGTGACCGCCCCAGGCGCGCCTGCGTCACCGGCGGTCACCGCCACGCTGACTTTGAGCGGCCAGCCGAACCTTGTCCTGCCGCTCACTGGTCCCGCCACGCTGCCCGCTTCCATTCCTGACGGACTCGGTGTGGTGCAGCACTCCTTTTCCAACACCTTCACCGGCTATCTTCCCGCCGCCTACGTGAAGAAGGGCCTGCAGATCACCGTGAATGCAGGAGCCGCCACGACCACCCTCACGAACCTCGACATCGGCGCACCGACCAAGGTCATCATGACGATGTTCGACGTGCAGTATTTCGCGGACACCAACGGCAACTATCCGACGAACACCTTTGCCGAACTCGAAGCCAAGTGGCCGGTCGCGGACCTGGAAGTCAGGCGTCTGGGCCATATCGTCTTCCCCGAGCTCGTCATTCCACCTCGGGGCGGTGCTCCTGCCGCCCGCATCAAGTCCAAGACGGAATATGAAGTCCAAACCGGCCTGCCATTTGACGGGGAGCAAGCTGCGGCTCTGGAATGGAACGGGGCTCTGAAGCGGGCTGCCGGGAAGTCAGGCCGCTGGAGTTTGTACTACCTCAATGTTTATAATGCAGCCGCCGGCGGACAGGCGGGGGGCTTCGCCGGTGTCGGAAATGGCACCTCGCAGGGCATCCTCATCCATGAACTCGGCCACGCGCTTTCCCTTCCGCATTGGGGAGACAATGCCGCGTATCCTTACAAGGGCGACATGCATGGCATCCAAGCACCTGCGAATTACAATGAAACCCACGCCGGTCCAGCCTGGGCCTTCGATCTCCGCACGAAGGCCTTTATCCCGCCCACGGTTCAGTCTGGAACTGGCGCTGGAGCTTACAAGGTCGATCCCATGCAAGGGGGGGGGACTGGCGACCAGGAGCCTGCTTACCTGATGAATCATTTCTCCGACTACTCGGTGAATCAGATGAGGGACTACCTCCACGGCCACGTCGTGATCTGGAACCCAACGCTGAACAGTTGGGCTCAGTGGAACCAAACGACTGGCGACTACACCGCCACCGTGACGAACAACGGCGTGCAGTTTCCTACTACGCGGGACACCCAGGTGATCAGCATCATGGCCTCGATGTCCGGTGCGAAGCCTGATGTGAACATGGTCTATCCGCCCATCGGTCCGTACACCTCGGGATTGATCCGCCTGTTCGATCCCACCGTCGCGGCGGACCGCACGGCGGCCAACTCGATCTTCAGCCCCGCCAGCGGCTCCGACTACTGCGTGCGGGTCGTGCAGGGCGGCGTGACCAAGATCTACATGCTCCCGGCATCGGCACTCACAAGTCCGGCTCAAACGGATGCCGCCAGCCTGGAGACCGAGGCGATCAACCTGCCCGCCTCCGCCGGCACGGTGACCAAGATCGAACTGCTCTCCACACCGAATGTCGAGGACGTCGGCCTGCCTGCCAATCCCACGGTGCTCTACACTTGGGCACCACTCACGCCGGACCCGGCCTCCTTCGAATCTCCGCCCGTTGCCTTCGGCTCCTCGGCCGTCACCATGAAAGCGACTGCTGGCGAACTCGCCTTCGGCTACACCGGCACGGTGGAGTATCTTTTCACGGAAACCAGCGGCAACCCCGGCGGAACTTCCAGCGCCTGGCAAACCAGCCGATCCTACACGGACATCGGACTCACCCCGGGCACGCAGTATTCCTACACCGTCTCCATGCGCGCCGGAACGCAGGCCACCACAGCTTCGGCACCTGCCTCCGCGACGACATTTGCCGCACCCGCCACAACAAGTGTCACGGTCAACTCCACGCAGCAATTCAGCCTTCAAAGCGGAAGCGGTTTGAAAAGTGTCACCGGTCTGGGCACCTTCAACGCTGGCACGGCGGACAAGCTCGTCGTGGTCATCTCCACCGAGGATGCGAACAACAGCGGCACCGGATTTGTTTATGACGTCCGCTACAACGGCAAGGTGATGACGGAGGCCATCCAGGAGGATGCGGGAAACGCCAGCGGAACCGCAGCCATCTTCTACCTCGATAACCCGGGAGCGATTGGCACTGGCACGCTCCAGGTGTCGGCGGAGAATCCGAATGGCGGGATCGGCTGCGCCTATGCTCTTTCCAACACCATGCCGGGATTCGGCGCTTCTAACAGCAGGACCGGGGGCACGGCCACTTCGGTCACCCTCACGACCGCAGGCGATCGCTCGGTGGTGATCGCGGTTCTCGACAATGCAGGCAGCCCGAACAGTTCCGGTACGCCCACCGCCACCACCACTTCGCCTTCGTCGCTCACCCAAGCCAGCAGCGGCATGTGGGGCAGCAGTCAGTGGGGCGGTCACGCTTCAGGCTATCGGCTGGTCACCACGCCCACCGCGATCACTCCGGCGTTTAACACTTCCTCGGGGGCGAGCTACTCCATCAACATCGCAGTGGTGGAGTTCCCGGCTCAGCCTCCCTTGCCCAATCTCTGGGTCCAGACCGCCGGCAACGCGCAAAGCTGGACCACCGCCGCGAACTGGGACGATGGCATCGTGCCGAACCCAAGCTCCGGCACGACGATGGACTTCAGCACCGTCAACATCGTCGCCAACACCACCCTCAATCTCGGAGCCAACCGCACCGCCCAACTCTGGAAATTCGGCGACACTTCCGGCAGCCAGTCATGGATCGTCAGCCCCGGATTCACCCTGACCCTGGCAGGCACGACTCCCGGATTTCAGATCAACAACGGCAGCACCCGGATCGACAGCGTCGTCGACGGAACTGCCGGCCTCGCCAAAACCGGCGCGGGAAACCTCATCCTCACCGCGTCCAACACCTACACCGGTGCGACGATCATTTCGGCAGGCACCCTGCAGATCGGCAACGGCGGCACCACCGGATCACTCGCCCCTTCCAGCGCCATCACCAACAACTCCGCCCTCGTTTTCAATCGCACCAACGCCCTCACCCAGGGCACCGACTTCGCCAGCGTGATCAGCGGCACCGGATCGCTCGCCATGAACGGCAGCGGCACCCTCATCCTGAGCGGCGACAACACCTACACCGGCACCACCACCATCACGGCAGGCACCTTGCAGATCGGCAGCGGCGGCACGACCGGCAAGCTCGCCACGGCCAGCCTCATCACCAACAACGCCGCCTTGGTTTTCAATCGCAGCAACGGCATCGTCCAAGGTTTGGGCTTCGCCAATGCCATCACCGGCACCGGATCTCTAACAAACTCAGGCGCCGGTGCTCTCACCCTCAACGTCGCCAACACCTACACCGGCCTGACCACCGTCAGCGCGGGTTCCATCGAGGTGCTGAACGCGAACGCCCTTGGAACCACCGCAGCGGGCACCGTGGTCAATGGCACAGGCGCCGGCAGCCCGTCCAACGCGAGGCTCGAACTGGAAGGCGGCATCACCGTCACCGGCGAAACCCTGATCCTCAACGGTGTCGGCAACTTCTATGGAGCCTTGAGCAGCACCAGCGGCAGCAACACCTGGGCGGGAAGTGCCACCCTCGGGTCGGTGGGAACACGCCTGGGTTCCACCACCGGAAACACTCTCACGGTGAGCGGCATCATCGATAGCGGCACGGTCGAAACCGGCCTTGTCATCCGCACCCAGGACACCAGCTCGATCGTGATTCTCTCCGGAGCCAACACCTACCTCGGCGATACCAATTTGCTGATCGGAAAACTGCAACTCGATGGCGGCAACAACCGTCTGCCCGTGACCAGCCGCTTGACGATGGGGGGTACCACCAGCGTCGCCGAATTCGATCTCAATGGCAGAAGCCAGGAAGTCGCCGGGCTTGCCATCAACAGCGGCGCCACGGCAGCGAACAACTCGGTGAACAACTCGTCCGCCACCCTGTCCACACTCACTGTCAACACGGAATCCCCCTCCACCTTCGGCGGTATCTTGAAGGGAAATCTAACCCTGGTGAAAACGGGCGCGGACACCCTGACCCTCTCCGGCCTTAGCGCTACGGCCGCTAACAACCATATCGGCGCGTCCATCATCGGTGCAGGCACTTTAGCGATCTCCGCCAACAATCCTTCCTTCACCGGCGGTCTGACCTTTGGCTCCGCCAACGGCAACGCCACGTCGGGTGCCCTGGCACTCACCAGTTCCAGCGCCACTTACACCGGCCCGGCCTTGGTGCGGACCAACTCCGCCACCGCCAATGCCATCAGCATCGGGGCCACCCGGACACTGACTCTCAACGGCGGGCTGACCTTGGGCTACGACGCGGGATCGGGAACAGGGCAGACGAATTCAAGACTGACCGTCACCGGCGGCGGAAGCATGGCGGTGAACGGCACGACCATCACGATCGGTGTCGTCCAGGCGGGTGCCAACCTCGCCTACTCGAACCGGGGAACTCTCGACGTGAGCGGACTGGCAGCCTTCAGCACGAACGTCACCGATTTCAATCTGGGCGCCACGACCACCGGAAATACTCAAGGAGTGGGAGACGTGTTTCTCTCCAACACGGCCAACACGATTCTCGCGACAACCCTCACGGTGGGGAATACCGGATCCAACAATGGCTATGGCACCAGCACCCT
>JANOKL010000305.1:0-2756 GCA_031419215.1 Luteolibacter sp. | reverse complement strand
CTGGGCGGCGGCCAGGGCGCACCGATCACGCCCATCGCCGACTGGATTCTGTTTCGCGATGGAGAGAAATCGCGCGCGATCATCAACCTCGGCGGGTTCTGCAACATGACGATCCTGCCGCGATCAGGTGATGATGATGCGGCGACGCGAGCTGCGGCTTGCCGGTCCGAGCACGGTGGTGGGCGGAAAAACCCTGCACTATTGCCTGCCGGTGGGCGTGCATCCCTCGATGACCGGGCTGATCCTGCGCCGCGCCGCGGAAGTGGCTCCCGGCGTGAACCCGGCGGAAACGACTCTCATCATCACCGGCCACGGCACCGGGCTGAACCAGAACTCCACCAAGGCGATCCGCGACCAGGTTGACTTCATCATCGCCTCGGACGCTGGCTACGCTCACGTCACCGATGCCTACATGGAGGAGCAGCCCTTCATCGCGAAATGGGATGAGCTCGCCACCACGCCCAATGTCGTCGTCGTCCCCTTCTTTATCTCCGACGGCCTCCACTCCTACCAAGACATCCCGGTCATGCTCGGCATCGAGCCCGAGGTCGGCCCTGCCGCCTCCCAGCGCGAGGTCTTTCGCCAGAATCCCCACCACCTCCGGGAAAAGACCCTCTACTACTCCTCCGCCATCGGCACCGAACGCCACCTCGCCGACGTCATCCTCGATCAGATCGCGGACTTTGACACCGCGCATCAGAAGGTGGTTGGTGAATCGTGAGATGTGAATCGTAGCAACCAATCACCACTTACCACTCACCATTTACAGTCTCCATGTCCCCCACCGCTTTCCTCGAACAATCGCTCGCTTCCGGCATCCACCGCATCGGCCAGATTGAGATCCGCGCCGACGGCTCCGGATTCCAGCTCTTTCATGCCGACGATCTCGCTCTCGTCGACTCACCGGACCACGGCCTAATAGTCCATCGCGATCCCGAGGTTGCTCGCGACATTTCCACCTATTCCGAGGACGGCACCTACCGCTTCACCAAGGGCCAGACCAACCTCAAGCGCGGCTGGATCATGCTGCTCGATTCGATCGACGACACCCGTCGCGCCCTCGACCACTTCTACCCCGCGGCCCTCGGCCTCGTCGCCGCCCAGCGCGATGGCACCCTCCAGATCGAGACCCTGCGGGAAAAGCTCAACCGCCAGACCGGCATGTATCGCTTTGCCCGCAACATCAGCGATGCCGGAGCCCAGCAGCTCGTCCAGGAAGTCTGCGGCCCCGCCCACCAATGCGCCAAGTGGATCCTCTGGAGGCTCGATGCCGACACTCCACTCGTCGACAGCGAAGCCTCCCGCTTTCGGGGCATCCCCGGCAATCTCCCCGAGTCAGAAGCCATCCCCCTCGTCTGCCGCGAGGCCTGCAACCACTTCGTCGCCGAGTGCCGGAAGGTCTCAAAGGCCGAACACGCCGCAGCGAATCCGGGCAGCTGAGAACCCTTCGCCGGTGAGGCTATTCAACTTTGACCTCGAACGCAGCCTTGTCCGAAGTGAGCTCGATCTTTTCCTCGTTGTGATTCATCGTGAACTGGCAGGTCGCGTGATACGTGCCAGTCTTGAAGACGAACCAGCGATCTGAATCGCGGGTTCCGTGGGCGAAGCTCTTGATGGTGAATTCCTTGCTCTCACCGGGTTTGATCTCGACAGGTTTGGGGACCCGATAGTCCATCGTCATCATTCCCCGGAAAGGCAGATCGACCGCTCCAGGCCCCTCGATTTTCAGCCCATTTCTGCTGGTATCACCGCCGTAGAACAACTGGACGGCAGCTTTTCCCTGGTTGGTGAATCGCAGGGTCAGATTGATGCCCTGCTCAATCGATCGGGCGGCCGCGATCCCCGACTCCAAGGCCTTAAGATCCGAATGGTCCTTCTTTCGAGCCGCCTCCAGATCCTTGATCAGTTCCGGCAACTTCTCAAGCTGGGCAACCTGTTCCCTGGTGACCTTCACCAGCTCTTTCGGCGCGATCAATTCAAGTTTCAAATCAGGTGCGGCAAGCGCCATGGAGGGCACCGCGAACAATACCAATGCGAGTCGTGATCTCATACGCAGAATATGACCCATGAGAGTGAGGATCATTAGGAAAAATTTTGAAGCATCCAACCGTGTCGACTGGGCCTGCTTGCTTTCTACGCCGAGGCACGGAGGAATCGCAGAGAACGGGAGGATGGAGCCACCAGACCTCCTGCAGCCTTGGAAAGTCTGCGGGAAATGAGCCGCCCACTCCTTGATGTCGAGAGAGCGAGGCTGTCTCCGGACACAGGCGATCAGAAATTGAAAGTCGCCTGCGGGCTTGGCTTGGCGGTGACTTCCTCGCTGATGCCGTTGCGCAGGCCGGCGACTGCAAAGCGTGTGAAGCGGCTGAGGGTGGTTTCGACTGAGGGAGTTCCTGATAGTCCTTGGGAAATCCGCTGCAGCACCTCGTCCTGCGCCATGGCGTGAACCATCGCACCGACCACGAAATGCATGCGCCAAAGGATCTCGTCCACGGCCAGATCCGGCAGGGCCTTTGAGAGGGCTTTGACGAAGCGGGCGACAACCTGTCTGAACTGCTCTTCCACCGCCGGCGGCATCGCGGACGCTTGCTCGCCAAACATGCGCCCGACGAGCTTGAGAAAAAGCCGCTCGGAGAGTTCCGATTTCCGCACCTGGGTGGCGAGGGGTCGGACGAAGGCATCAAGAATCTCCTCAAGCGGCACCGATTTTCCCGACCAACGGCGCTCCAGTGCCTCGATCCGGGCCAGTCGCTCAT
>JANOKL010000304.1:0-12061 GCA_031419215.1 Luteolibacter sp. | reverse complement strand
AAGCGACCCGACAAATCATTCGTGAGGCTCCCGGCACGAGGATCCTGATCCTTTCCGCCCACAGCGACGATGCCTACGTCAGGAAAGTGATTGAGCTGGGTGCCAGTGGTTATCTCATCAAGCAGACCGCAGCCCACATTTTGCCCGAGGCCATTCGTGAGGTTCACAAGGGAAAGCAGTTTTTCAGCCCCTTGATTTCAAAGCGTCTGGATCATCACGAGAAGAAGGCACATGCCGAAGGAGAACTCGACTCTTCACAGAAGTCCGTCCAACTGACCTCACGTGAGATGGAGGTGCTTCAGTTGGTCGCCGAGGGAAATGCCAACAAGGAAACGGCGGATTTACTTCACATCAGCATAAAGACCGTCGAGAAGCATCGGCAGAGCCTGATGGAGAAGCTCAACCTCCACGATACCGCCAGCCTAACCCGCCACGCGATCGCCACCGGTATCATCGAAAGCAGCGTTCAGATCACCATCATCTAACAGGTCTTGCTTTTGGGGTGAATACCCCATGGCGTTAGATGGCCGTTCTAGGTTATACAGGGGCTGTGCAACTCAGACTCACCCACACGCGGAACAGTTTACCTGAGAAAACCAGGCTCCAGGTCAGTGAGCTGCTCCAAGAGCGCCTGTCCGACTCGATCGACCTCATGATGCAGGCCAAGCAGGCGCATTGGAATGTGAAGGGGCCGAACTTCATCGCCCTGCACGAACTTTTCGACAAGGTCTACACCGACGCTGGAAAACATGTCGATGTCATCGCCGAGCGGATTGTCCAGCTCGGTGGAACCGCCAAGGGGACCATCCGCGCCGCAGCTGCCCATTCGAGCTAGCCTGAGTATCCAGAGGAAATTACCAGCAGAGCGAAGCACGACGCGGAACTCGCCCATGCCATCGCCTTTTACGGTGAACTCGTTCGAAAGGGAATCGAGCGCACCAATGAACTCGAGGACGCCGACACCGCGGACATCCTCACTGAGGTCTCCCGAAGCACCGACAGCAATCTCTGGTTCGTCGAAGCCCATGAACAGAAGGAACAATGACTCTCCAAAAAAAACAGCCCCCCTCCAACCAATGAAACGCCAAGTCCATTCCGATCAAAAAAACCGCAGCATGCAAACCTTCACCAACTTCCTGCAGGGCACCATCCGCTGGGTATGCATGCTCGGCTTCCCCCGCTCCATCGACCATCTGGCTCCCGAGGCCACCTGGATCACGAACTCACGGAAGGAGGCCATGCAACGTGGAGTCACGCCACCCATCATCGTCCGCCATACCTTCCGAGTCAGGCTTTGTCCCACCACCGCCAGCTCATTCTCAAGCAAATCGAGGAACTGATCCATGATTCAAAACCTCAACGACCTGTTCGGCCACAAGCTCGCCGCCACCGATGGCGAGATCGGCCAATTGAAGGACGCCTACTTCGATGACGAATCCTGGGCCATCCGCTACCTCATCGCCGAGACCGGATCCTGGCTAAGCGGATTCCAAGTGCTGCTCTCGCCTCACTCCTTCAGTCACTTCGAGCACGATTCCAGAATTCTCCACGTCAACTTGACGCGGAAAAAGATCGAACACAGCCCGAAAATCGAAACACACCGTCCGGTCTCGCGTCAATATGAGGAGGAATACTACGGCTATTACGGTTGGCCCGCCTACTGGGACGGCGGAGCGATCTGGGGACAGGGTGCCTATCCAGTCACCCTTCCGCGCACCGACCGCGAGATGCAAGCCCAGCTCCAGACCCATCAAAAGCACGACGACCGCCATCTCCGCAGCATTCTCACTGTCACCAACTACGACATTGAGGCCACCGACGGAACGATCGGACATGTGACTGGATTCCAAGTCGATGACCACCCGTGGGTCATCCGCGACCTCCTTGTCACCACCGGCTTGTGGTTCATGGGCAAGGATGTCCTCATTCCCACAGCGTCGGTTGATCGGATCGACCATGAAGAGTCGAAAGTGCATGTGAACCTTTCCATGTCGGACATCCGGCAGACTGCGGAGAACGCCATCGTCCAGCCTCATCCGCTTGCTGCCAGCGAAGCCGTGAGCCGCTGATTCCGCAATATCGAGCCCCCCTCACTTCCATGCTCGCCGTCCTATCATCCACTTCGGCAAGCTGCCCGATGGTCACCCGTGAAATGGTCTATGAGAGAACCCGCTGCCTCGCGTCGGCAGCGGGTCGCCGGCCGCAGAATGTCAGTCAGGGCGACTATGAGCAGGCAAAACGGGAGCTCACCGGACTGAGTGACAGGTTCCGGCAGGACGAAATGCTGGATTCGACACTCTGGCACGATCCACTCGCCAGAAGTGCCTGAGGGAGGTTTCGATAGGGGAATTTCAAGCGCGGAATCGCTGGAATTTTGAAGGCAGGCTTGCGCCGGTCCTCACGGTCTCCTAAGCATCCGCCCACGATGAGCCAAGAACCGGACCAGCATGCCTCGCTCGGCGGGATGTATTCCGACTATTTCCTCGATTACGCCTCCTACGTGATCCTTGAGCGGGCGGTACCGCATCTTTTGGACGGCCTGAAGCCGGTCCAGCGGCGGATTCTCCACTCGATGAAAGAACTGGATGACGGTCGCTACAACAAGGTCGCGAACGTGGTGGGAAATACGATGAAGTACCACCCGCACGGCGATCAGGCGATTGGTGACGCGATGGTTCAGCTCGGCCAGAAGGACCTGCTCATCGATTGCCAGGGAAACTGGGGAAACACGCTCACCGGCGACGGAGCGGCCGCCTCCCGGTACATCGAGGCCCGGTTGACGAAATTCGCGTTGGAGATTTCCTTCAACCCGAAGACCACCCAGTGGACGCCGAGCTACGACGGCCGCAACAAGGAACCGCTGACACTGCCGGTGAAATTTCCGCTGCTCCTCGCGCAGGGCGTCGAGGGCATCGCGGTCGGCCTCGCGTGCAAGATGCTGCCGCACAATTTCCTGGAGCTGATCGACGCTGCGATCTGCGTGCTGCGGGACCAGCCGTTCGAGATCCTGCCAGATTTCCCAACCGGTGGGATCATGGACGCCAGCGATTACCGCGACGGCCTCCGTGGCGGGAAAATCCGGGTTCGGGGACGGGTCGATCTCGATAAAAAAGGCCTGCTCCGCATCACCCAAATCCCGTTCGGCACCACGACCGGCAACGTCATGGACTCGATCGTGGCCGCCGCCGACAAGGGCAAGATCAAGATTGCCCGGATCGAGGACAACACTGCGGCCGATGCCGACATCCTGGTCCATCTGCCAGCCGGGGCGGATCCGGAAACGACGCGCGATGCCCTCTACGCCTTTACGGACGTCGAGCTAAGCATTTCGCCGAACGCCTGTGTCATCGCCGATGGCAAGCCGCAGTTCATCGGGGTTTCCGAGATCCTCCGGCGCAACGTCCACCAAACCCGCGAGCTGCTTCGTATCGAGCTGGAGATCCGCCTCGGGGAACTGGCGGAAAAGTGGCATTTCAGCTCGCTGGAAAAGATCTTCATCGAGAACCGCATCTACCGCGACATCGAGGAGTGCACGACCTGGGAAGCGGTCATCAAGGCCATTGACGACGGCCTGAAGCCCTTCAAGAACCTGCTCAAGCGCGAGGTCACCGAGGAGGACATCGTCCGGCTCACCGAAATCAAGATCAAGCGCATCTCCAAGTTCGACTCGTTCAAGGCCGACGAGGAAATCAAGTCGCTCGAAAAGGACATCGAGGAGACCGAGAAGAACCTTCGCAGCCTGACCAAGTTCACCATCCGCTGGTTCGAGGAGTTGAAAAAGAAATACGGGGCCGGTCGCGAGCGGAAGACTGAGATTTCCTCCTTCGAGAAGGTCGACCGTACGCAGGTCGTCGCGGCCACTGAGACGCTTTATCTCGACCGCAAGAACGGCTTTGCCGGCTACGGGCTGAAGAAGGAGGAGCCTTTGGAAAAATGCTCGACGCTCGATGACCTCGTCACTTTCACTCAGGACGGCAAGATGCGCGTCGTCAAGGTGGCGGACAAGGTCTTCGTCGGCCAGAAGCCCCTGCACGTCGCCATTCTCCGCAAGGACGAGGACCTCGTTTACTCGATGATCTATCGGGACGGAAAAGACGGAGCCATCCTCGCCAAGCGCTTCAAGCTCGGCGGCATCACCCGCGACAAGGAATACGAACTCACCAAGGGCACGCCGGGCAGCCGCGTGCTGTATTTCGCCATCCACAAGACCGAGGAGGAAAGTGCCGCGCAGATGCTGCTGATCCACCTGAAGGCGGCGCTGCGGATGCGGAACTTGATCCGGCCGTTCCACTTCGCCGAGATCGCGATCAAGGGCCGTTCCAGCGGCGGCAACATGATCACCAAGCACGGAATCGAGAAGATTATCCGCGCACCCAAGGACTACGATCCGAACGTGGGAGCCTGAGGCACCTGAATGGGCGGCGGGAATGGCCTCGGAATCGGGAAAATCTCAAACTTTCCCGGATTTTCCGCTTACCCTCCGCCAACGGGCACTCTATAGATTTCCGAAACCTTTCATGGAACCTGTTTTCAGATTTCTCCCGTCGCGCGGACGTGCCGCGCTACTTGCCACCGCGTGCCTCATCACGCCTGTTCTGGCCCAACAACCCGGGGCTGGCATTTTCGACCGTGAACTGGCCAAGCGCTACGAGGGTGTCGAGGAGGCCCAGGAGCTTCTCACCAAAGGCGATCAGGCTTATCAGGACGGCAAATACGCTGAAGCTGTAGAGGCCTATTCCGGTGCCCGCGAGCTGATTCCGGATGCCCCCGCCACAGGTCCACTGCGTGATGCCGCCACCACGCGCTACGCCCAGGCCTCCGTCGAACACGCCCGCACGCTTTCCAAGAAAGGCGACGTCGCCCAGGCAAAGGCCGTCATCGAGAAGGTCCTCGTCAAAGGAGTCGCGCCGGAAGATCCCGGAGCCATCGCCATGCGCGATCAGCTCGACGATCCGATCCGCACGAATCCAGCCGTCACGGCGGAACATGCCAGAAATGTCGATGAGGTCCGCAAGCTGCTCTACACCGCCGAGGGGAACTACAATCTCGGCAAGTTCGATCAGGCGAAGGCCAATTACGAAGGCGTCCTCCGCATCGACGAAACCAACTCGGCAGCCCGTCGCGGCATGGAGCGTGTGGCGGCAGCGAAGAGCAATTACCAACGCGCGGCGTTCGATCAAACACGCGCACAGATGCTGAGTGAAGTCAGTGGCGCTTGGGAGCCTCAAGTTCCAGCGGATCCTTCAGCCATCGTGTATCTCAATCTTGGTCCGGTCAATGAGACGCCCTCGGCGACCATCAGCGCCAAGCTGAATCAGATCATCATCCCCGCGGTCAATCTGGAACAAGTCACCCTGCTTGAAGCCATCGACTACCTCCGGGTCCAAGCCTCAACGAACGACACCACCGAGCTTGATCCCACCCGCAAGGGAGTCAATTTCACCGTCAACCTTGGCCCCGATGGCAATGAGACCGGGAAGTCCATCCAAGCAAAGCGCTTCGACCTCCGGCTGCGCAATTTGCCGATTTCGCAGGTGCTGAAATACATCGGCGAGGCCACCGGGACCCAGTTCAGCACCGATGAATTCTCGGTGGTCGTCCGTCCTTTGGGCTCAACCTCCACGGAGCTCGTTTCCCGCTCCTTCCGAGTACCGCCGGACTTCCTTTCCTCGGCTGGCGATGGAGCCTCCAATGATGCGAAAGCGGAGGATCCCTTTTCGGAAAAGCCAGCGGAAGGTGGCCTGCTCGCCAGACGCCGCGGTGCAAAAGAGATCCTCGAAGCTAGCGGAGTGACTTTCCCGGATGGAGCCTCGGCTGTGTTCAATGCCGCTTCCAATACCTTGCTGGTTCGGAATACGATGATGAATCTCGATCTGATCGATCAGATCGTGGAGTCGGTGACCAAGACCGAGCCCGTTCAGGTCATTGTCACGGTGACCATGATCAAGACCGAGCAGCGAAATCTCAAGGAACTTGGATTCGACTGGCTGCTGGATGATTTCAGCCTCGGAGGCGGCAATTTCCTCAGCGGCGGCACTCAGGGAAATGGTGGCAACATCAACGACATCAACGTTCCCGCCGGCGTCACCCGCAAGCCGCTCACCGCCGGAAACCGCAGCGGCGATGAGGCGATCAGGGTCGACAGCATCGACGGGTTCATTGACACCAACAATCAGGGATTCGCCCGGGGTGCCTCGCGTGCCCCCGGAATCCTCTCGGTGAACGGATTGCTCAATGGGACCTCTTACCAAGCCGTCATGCGCGGACTGGACCGGAAAAAGGGCATTGATCTGATGACAGCGCCTTCCACGGTGACACGCAGCGGCCAGCAAGCCTCCGTCCGGGTGATCCGTGAACTCATTTACCCCTCCGAATACGAGGCACCCCAGCTTCCAAACTCCGTTGGTATCATCAACGACCCCAACAATGGCGGCGGCGGCGGAGCTGGGGGGGGCGCTATTTTCGCTGTAACTCCAGCGACCCCGTCCGCATTTGAGAAGAGGGACGTCGGGGTTGTGCTTGATGTGCTTCCCACAGTTAGCCAGGACAAGCGTTATGTGGATCTTCAGCTGAATCCCTCGATCACCGATTTCGATGGATTCGTGAACTTCGGCAGCCCCATCAGCTCGGCTGTGGAATCACCGTTCCCCGGTGTGGCTCCCGTCACACAGGTACTCACCGCAAATGCCATCCTGCTTCCGGTTTTCAGCGTCAAACGCGCCAACACCAATATCACGATCGCCGACGGTGCAACGGTCGTCATCGGTGGATTGGTTCAGGAAAGAATCCAGAAAGTCGACGACAAGACGCCAATTCTTGGTAATCTGCCAGTGCTTGGAAGGCTGTTCCAGTCCAGCGCCACGGCTCCGGTCAGGACATCACTGGTGTTCTTCGTGAATGTGAAATTGGTGGATCCGACCGGCAAGCCGATCAATCAACGCTAAGCGACGATCCCAATCCGGAAGGATTTCCTGCAACCTCACCGTCCTCCGACCCAAATTCATGCCATCCGAGTCACCCGAACCGGAAAACTACAGCATCAGTGAGATGATGGATCGCTTGAAAGAGCGATCATCCGGAGATCCATCGCAGGGGGAATTGGTGGTTCGGGCCGATGGAACCCAAGCCATCAAGGTTCGCAAACGCAAGCGGCGCTCCGACCAACCGGAGCGGGACAGCGTGAAGCGCAGCAAACGGATACGCGCACTCCAAGTGGTGGTGCTGCTGATCCTCGTCACTCTGATCGCCCTGACCTCCGCTGGCGTTCTTTTCTACTTCAATGGGAGCGCCTATCGGAAAAAGGTGCTCGGCTGGATCGATGCCGCCACGGGCGGAACTTCTGATGTGGGCCAGTTCCGGGTCACGCCCATTGGGGCAAATGCCTATAACTTGAGTCTCGTCTGGCCAGAACAGAACGTCATCAAGAGCCTCTCGCTCAAAGGGGTTTCCGCCCAGTTGAACACCTCCAGCTTTCTCGGCCAGCCATGGTCAGGTGATGAAGTCACCGCCGCCAGCGGCGAACTCCTGTTCGGCAGTCCGGAGGCCGATAGCGGCCCGATTGGGGGGGATGACTCATCCAAACATTTCAAATTCACCCGCTTCCGAAGCCCGGACATGACCGTTGTTTTCGGGAATCCGGCCAAACCTGCACTCCGTGTCAGGAAATCTGAAATTTCCTTTTATCCATCGAGCCCGAATGACCGAGCGGAAATGAGGATTACCGGCGGCTCGCTCGAACTCGGAGGCAAATTGCCATCTTTCACGATCGACCGTGGCTACTTCGGCTTTTCCGGACGCCAGATCGAGGTGGTGGGCCTGAGACTCGAGGACCCCACGGATCCTCTCGGAGTGGTTGAACTTTCAGGCCCGGTCACCCCCTTCGCCACCACCAAGGTCTCCACGCTGGATATCAAGAAAGTCGAAAATTTCCCCATCGAGCATCTGGTGGGCCTGGACTTGGGACGGGTCTTAAGTGGAAGGATCGAATCAAGGGAAGTCCTGAATTCCAATTTCATTTCATTCAATCCAAGGGCCTCAGAATCCAGCCGCTTCGTCCTGGCCTTCCGGGGAGGCTTCAGCTCCCAACTGACTCTCTCCAGATTGCCGTTCCTCAACGAGCTTTCCAATGTGCTGAACGACAAGGGATATGAAGTCCTGGGAATCGACAGCGGCGCCAGTGGAGTACTGCGATACACAGCTGGTGGCTGGGCCATTGATGAACTAAGGCTTGAATCCAAAAGTCGCATGGCGGTAAGGGGATCACTGGTCATTGGTACAGACAAGTCTTTGTCTGGCCGTCTGGAAATTGGACTTCCCGCCAGACAAATCAGCACCTTCCTGAGCCGAATGGACTCCTTGTTCAGCCAGCCCAGGGAGGACATGCGCTGGATTGATGTTGAAGTCTCCGGCACGACAACATCTCCTCAGGATGACTTCGCAAAGCGCCTGATTTCCGCCGTGCCGGCCCAGAGTTCGAAGCCAGTCCCAGTCGACTCGGACCCCCGCTCCCGCTTTGAGGATGCAACAAAGCCTCGTTGAGGTTTGAGCAACGCCCTTCCTCTTTGAGGCAAGGTGCTTTCTTTCCTTGTGGCGTTCATCTCATGAGGGCAATCTCCAGCAGTCCAATCTGGACCACTTTCCCATGGCTAACGAGCACCCGTTCCAAGCGCTATTTGAGACATTCGGCCGCTTGCCTTCCGCGCATGCTGAGTCGATCAACCGCCGGGCATACGAGCAACTCTGGTCGGTCCTCGCCGTAGGTCCCGATCATGCCGGACGCTGCATCCTGCTGAAGGCACCCCGGGCAGGTCATGGCAAGACTCATCTGCTCTCACGCCTGCAGCATCATCTCGGGAACGATCATGAATTCATCCCGCTTTACGCTGCAAGTGGCAGCTTTATCGATGCCGCGAGCGTCACTTCCGATACCCTGAGCCGCCTGAGTCGGGCACTGCCGGCAGGTGGTGGACTCTGCATTCTGGACCTGCTAGTGCGGCGCCTGTTCGCTCTCGCCCTTCAGCCTTTGGTGCGCTCCGGCGAGGTGCCCTGCCAGGATCGCGAAGGGGCGCTTGCTGCGCTTCGAAATCGGCCGGTGGAAACCTTTGATTTCCATCATCCGAATGCCGTCACCGCCCACTGGGCTCGGGAAAATTTTGAAGTCCTGGGGCCACGCCTCGCGCTGGAACTTGCCCAACGCACTGGAGCTCCTCTGCGTGAAATCATGTTCTGGGTGGATGCCCTCTTCCGTTTCGCCGCCACCCCGGTGGATCACCCCTCACGCGCAGGAAATCTCATCCAGACCGTCGCCAGCACTCCGGCCCAACCCGCCCAGGTGTTCGAGCGACTCAGCACCCTTCTCTGCCTGCTCACCCAGTTGATCCGCGTCGTACTGGTGGCGGATGACCTTGAAGGGTTTTCCGCGGACGAAAGTGCAGCCCTCCATTTCGCCTCATTTATCAGCTCCCTGCGCCACTCCGCAGATCGGGTGGACACCATCCTTTCGGTCAATCGCGACATCTGGGAAAGTGCGTTCCTGCCGCGCCTGAGCGGAGGTCTTGCCGACCGGCTTTCAGAAGTCGTCATTGAACTGGAACCGCTCACCCGCGATGAAATGGTTGCCCTCCTCGAGGCACGAGCCACCGGACTCGGCGAACGGATTTACGGTCGTCTGGATTTGACCAATGGCGATCGTCACGCCCGAGGCATTCTCCGTGCCGCCGCCAGCGCCTGGACCAAGGCATCAGCCCCCACCCCGCCACCCGCCGAGATTGCCTCAGCGGTTCCCGCTCCATCCTTCGAGACAGCGCCTGCATCGGTGGCTGCCGCGATCTCCGCCGCGGACCTTGCGCCTGAGCTTCCAGCCGAAGTGCCAGTGATCGAATCGAGTCCTTTCCTCCAGGAAACCCAATCGCAAGCTCCACCGATTGCAGAGCCCCCACCGGTCATCCAGCCGCCGGCGCTTGTTGAGCCTCCTATTGTTCCACAGGCCGTCGTTTTCCAAGCGGAACCTGTCGTGGACTTCCTCCCTCCCGTGGAGCCGGTTTCCGAACCCGAAGCAGTGGTCATTCCGCCCCTGTTTGAACCCACTCCTCCCCCTTCAGCTCCTGCTCCTGCCTTCTACCCATCGGAAGAAGTGGTGCCCGTGGGCCGGATCATCACCGACGACGAACTCTCCGCATCCTCTTTTCCAGTTGTCCAGCAATCCGTGATCGAGCCGCCTCCGGTGCCCGAGACTCTCTCGCCTTTCCAGTCTCAACCCGTGATCGCGGCGGAACCACCCACACTTTCCCCGTTCGGTGGAGCTGCACTGGTCCAACCTCCCTATCAGCCTCAACAGTTCAGCCAGCCTCAGTCTTACGACCCGGCCTTGAGCCCCTTCCAGACGAACCCTGTCGAAACGATTCAGCCCGCGGCTCATGCAGAAACGCCGGCATTCGTCCAGAGCCCTGATGTCGCTCCTCCAGTGGCCGAAGAACCGAAGGAAACTGACCGCGTCGATGAATTGCTGAAGCAGTTCCGGGAACGTTACGCTCGTGGCTGAAAAGCTGATTTTCTGGTCACTTTTCCCTTGCCAGAAGAGATCGTGACCGCTCTTCTTTCGCCCGCCCCGCGACCCGGGGCGAAGTTGAAAAATCCGACATAGCTCAGTGGTAGAGCGGGTGACTGTTAATCACTAGGTCCTAGGTTCGAGCCCTAGTGTCGGAGCCAATTTCCTTCCCCTGTCCGTGTGTGGCAGGATGTGTCAGAGCGAGTTCAAACGGTTGGTTTTGAACGCTTTCCGTAGGTTCCAAGGAATTGTTGATCGTTTCTGTCTGTGTCACGTCGTGGCCCGCTGGGCTGAAATCTGAGCACACCACGTGTGAAGCCTAGAAGGAAGTGGAGCAGCCAGCCTGCTGTCGTGTGCACGTTTGAAATCGCCCCACGCTGGACCCGACCCATTCATCGAGGCATGCACGGATGAGCAGATCGAAAATGCTGGCCCTGATCTCGAAGGGACCGGAGGCGGGCAGCCGCCTGGTCCTCACGTCGCGTCAGTCATTCAACAGAAAAAGGCCGCTGCGGAAACCGCAACGGCCTTTTTGAAATGGTGGAGGCGAGGGGAGTCGAACCCTTAAATGATCCTATATTTTATAAGTGTTTCAGGCGATTATATGGAAAAACACACGCCAAACACACAACATTTTTTTCGTTTTCAATTTTCAGAGTCGGGGGGCGGTCTCGGATGTCCTGTTAGGATACCCTTTTGAAAACACACGGCAAGCCGTGTGTTGGACGGGTGATTGGGCGCTGATTGCCGCCCGCCCGTCATGGGCATGTACTAGAGATCACTCACACCGCACGCGTGCCGCGCGGCTGCCGAATTCTTTAAGTTAGGTGAAATTCCCTCGTCACCCACGGCCAGGTCTGTAACATGTCTCACCATGTTCCCTGAAAAAGACGAAGCCACGCAAGAACCCGCCCCGGTGACAATACCCGCCTCCTTTGTGACAGTCCCCGCTGACCCGGACGACGATTTCAACGAATCCCTAGGAGAGCGCCAACCGGGCGCGAACGACGCCATCGTCTGCGAGGGCGGATGCCAGTGACGGTGTAGCACGTCGCTCTGAACCTCCTGTGGGCTTGCGATTTTATGGCTGCCATTCTCCATTTCTCGGAAAATGGATGGAATTGGAGGTAATTGGATGACTTCGGGTGGATTTGGAGTTAGGATCGCGGCATGAAGAGCCCACTTCCACCGGCGCTCCAGCCGACCAACGAGATGCTGACGCTGATCGCCGCCATTGACGAGTTCAAGGGCGAGTGGCGCGCGCTTGGAAACCTCGGTCCTGAAACTCTGCGCACGCTGCGCCGAATCGCGACCATTGAAAGCGCCGGTTCCTCAACCCGGATCGAGGGTGCGAGGCTAAGCGACAGCGAGGTTGAGCAACTCGTCGGCAGGCTCGGGAAGGAATCCTTCCAGTCGCGCGACGAGCAGGAGGTCGCGGGCTACGCCTACGTGATGGAGACAATCCAGACCGCGTGGGCCGATCTGCGGATTTCAGAGAGCATTCTGCTCCAACTT
>JANOKL010000303.1:0-5830 GCA_031419215.1 Luteolibacter sp. | reverse complement strand
GCCCTTCGCCAGGGTGGTGATTTCCTGCTCCAAAGGGGCGAAATTCTTGCTCCATTCACGACCATCGGGATCGTCCCAGCCGTGAAGCTCATTGGCGAGGCGCAGTGCCCAGGCCCAGCCATACATCCGCTCGAAACTGCGATTTTCCTTCTGTTGGAAATAGGCCGTCTCGGCCTTCAATCCTTCGGCGGTGAGACGTTGCTTCAGGACATTCCTGACCTCTGGTGAGAAGGATGCATTCGGAGAACGCTTCAGCAGGCGCACCAGCATCCAGTGGCCGTGGATGGACGAGTGCCAGTCGAAGTGTCCGTAAAACACCGGGTGCATCGCGCGCGGCGTCTTCAGATCGTCAGGGCCGGCGGTGACGTGGCCGGTCTTGTTCGGATACTCGCGGTCGATTCCGGCGAGTGCCAGTTTCACAAATCCCTCGGCCTGCTCGTCTGTCATGCCAGCATCCTCGGCAAGACACGCTGGAATGGAAAGCATGACCAGCAGGGAAAGCAGGATGATTCGGAACATGAACGAACCCAAGCGAGCCCGGAGCATGGCGTAAAGAGCGATGTGCTCCAATGGAACGACGTGGCCTGGAGCCCTCCGATTTGAGAGCTTAGGCCACGCCGTGGATAGGCCTCAATAACCGGTGGTCGTCGTGGTCTTCTTATAGGTGGTCGAGCCGGTGTAGGGGCTGACCTCGGTGGTGGTCGCCTGCTGGGTTGTCACCGGCATCGGAGACGGGTCAACCACGGTGGTGCAGCTCGGAAGGATCGATGCTGAGACAAGGGCAATCAGTGTGAGTATGGCTTTTGTTTTCATGATGTGAACGTTGGTTGGGAGGCAGAGGGGCGGAGGGGTCGGTTATTTCAAACGAACGACCAGCACCCGGCGGTCGAGGGTCATCTGGCCTTCATTGCCATTCGGATACATGGGATAGGATTCGCCATAGCCATGAGCGCTTAGCGAGGTCGCGGAAATGTTGTAACGGCGGGTGAGTTCCTCAAAGACCCGGCGTGCGCGGGCGGCGGAGAGCGTCATGTTGGTCTCGTCCGTACCATCCGTGCTGGTGTGGCCTTCGATGTCGAACACGGCGGTGGGCTCGGTCTTGGTGATTTCAAGAATGGCAGCGGCGGTCTGGTCCAGGGCTGATCTCGATTCGGTGTCGAGGAGTTCGGCGGTTTCCTTCACGAACAGGACCGGGATCGTGACATAGGGGAGTTCACGCCCTTCGACGATGACCACGTTGCGTTCGGTGTTGTAAACCCGACCGCCGACAAGAGTCGTGGTTTTCTCGGTGGTCTCGACCTTGGTTCCGGGAACCGGCACAGGCACCGGCAAGGTGCGTGGCAGGATCGACAACTGTCGGCGTGGATCGTAGGTGGGAGCGCTCGTCAGGCGCTTTTCCACCACGGTTTCCTCGACGACTTTTCCGGTCGGGGTCAGGGTTTCGGTGACGGTGGTTTCGACGGCAACAGGTGGAGCTTGCTGGGCGAACGCGGGCCAAGCGAGTGCTGTGGCGATAAGGAATTTGTGGGTGGCGATCATGAGTTTCATCGTTTCCTTTCGCACAGGTCATGCCGTCTCATCCCGGTGGGGTTTTGGGGAGCAACTTTCACGGTGATGAACGCCGGTTTCCCATTCCGGGATATGGCTGAACGTCTGATGCGCTGCCGGTCGAATTAATTTTCCATGCGGTTGAATCCGCACTTCTGGATTCGAATGTCGAAACAACCTCACCGCTTTTTGCATGAAAATCGGGCTTTGCGCCTCAACCAGACGCGAGGACTTGATCATTCCTGAAATGACCCCACGGCGGGGGCATGCTTTCGGAAGTCCTTTCCCCAGAGCCTCGAAAGAGAGAGAGTCCGTGATGGGTATCTGGCAGCTGTTTTCGTGCGGCAGGCCGCAATTTTCAATTCCTGAGATCCACTCATCATGCAAGCGATTCAACGACGCAAGTTCATCCAGCAGACCAGCCTCGGCGCCGGAGCCTTTTTGCTGGGATTTCCAGCCATCGTCCGAGGCCAGAATTTGAACAGCCGGCTGAACATCGGCTGCATCGGGGTTGGCGGAAAAGGGAGCAGCGACGTGGACGACGCGGCCAAGTGCGGGGGGGCGATCGTAGCTCTCTGTGATGTGGACTCGCGCTTTCTCAACAAGAAGGCGGCGAAGTATCCCGAAGCGAAAAAGTTCTCCGACTTCCGCAAGATGCTTGAGGAAATGGGTTCGTCGATCGACGCGGTGACGGTCTCGACTCCCGATCACGTGCACGGCGTGGCGGCCATGGCGGCGATGAGCTTGGGCAAGCACGTCTATTGCCAGAAGCCGCTCACCCAGACCGTTTTCGAAGCGCGGGAGCTGCGTCGTGTCGCGTCGGAGAAGAAGCTGGCCACGCAGATGGGCAATCAGGGCAGCGCTGGGGATGGGCTGCGTCGGGCGGTGGAGGTGATCCAGGCTGGAGTCATTGGCAAGCCACTGGAGCTTCACGTCTGGAGCAATCGTCCGATCTGGCCGCAGGGCATGGACATGCCCACAAAGTCGGATCCGGTGCCCGCGCATCTCGATTGGAACCTCTGGCTGGGACCGGCGGCGGAGCGTCCTTACGTCGAGAGTACCTATCACGATTTCAAATGGCGCGGCTGGACCGACTTCGGCACCGGAGCTCTCGGCGACATGGCCTGCCACACGGTGAACATGCCGTTTCGCGCACTGAAGCTCGGCTATCCTTCGGTGGTCGAATGCGAGATGGCCTCCCGCATTTATGCCCCGAGCTATCCGCTGACCTCCCGCATCCGCTTCGAGTTCCCAGAACGCGAAGGCCTGCCACCTCTGAAATTCTGGTGGTATGACGGCGCACCATCGGCCGAATTCAAGCCGCTGCGTCCGTATCCGACGATCGTGAAGGACGTCATGGGGATGAATGGAAAGCTCCCCGACAGCGGCTGCCTGATCATCGGCGACAAGGGCAGCTTGTTCTCACCCGATGACTACGGGTCGCGTTTCCTTGTCCAGCTGAATGGCGAACCTGGCTTTACCAAGGGCGAGGATCATGAGGCCGTGAAAGCGGTTCCACAAACGATCCCGCGTTCACCGGGCCACAACCAGGAGTGGTTCAACATGATCAAGGATGGCACTCCGGCGTATTCGAATTTCGAGATCGCCGGCTACCTGACCGAAATCATCCTGCTTGGCTGCATCGCCCTGCGGGTGGGTGAGGGCGTCCGCATGGAATGGGATGGCCCCGGAATGAAGTCCCCTAATTGTCCACAGGCAGCGCCCTTCGTGAAGCGGGCAAGTCGGACGGGCTGGTAGACGAAGATCCGCAGCGATTGACGGGAAGCCTGTCGATTCGCAGCCTAGGACCATGAAAGTCATCTCCGCCGATCAAGTCCATCAGTCCCTGACATGGCGATCGCTTCTGGATGCCCTGCACAGGACCTTCGGCGGCTCCTTCACGATGCCGCCCCGCCAGGTGATGCGCCTCGACGACATGACACATGATGCTTTCGCACTGCTGCCTGCTTGGAACGAGGACGTCATCGCGGTGAAGGCCTTCACCTACTTTCCGGAAAACCCTCTGCCGCATCCTTCGCTGTATGCGCAGATCCTTCTATTCGACCGTCATCATGGCCAGCCGCTGGCATTGGTCGATGGAACGAGCGTGACCTTGTGGCGCACGGCAGCGGTCTCCGGCTTGGCCTCCAGGTTTCTTTCCCGTGAAGACTCCGAAACCCTATTGCTCCTCGGCACAGGAAAACTTGCCCCGTTTCTCATCCACGCTCACGCCGCAGTTCGTCCGCTCAAGCGTGTCATCGTGTGGGGCCGCAGTTCGGAAAAGGTCGAGCAACTGATCTGTCGCATGCAGTCCGAGCTGCCATGCATCGAGTTTCTCGCCAGCCCCTCGATCAAGGAGTCCTGTGGTCAAGCAGACATCGTGGTGGGTGCGACAGGCTCCCAGGAGATCCTCGTCAAAGGCGAGTGGATCCGCCACGGCACGCACACGGATTTCCTCGGCAACCATCATGCCGACCGGCGCGAGTGCGATACCGAGCTGGTCCTGCGATCCAGGGTTTACGTCGACACGTTTGGAAACTGCCTCAAGGAAGCCGGGGAGATTCTGGTGCCCATGGCAGAAGGACGATTCACAAAGGAACGGATCGTCGGCGAACTCGCAGACCTTTGTTCGGGCCGAGTCGCCGGCCGTCGTTCCGAGCATGAAATCACGCTCTTCAAATCCGTTGGGGCCGCTCTAGGTGATCTTGCCGCCGCACGGCTGGTGTGGCTGGCATGTCAGGTGTGAGTTGTGATCAGTCCGGCAGTTCTTCAATCATCAGCTTTCGATACCAGATCTTCGTCTTCGCCCCGCCGTGGATCTGCACCGCGAAGAGGCCCTTCAACGGGATCGTCGGATCCTTTTCGATGTAGTCCACCGTCTTGACGCCGTTCAACCACAACTGGATGTGCGGCCCTACTGCGCGGATGCGGTAGCCGTTCCAGTCATCTTTCTTCAGGGCCTGCTCACGGATCTCCTTCGACGGCCGGATGATGTCGCGTCCGCTGCGTCGGCTCTCGTCACACAGTGCTCCATCGTAGCCAGCGCCGAAGTCTGCCTGGAATCCGCGAACCTCGTGGCTGTTCTTGATCCGCTCCGACCAGAACTGGATGCCGCCGTTCACGAAGCCTTCGGTTCCGGCAATTTTCACCTCCAGCGTGAGTTCGAAATTTCCATAGGACTTCGTGGTCGCGAGGAAATCATTCTTCGGCTGTTTCCGATCGACCGATCCCGCGGTGAAAGCCCCGTCCTCGATCTTCCAGGTGTTCGTCGTGTCGCCTTCCCAGCCGGTGAAGGTCTTACCGTCGAAGAGTGGGACTGGCTCGGCCTGCGCGAAAGAGGCAAGGAGAAGAAGGATGGCGGCGAGCGGCTTTGAATAGTTCATGGGAAGTCTCGTTTGGATCAAGTCGTCAGCGTATTACTATTTCGTTGGCGGTGATCTTCCGCGCTTCCGACTCCCAGATTTGGTGGCTGTAACCCAGGTGTGAGGTAGCGGGGACGAACAAGCGCTTGCCGTCCCGGACATCGACGAGCCACTTGCCGCGCGGGCCATCCTGAGGCGGGGACGCGTAGCTTTTCGGAATGTAGGTCGCGGGGTCGCTTTGGGTCTTTTTCCAAAGTCCCAGTTCGTTCCACTCCCACTCGGGCTTCGGACTCGAGTGGCGCTTGATGGTTTTGCCCAAGGACTGCGACAACGAGCTTCCGGGTCCTTTGGAAATTCTGTTGAGCACGGCGGAATCTCCGATGGGAACGTCGAGAGGTGCAAGCAGCCCGCAGTTCGGAAAAATCACGCAGACACCGAGATTCAGAAGCCCGAGTCCAAGCAGGAGTTTCAAACCACGGCATGAAGCGTGTCTGGGTTTCATGGACGGAGCGGGTGTGATGATACCAAGCTATTTTCATGCTGGGCCTTTCTGTAGGCCTGATCAAGTCAGCAATTCGACGTCCAGGGCGATGATCTTATTCCGTGCCATCCCCGGCGGCTCCGGGGTAGGATCCGCTCATGCCGTTCAGCCACTTCGGATTCGGGGACGAGATTCTCCGCGCCATTCAGAAAGCAGGATACGTCCGCCCGACCCCAATTCAGTCGGCTGCGATTCCGAAGGTGATGGAGGGAAAGGATCTCACCGCCATCGCACAGACCGGCACGGGGAAGACCGCCGCCTTCGTGCTGCCGATGCTTCACCGGCTATCACAAAAGCGTGCGGAGAAGCCGCGTGGCACCCAGGCGCTGATCCTTGCGCCGACCCGCGAGCTGGCCGTGCAGATCATGGAAAACATCCG
>JANOKL010000302.1:0-3905 GCA_031419215.1 Luteolibacter sp. | reverse complement strand
TCTAAAGGGAGTGGAGGAAGCGGTAGGAGTGTGAGGGAAGGATCCAACAGATTGAACCCGCGATACGACGAACGGTTTGAGAATGATCCCACCCCGAGCCGGGATGTGGTGGAGGTCTATCGCGGGGACATTGACGACGATGAAACCTCCTCAAGTCTTGCCTTGGTTCACTACCGTGGCGGCCTCGATGAATTCGAGATCGGGAGAAATTTTGCACTGAGTCCGGATCCATTGGATCGGGTCGTCGGAGCGGATGTGTTGGCTCAACTGGGGTGGGGAGATCAGACTTTTCTAGCCGAGACTGTTCACGTCTTGATTCCAATGCTGAAGGACGAGGACTCGCGAGTAGTGGCTTCAGCGGTCATTGCGCTAGGATATCGAGGTGAT
Organism: Luteolibacter sp.; assembly: GCA_031419215.1. Lineage (GTDB taxonomy): Bacteria > Verrucomicrobiota > Verrucomicrobiia > Verrucomicrobiales > Akkermansiaceae > Luteolibacter. The sequence goes on along the minus strand of JANOKL010000302.1, from coordinate 3,518 downwards.
CCACAGACTATTCCTTATTTGATTGGCCAGTCGACCCATGATGATGGCGATGTCCGATTTGGAGTGTGCTATGCCCTTGCCGGAAAGGAAGACCCCGAAGCAATCAAGACCTTAATCCGGCTATCAAAAGATCCTGATACTAGTGTGCGCGACTGGTCACTCTTTGCCTTGGGCTCACAGACTGAACTAGATAGCGCTGAAATCCGGGAAGCGTTGTTCGAGGGTCTTCAAGATCCAGATTGTGAGGCTAGGGGCGAGGCCATGGTTGGATTGGCGAATCGGGGCGATTTGAGAGCGAAAGCCGCAATCTTACAGGAATTGCAACGCGATGAAGTGGGGATCCTCTGCATCGAGGCTGCGGGGAAGATGGCTTCTCATGAGTTTGCCCCCTATCTCAAAGCCCTTCTTGAATTTGCGGATTCAGACGTTGACCCATACTTGAGAAGAGTGACCGAAAAATCGTTGGAAGCGTGCTCTCTGCACGACTAGCGCAGGCTGAATGACGCCGAGTTCCGACATTCTGTCGTCAGCAGCAATCGGATTTGTCGCGACATTAAGGATGGTTGCGAGTCCAACTTCCAAAGTTGTGAACAGGGTGGAGCGGACCATTGGCGGCATGGGTCGTTGCCAATGGCGGAATATTCCTCGTCAGAAAGCTATTGTTTGATCAGCTTTGTGGAGAAGAAATTGTCCGCCCTCTAATACCATGAAAGCCAGCATGAAATGCTCCAACTGTGGCGCTGAGATGTCCAATCTGAACATGACATGGGGGCGCAAGCAGATGTGGTTCGTCATTCCCATCATGCTGCTGGGTTTTCTCCCACTCATCAAGATGACCTTCTTCAAGGGAGACGTGACGAAAGACCTGACCGTCAGCGAAATTCAAACCAAGGTCTCCGGCAGGTCGCTGGAGATCATAGGCCTGATCACCAACTCAAGCCGAAGCGCATGGTCGGGTGTGACCGTCGAAGCGGAGTTCTTTGATGATTCGGGCAAATTTGTGGATGAATCCATTGAATACCTTCGTTCAGACATTGGCGGAAACTCAAAGGAGCATTTCAAGATCGTGATCAATTCTCCTCCGGAGGCCGCTCTCAACGGGTCGATCAAGCCCGTCGTCAAGATCTCCGGTGGCCATACGAGTCCGTTCTGAATATCCGAAAGGTGCAGCAACGCCTAAAACCCACTCATCATGTCTCTCCGCATCCTGTCAGCCGCTTTCCTGATGACCTCAAGCGCTCACAGCGCTGAAGCCCTTCCGGGCGAGCCGTTCGACTACAATTTCGACGGGCACATGGACTACCGTGTTCTCACCTTGTCCAATGGCAAGGCCAGCCAGTTTGATGTGTTCATCTACGACCCGGCGCTCAAGAAACACGTCAAGGACGAGACCCTTTCCGGACTGGCGTACCCTCTATCCGTTGCGAAGACCAAACAGGTATTCTCGATCACCACGGGTGGACATAGCGGGGCGCTTTTCAGCGGGACGGTCTACACTTGGAACGGAAAGGGATTCGAATTTGCCTTCTCGGTTCGGCAGGAGGAGGTGGTGATCGATGGCAAGAGCCATTGCATTCGGGTGCTGGCCAAGATGGTGGAGGGCAAGCCTCTCATTTTCAGTGTCGAGCCCGGCGATCGTGAATGGGATGAAAAGGGAATGAGCCTCAAGTAAGGAGAACAGGTTGCCGGTTGGGCTATTGTTGCTGGATGCCGAGGCCGATTGCCGTTCAAGCGCCAGCTCATTTCATCGTGAACCGGTTCACAGGTCCGCATCGCGGTGCTTCCCGGAGACCTTGTCCCCGGAAAACACGATGCAGCCGATCAGTTCCGCGCCGCTGCTGACATGACCGCCCGGCCAGACGATGCTGTCGCGGAGGATGGCTCCGCTTTCAATGACCGCGCCGGGGCCGATGATGGAGCGTTCGATGATGGCCTCCGGTGAAATGATCGCATCAGGGTGGATCGCGGGGCCGAGGTCGAGATCGCGGTGGGCTTGAAGGTAGCTTTCGCGGTCGCCGAGGTCCATCCAGACGCCTTGATCCAGAACGATGGCCCCAAGTTTCCCGGCGCCAGCGAGTTCGAGGAAGGCGGGGATGACGGAGATCTTTTCGTTCGACGGCAGGAGGTCGAGGACCTCTGGGGAGATGCAGTAGATTCCGGTGAAGACGTGGGTGCCGGGAGCGCGGCCGAGTTTTTCCCGGATGTCGGTGACGAGGGTGCCGGTGGAATCGAGCGCGAGGTGCTTGGCGTCGCCTTCGGAACGAACGGCGAGGGTGACCGGAAGGCCTGAGGCCACGTGGGCGGCGATGAGGCGATCCAGGGGAAAGGTGGAGAAAATATCGCCATTGTGGATGAGCAGCGGATCATTTCCGATCCAGGAGGCGATATTTTTCAGTCCACCGCCGGTTTCCAAAAGGACGGGCTCGTGAAATAGGTCGACCGGCAGCCCATTCCAGAGACCCGTTTGTGAAGAAAGCCCATTTCCGGCGATCTCTTCCGACTTCTTCCAATCCCCAATCCCCAATCCCCAATCCCCAATCTCCCATTTTCGTGGCAGATGATGGGTGTTGATCGCGAAGCGGCGGATCCCAGCCGTGCGGCAGGCGTCCATCGCCCAGGCGGCGAGGGGACGGTGGAAGAGCGGGATCAGGGGCTTTGGGAGGCGGTCGGTCAAGGGACGGAGGCGGGTGCCAAGTCCGGCGCCGAGGATGAAGGCCTGATTCACGTGCCGGATTTGCCGGAAGCGGTCGTGTCCTGGCAAGCTCAGGCTGAGACTGGGGGTTGAAAAACCGTCGGATCTGGAACCCGTTGGCCACCGCAAAAAGTCCGCCATCCCGTTCACCGTTCTCATCGGGAAGCCCAATGCCAAAGGTTGGCGTGATCTTGTCTGCCGCGAATGGCGAACCAAAGCCGAAGGCACCACGGATGACCAAGGGCGCTTCAACACAAGAAGTCGCTGCGGGCTTTATGGGATGTGGGCGTGGAGGTGGAGGGCGGAAGTCCAAGCGGTCTTTCAACACTCAGGACAACTCCGCCGTGTGGCAGGTGATGCGCTGAGCGCATGCCGGGTCGTGGAAACCCAAAACCGTGTCTTTCTGATTGACGAACTCGGGAGACCCAGAAGCGCGGCGTTGTGTCGCACCAATCGGTTTCAGTCTCGCAAGCATCAAAGGGATTGAACGGCTCCAGAACGATGCATCGTTACCCCTGAAGTGTTGCTCGACCTCAGGCAGGGCGCATGAAAGCCTCGCGGCCCAGCGAACGTAACGCATTCCCTTCTTCCCATGACAAAGCTCATCCCCGGCATCCTGATGGCCCTCGGTGTTTCCGCCGCCGCGAATCCTGCTGACCTCGCCTACACGAAATACGCTGGCAGCGACCTCGCCCCATCACCCGCATGCCTTGCCGCCGCAGCCACCGGTGAAGTCTATGTCGGCGTCGATCTTCTCGGCTCCCTCGGCAAAGGCCCGGGCAAAGGCCGCATCGTCCGCTTCGTCGATACCGATCAAAACGGCATC
>JANOKL010000301.1:0-5565 GCA_031419215.1 Luteolibacter sp. | reverse complement strand
GCTCAAGCTCTTGGAAGAAGCATGCTTCCCTTCGACCTCGATATGAGCGCTGGGAAGTCAAAGATCGTGGTGCATGGCGAACTTCATCCAAATGGAACCCTGCGAGTGACTGAGGTTCTCAAGGGAAAGCCCGAAGAACCTAGCGAACTCCGGCTTCCGATCAGCGAAGCTCAGTTCAAGACCGTGTCGAAGGACATCGGAAATGAGGGCAATCCGCAGGTTTTTGTCTTTCTCGACGAACTTGGGGCTGATGGCGTTTATCGCCTCACTCAGGGGTCTATCAGTATCGTTGCATTAGGCCCAGCAAACAAGGTATTCGCCTGGCTGCCGTCTGAAATGAGCGCGGTTGGTGCCTCTTTCCAAGCGCATCCATTTTGGACAAAGCAGACCTTCATCGAGAAGTTGCGGCAGTCTCTAAGGTTAGATTCGGAATTGGATGCAGTTCTCGCCAAGCCTCGAAGTGGTGAGCGACTGGTGACGTGCTTTGAATTCCTTCGAGCGCACCAGCCTTGGGAAACATCGACAGACTCTCGTTCGGGTTCATCGCCTTGGTATGACCACGCATATTTCTACTCGAAAATCGTAAGCACCACGCTGAACCCATCTGCCGTCGAGGAATCAATTCTGGCTGACCTTCTTCGTCATGCGGGTTCTGACGAGGACCGTGCCCGAGTGCTAGCGTTTATCGGCAGCATCAGATCTTCGAGGGCACTTTACTCGGAGGTATTGCCCTGGGTTGACGTCAAGGTTCCAAAGATACCCCGGCAGCAGGCATTCACTGCCCTGATGTCCATTGATTCCTTTGCTGCTGCGGAGGTGTTGATCCGTTTTTTGAGTTTAGATGATCCGTTGATCGATGATGTTCTCTCGACCCTGAGTCATCGTGAGTCAGGAAGAGAGATTGCTTTTTTGAATCCGGCAGTAGTCGAACCCATGCTGGTTTTTGCGAGGCAGGTCTTGATCAAGTGCCATTCGGCAGATTACCGGGACGGAAATCGTGGATACGCGATGCTGGGAATGATCCAGAGTTACTTCCACCCGACCTGCTTGCCATTGATGTTCGAGTGGGCCAACGACAAAAACACGCCTACTCGATTCCAGGCCATGTCGAACCTCCGCAGCGCCCTCGGCATTACCGGCGAACCCGACAATCCGGCGCGACTTGCCAAGTGGTGGGATCAAAATCGCGATGCGGCCCTGCGCCAGTACGATTTGTCCTCATGGCCAGGGGTAAATGCGTGGCTCCAAGAATGGCGACAAAGCGATGACAAGATCACCAAACACATACTGCTGCGCTTATGGGACTTCACGTCGATTGTCCCCGAACAAGAGCTTCTAAAAGCTTGCGAGGGCGAGTCAAGCAGCGCCGCAAAGGAGTTGCTCTCAGAATTGTGGCAAAGGAAGCGACTAACGGCGGCCACACGGAAGGCCATTGTGGCTGAGTTCATGCAGATGAAGGTGATTGATCGACCATGTGTGAATGCAGCAGATCCCAATGTCTACCGGGAGCGAATGGTTTCGGGAGAGCGTTTGTTCCCTTTTCCTCATGACGCATGGGTCAACTGGACAGGAGAAATGATAAGGGGTCGCGAACCGCAAATACTCGCTGGTTCGTTCAATTCACAAAGCCTCGAGGGGTCAGGTCCACGCGAGTTTATTGGCCGAAACAGCAAGCCTGGGGAGCCATTCAAAGCCATATTGGAAATCTGGGAAATGAACTATCAAACCTCGCCCCCAAAGGAACTTTGGCGTTTACACTGGGATCTGGACCAAGACTCCAAACAGCCAGTCGGACCGATACCTGAGAAGGTATCCTCAGAGTGAAGCGGGATATTTCATAGCAGCGGACACGTCGCGCCGAACCTCTGAATGAAAACGCGGCATCAGCGTTCCAGGTCTGAGAAAACGTCTTCGCGCAGCTCGTCCATGGAAGGAATTTACTAAGTGTACGATCGCTGCGAATCAGATTGGGGAATCCAGCCCAGCGTGGCTTGACTCACCAGACTTTTACCCGCGACTCCGGAGAGCACCACATTGGGTCGCCGGGCTTGATGCCGAACGCTTCATGGAACTCGGGGATGTTTGAGAGCGGGACATTGACACGCCATTTCGGCGGGGCATGCACGTCGCTGAGAAGCTTGGCGCGCAGGCTCTCGGCGCGCTCCTGATAGGTCCAGGCAAAGGCGTAGCTGATGAAAAAGCGCTGCATGGGCGTGTAACCCCCGATCAATTTCCCGCTGCGGAATTGCTCGGTCTTCTTGAATGCGTCGAGCGCGAGCAGCACGCCGCCAAGGTCCGCAAGATTCTCGCCGAGGCTGGCCTCACCGTTGATGGGCAATCCCGGCAGAGGCTTGATGGCGTCGAATTGCGCGACCAAGCCCTTGGTCCGCTCCTGGAATCGCGTCGCATCTTCTGCCGCCCACCAGTCCTTGAGATTGCCGAATGCATCGAACTTCCGGCCCTCATCGTCGAAGCCATGGGTGATCTCGTGGCCGATGGTGGAGGCCGCGGCATAGCCGTAAACCAGCGCGTCATCCAGATCCTCATCGCGCATGCCAGGCACGGTGAAAATGGCGGCGGACAGGACGATCTCGTTGTTCGAGGCCTGATAGTAGGCATTGTAGGTCTGCGGCGTCATCTCCCACTCGCTGCGGTCCACGGGCTTGCCGAATTTTCCGATCATGTCGGCAGTTTGCCAGCGGGCCGCGTTCATCATGTTCCCGCACCACGACTCCGTAGTCACGACCAAGGCCGAGTCGTCCTTCCAACGATCCGGATAGCCGACCTTCACACTCAGCTTGTCGAGCTTCTCGCGCGCCTTCGCCTTCGTGGCATCGCTCATCCAGTCCAGCCGGTCGATGCGGTCGCGGTAGGAAGCCCGCACGACTTCGACCAGATTCGTGTAGCGGCGCTTCGCTCGTTCGGGGAAATACTCCTGAACGAAAATTTTTCCCATCACCATGCCCATGGCGAACTCCTGGGAGTCCAGCACGCGCTTCCAGCGTGGACGTTGCTCATTTTGACCGGAGAGGATTTTCCCGTTGAAAGCGAAGTCCTCGTCCGCCCAGGCCTTGTCCAGGAATCCGGCGTAAAGGGAAAGCAGTTGAAGCCGCAGATAATCCTTCAGCACCGGCACCGGCGTTTTGGTCAGAAGCCGGTTGAGCTCGATGAGGAACTCCGGCTGGCCGACGATGACAAATTCCGGTCGCAGCGACATCGCAGCGAGCCGACCGCTCCAGTCGATCAATGGCGTGTGCTTGCCGGTCAGATTGGCCGGCGTCATCTTGTGATAATTGTTCTCCGGGTCGCGCAGGTCCTCGAGCTTCCGCGATGCCTTGGCCAGCGCGGTCTCGAACTCCATGACCTCTCCCGCCGCGCGGCCCGCAGCTTTTCCCGAGCGCCCGAGCAGCTTCAGCATCCTTGAAAGATGGTTCACATACTCGCTGCGAATCCGTGCGGTTCCCTTCTCGGGGTTGAAATAGAAATCACGCTCCGGCAATCCCAGCCCGCCTTGCGAAATGTGGACTGACATGAGGTCACTCTGCTTTTCATCCTGCCCCACCCACACGCTGCAAAACCCCTCCACCGCCAATGGTCGGAGAGCGAAAGAGACATCCAGCACGTCACCGATCGAGTTGATGGAGTCGATCAGGGCGAGTTCCTTCCGAAGTGGAGTCAATCCCGCCGCATCGGCCTTCCGCTCGTCCATCGCGGTCGTCCAGAAATCGCCAATCTTCCGTCGCTCGCTGCCTGCGGGAGCCTCACTCCTTGCCGACTCTTCGCTGATCTTGCGAAGCTCAGCGTAGAGGTCCTCCTTCACTTGATTTCCAAGGCCCCAACCGGCTTCGGATGCCGGGATCGGATGACGCGCCAGCCATCCGCCGTTGACGAAGGTGAAGAAGTCCTTCGCTGGGTCCACGCTGCGATCCAGGTTCGATGTGAGAAAATCCTCACGGCCTGAAGAGTTCGTCGTGCCCTCGGCAAGCAGCGGGTTCGCGACATTCAAACACAAGCAACCAAGAAGGAGCCGGACCGAGAAAAAAAATGGGGTGCCCGCTTGATGAACGATCATGAACAGAGGGATACCTTCGAACTGCAGAGACGACAAGGCGGGCGGTGGCAATCTACCTGAGAAAGCAGCTCGTTGCCCCTGCAACGTGCGGGCGTCACTGTTTCAGCCCCGGTGGCTCCCTTCTCTGCCTCAATCGTCCACGATAGGGCGCTGGTTCTTCCGGTTGGGCAGATTCCGGCGTCTTGAATTCGAGGGGCGGCGTCAGTGTTTTTCCGGAGGTGTCGAGGAGGGCTCCGTTCTCGCCATGCTTCACATCGGCGACCTTGTAAACGGTGCCATCCGGTTCGCGGAAAAAGTCGGCCATTTCCTCTAGGGAGAGCGGGCCAGATCCACGGCGACCGAAGACGACGGTCTGGTTGCCGCTTTCATCGACGACTCGGTCGCGATCCAGGCCTCGGGAGATGGTGACGACGGTTCCATGGGTCGGGTAAGTGGCGATGAGCTTCGGCTCGGGCTTTGGCGAGAAGCCCATGTGGCCGGGCACGTTTTCCGGTGAGATCAGTTGCAGGACCCGCAGACCGTTGCGGCCATCGGCGACGAGCGCATACATCGAGGCGCTGACTGAACCGATCTGCACATCGCGCACATCGTTGAGCTGGCCGTTGGCGTTGAACTGACTGAGGACGTGGGGCCGTTCCGGATTCTTCACGTCGAGGATCGCAAGGCCTGCGGAGCCGTTCGCGACATAGAGGTAGGTGCGGGCAATGTAGAGGCCGTCGGCATTCCCCAGCGACACGGATGCACCGGAAATCGGAGTGGGCTTCGCGGGATTGGAAACGTCGAAGACTTTCACGCCCTCGGCATCGGTCACAAAGCAGTAGTGCCACTGCACGGTGGACTGTCGGGCCTCGCGCAAGAAGGAGCCGGCATACCCCCCGGCGAAGACAGGTGACTTGGGATTCGAGGCGTCGACCACCGCCAGCCCGCGCGCGGTGGTGATGTAGAGCCACTGCCCGGCCATCCAGGCATGACGTGCTCCGTTCAGCGCTCCCTCAGGATTGAAGGTGGCAGCACGCTTGAGGAAATTGTTCGCCGGATTTCCATCCAACAGCGTCGCGACATCCACCACGATCAAGCCTTCCTCGAGGTCGGTCACGAAGGCGTATCCATGATAGGAGGCGATCGGCCGCTCTTCGTTCTGCGGAAGTTGGTTGCGGTTGGGATCGTTGATCAAGGTGCTCGGCAAGGCCACCGAGGTGGCGTGGGCGGTCTTGATGAAGGTGTCCTGACCGAGCGCTGAGACGGGCGAGGCGATGATGCGCTCGGAGAAATTCTTGTTGTCGATGTTCGCGATGTCGAAGACGCCGAAGCCACCTTTCCCGAGGGCGGCGTAGAGGTATTCCCCGCGCGCCTGAAGGTCGAGGACGCTGCCTTTCGCCTCATGATGATAGCCGGTTTTCAAGACCGACTGGTTCGCGAGGTGTTCCTTGAAGTTATCCGGGTAGGCAAGCCGATGCAGATGACTTCCGATCGCGGCCTGCGGTTCGGTCTGC
>JANOKL010000300.1:0-3402 GCA_031419215.1 Luteolibacter sp. | reverse complement strand
CGCGAGGAGAAGATCGCGGGCGGACTGCCATTCAGTTGGCGGTTGGATTCAGAAAAAGCATCCGAGCGATCCGGACCGCTTCATTTCACGGACAGAATCCACGGCCTAATCAATGTGGACCCAGGCCTGCTGGGAGACGTGATCCTCGCCCGCAAGGACATCGGCACCAGCTACCACCTCGCCGTGGTGGTAGACGATGCTTTCCAAGTGATCAGCCACGTCACCCGCGGCGAGGACCTGCTGCCCTCCACCCACGTCCACCGGCTCCTGCAAACGCTCCTGAATCTCCCGCAGCCGGAGTATTTCCATCACCGCCTGATCCTGGATGCCGAAGGGAAGCGCCTCGCAAAGCGGCACGACGCGCTCTCGATTCGTGCCCTGCGGGAAATGGGTCGCACGCCGGAGTCCGTGCTGGCGGAACTTGGCGATTGAACCCCGTCAGCGTGACAGGCATCCTACAGAAATGTTTAGTTTAAACCCCTACAACATCCTGGCCGGGCTGGTGTTCGGCATGATCGGCATGGGGGCCTTCGGCTACGGGCGGAAGCTGGAACTCTGGCAGCCCAAGATCATCGGTCTGCTGCTGATGTTCTACTCCTACTTTTTCAGCAACGTCTATTTGCTGTGGGGAGTGGGCGTGGGACTGGTCGTGCTTTTGTGGAAATTCCACGACGAGTGAGTTCTTTCTTTCTGGTCTCTTGTCTCTGGCTTCTGGATTCTCCGCGCATGTCTGACATCCGCATCACGCTGCACACCGACAAGGGCGACATCGACGCCACCATCTTCGCCTCCAAGGTCCCGATGACCTCGGCGAACTTCCTCAATCTCGCCAAGCGCGGCTATTACAACGGCATCAGCTTCCATCGAGTGATCGCCAGCTTCATGATCCAGGGTGGCGACCCGACCGGCACCGGTTCCGGCGGCCCGGGCTACAAGTTTGCCGATGAAATCGACCGCTCGCTGAAGCACTCGAAGCCCGGCATCTTCTCGATGGCCAACGCCGGACCGAACACCAACGGCAGCCAGTTCTTCATCACCCACCTCCCCACCCCGCACCTTGATGGAAAGCACGCCGTCTTCGGTGAAGTGACCACCGGCCAGGACGTGGTGAACAAGATCGCGAAGGGCGACAAGATCAAGTCGATCACCCTGCACGACGACATCACCGCCCTGCTCACCAGCCAGGCCGATTACGTCGAACACTGGAACTCGATCCTCGACCGCTAATTTGAAAACGCCGGAAGGGTCTCCGTGAGAATGGCGCTGATCCGCTTCCTTTCGGGCTCTTTCAGATACGCGAATTCCTCCTGCGCCTCCGCGCCGTCCAGAACGGCCCGGAGGCGTTTCAGTGTCGCAGACCTGATCCGCTCCGGAAGCTGCGCGAAGGCCTGCGAATAGATCATGTAGGAGCAGCGGTTCTTGAACAAACGGCTGCCCAGGTGGAAGTCCGCCAACGAATCACCTCCGGCGGATTTGGGGAAGCGTTTGGTGAATGCGTTCTGGAAAGCCTCGTCACCTTCGATGCCGTCGCCGATCTCCGCTTCGTCTTTGAAGAGCAGACGGTCGACGATCTCCTTCGCATCCTCATCGGCCAGGCGGCCTGCAGTTCCGGAATCGGGATCGGCGGTCTTGTCGAGCAGCTTGCCGAGCCAATGCGTCCGCCGATATCGCATCGCGGCGGCAGTCATGCGGTTGTGGAGATCGCACTGATGCTCCAGCACCATCAGAGAGACGATGTCGCTCGTTGTGCGGAGATAGCGGCTGGAATCAATTTTCTCGGAAACATCCGCCAGCGTCGTCAACTTTGCTGTGGGCAGGCCTTCATCCTCCTGAAAAACACGGTTTCCGACATGCGGAACCGAACTACGACCCGTGACGTAGTAACCTCCCCAGCGCGAACTCAGCGGCGTGGTGGCATCCACCTGGGAGCTGCCGAGTGCCAGCAGCGGACGCCCATCGGCATCGGGAAATACCGACCTCACCAGCAGTCCGGGAACATCCTCGGTGCGGGCCGTGCCATGGCAGGAAAGACAGTCCCCGGTTTCACGCTGAACCAGACCCTTTGCCGCCGGGTTCTGAAGATCGATCAGGTAGAACACCGCCCCGAGAACCGGGTCATGCAGCGCCACCTCCATCACCCCGCCAGGCACGTATCCGACGTAGGCATTCTCCGAGAAATAGAGCGCACGCGGCGTGCCGGGAGAGATCAGGTCGTTCTGCTTGCTGGTCTTGGAGAACACCAGGATCTGGGACTCTTCCGGGATCGAAAGCAACTTCAACGCCAGACGAACTCGCTCCACTTCCTTCAGGTCTGCGAAGGCGTCCCCAGTTGGAAATGCTCCCACCTTGTCGAGCGGGCTGGCAGGCGCGGTTTCCGAGTAGCGGATCGGGGGAAGTTCCCAAAGATCGTCCGCGGATGCCGCAATCGACAACAGGCCCAGAGCCAGAATATTCGGCATGCATCTCATCTCAGATGCACCCTACGCGAGAATGAGGAAAAATCTTTCCTGAATCCCGGGGCCGCCCCTGATCAGTTCTGCGTATTGATCATTCCGTTGACCCGGATCGTCCGGTCGACCGTGAACGAAACAAATGACAGCCGGTCCATGCCGAAGGGAGTTGCTGTTACCAGCTCCATCGTCCACTGACCATCCTCAGTGAGGATCGAATCGTAGTCCTTCAGCAGAATCACCCGATCCTGAGGAACGGAATCGTTCACGATGAGTGCCGATCCGGGGATGATGGTTCCGCTGACACCGAGCTGGGCACCGCCCTTGTAGATCTGAACGTAGACGCGGGAGTCCGGATACAGGTCGTTCACGGTCACCGTCAGGGCCGGAGGAGCGAAGCGGATCTTCTGATTGGCGGCGATGCCGGCGATGCTGCCACGCGCCATTGGCCAGATTTGCACATACTGGGATGCGAGTTGGGATGCCGCGACGTTCGAGACCGTGTCGGCCAGCGAGAAAACGGAGAAGCGTTCTTCACCACGGACTGCGGTGCGATCCGTGCCGGGAACCGAGTTCACCTGATACGACAAGGTCTGCGAGCCATTGGCGACGATGGAGGCCTGGGTCAACAAGGTCGCTTGGGTGCGGTCGATCCCCACTCCAGTGCCCCCCGCGCCGTAGGACTGGACATGGCGGAAAAGGGTTACGCTTTTCGAAGCGGCAGGAAAGGCAGCGCCGTTCAACAGGCCACTGGTCGTGAGATCCACGTAGAAGGGACGGTCCGCGCGGGTGCGCGGGACGAGAGCGTAAGGATCCTCCGTGCGAATGACCACAGCGGCCGATGGCACGTAGGCCCCAACGAGTTTCGTATCGAGCAGGTAACTTTTCAGCGGGCTGGAGAGCAGCGTCCAGAGTTCGAATCGCGAGCCTGCGAGAGGCACTTCAAGCTGGG
>JANOKL010000299.1:0-4480 GCA_031419215.1 Luteolibacter sp. | reverse complement strand
ATGGCGCTTGGAAAGCGCCGCCACGATTCACGCGTGAATCGACGCCGCGACTTCATCCGCCTTTTCCTGACCACAAAGCGCGGTCACGAGGGCGAGTGCGAAGTCCAGTGCGGTTCCGGCTCCGCGTGAGGTGATCAGGTTGTCATCGACGATCACCCGCTCGCTGAAATCAGCTTCGGGCAGTTCGCTGGCGATGGCGGCGTGACCGGTGAAACGCCGACCCGTGAGGATGCCGGCGTCTTTCAGGATCAGTGGTGCGGCGCAGATGGCGGCGACTTTCTTTCCGCTGGTGTGGAAGATCGAGGCGATGGCGGCCGCACGTGCGTCACCGCGCATCGCGGTCACTCCGGGACCACCGGGAAGCAGGAGCAGGTCGAAGGAATCCGGCAGCGTGTTCTTCAACAGGACGTCGGCGATCATCCGCAGGTTGCAGCGGCCGGTGACGTCGATGCGGTCGAGGCTGGCGATCACCACTTCGACCCCCGCGCGACGCAGGAGATCGATGGGGGTGACGGCTTCAATTTCCTCAAAACCATCGACTAACAAACAAAGCACTCGGGGTCGCATGCAAGGAAACTGCCACGCGCTGAAAGGGCATCAAGGCCGGAAATCAATAATTCTTAACTACCCCTATGGTCGCAGCAGCGCGTCCAATCCCTCGGGTGGATTGCCTTTTGCCTCGCGGGTCATTTTCCCCCCAAGCTTGGTGGTTTTCTGCACGGTATCGCCCCCGGTTTGCAGGAAAAACCCGCCGGGGATCGGTCCGGCGTCGATGTTGGTGGACGGGGTGACGTCGCCGGTGAACTTGGCGTTCAGCATCGGCTGCCACTTGCCTTCAAGGTCGAGCACCCAGCCGTTGCCGTAGCTGGCGCGGTGCACGATCTTCGCCGATTCGTAGTTGCGGCGGAAGTCCTCGACGAAGGAGTAGAGCCCTTGCAGCGGGATGCCCTTGCTGTGAGTGCGGAAGGTGGCCATCAACCGCCATTTGTTTTGTGCGGGATCGAAAATGTGGCCGGTGAATTCGGTGAACTCGCCGACTGGCTTGGCCTGCACGAAGAATTTGGTCGGCTTGCCGATTTCCCACTCGAAAGGCAGCTTCGATTGCCCGCCGGTGCCTTCGCCGCCGAAGCGGCCGTCGATCACACCCTCGCCTTTTTCCAGCATGCCGACGCGCTTGTCTTCGGGGATCTTGTCCGGGTGGGCCTTGAAATCAAAGGGATCGCCGGGTTCCCACACCGAGAAAATGGCGATCTTTTTCCCGTCTCCGAGGTCCTGGATGCCGAAGTAGCCCATGTCGAATCCCAGCGCGCAGAAATAAGTGCCGCCGGTCGTTTTCTCCGGAACGACTTCCAGGTAGGCGGCCCTCGCCTTGAGCGTCTGGTAGCCGAGGTGGATGGAGCGGCATTGGCGCTTCATCAGGTCAGCGTCCTTTCTCGCCTTTTCCTCGGCCTTCGCCTTCTTGGCGGCTTCATCCGCCGGTGGGGCGGGCTCGGCGTGGAGGACGGAGGTGGACAACAATAACGGAAACAACAATCGGACTTTCATAAACGTAAAAAACGGAACGCGCACCGAACGCCCGGCCGCTCCGTCATCTTTCAGCCCAGCGCAGTTTCGCCGGGCTGCTGCGGGGATTGTCGCGACGTTCCTCGGGGCTGGCGATGATCACGCCGTCGCTGATCGACGTGTAGAGTCCTTCGCGCAGTGCGGCTTCGAAGGACTTTTTTACCCGACGATCTTCTCCGGAATGGAAACTCAGAACGGCCACCCGAGCGCCGGGTTTCAGCGCGTGGGGAAGAGCCCGCAGGAAGCTGTCGAGGGCGGTGAACTCCTCGTTGACCGCGATTCTAACAGCCTGGAAAACACGCCGCACGGTGAGATCGAGCGTGTCCGGATCCAGTCCGGGCAAGGCGCTGCGGATGGCGTTCGCGAACTCGACGGTGCTCTTGAACACACGACCGGCCAAGGCTTCAGAAAGCCTTCCGGCGCGCGGTTCATCGGCATTCTCCTCCAGGGCGATCGTAAACTTTTCCGGCTTCGTGCGTTCGATCCATTCGCTGGCGGAAAGACCGCGCTGCGGGTTCATCCTCATGTCGAGCGGGCCGTGGTGCTTGAAGGAAAAGCCGCGCGTGGGATCGTCATACTGCATCGAGGAGCAGCCGAGATCGGCGTAGATGAAATCGACTCCTTCGAGCTGTCGGGCCGCGAGGACCTTGGCGAGTCCGGCGTAGTTCGAGCGCACGGCTTCGAAGGCAGTTTCATCGAAGCCAGCGGCGCGGATCCTGGCCTCGGTGCGCGGTTGTTCGATCGGGTCGATGTCGAGCCCGAGCAATCTCCCACCGGGGTGGATCTGTTCGAGGATGCGCAGCGCGTGGCCACCGTGGCCGAGGGTGGCGTCGATTCCGAACATGCCCGTGGAAAGCTTCAGCGCCTCCAGACTTTCCTCGACCATGATCGGCACATGCGAGCCTGCCGGGGTTTTTCCAGAAGCGAGGACCTTGGCAACAGTCTCCGGATATTTGTCCGGCGCGTGCTCCTTGTACTTGTCCTCGAAATGCCGCGGGTTCTTGCCCGAGTAGCGTTTCCGGCGTGGTGGACGCGGCGTTTCGTCCGTTGGAAGGTCACTCACAGTTCGTTGTATTTCAGATTGTTGCCCCGTGATTTCTCGACCGGGTAACGGGATTCATTGTGCTCAAGTTTCCGCTCCATCACTTCGCCGAGTTGGAAGCCGAGGTTGTCGGCCAGTTCGAAAAGCAGGATCGCCACGTCGGCGATTTCGGAGGCGATTTCGTCGCGGCGGGTGTCGACGCGGTGCTCGATCTGCTCCGGCTGCTGCCAGACGAAGTGCTGCATCAGCTCACCGGCCTCGGCGCAAATCGCCACGGAGAGATCCTTGGCATTGTGATACTGGCGCCAGTCCCGGGCATCGACGAATGTCTGGATCCGGGCGGTGAGGGAGGAGATCGAATCGGACATGCCGCAGGGTTTAGCAGAGGCCTGCGTGGCGGAAGAGGAAAATGCGGCTGGGAAGAGAGACCGCATTTTTCGGATGGCTTGCGCGTTCGGACTCCGTAGTCTGCCGACGATGTCTCGGGAATCCATTTCACGCCGCCAGTTGCTGAAGCAGAGCTTTTGTTTCAGCGCCGCGCTCCTGACCGGACGATCGCTCTTGCAGGCGGCGGAGACCCCGGTGGCTCCGGGGGCCAGCCAGTATCTGATGATCGGTGACTGGGGATGGTCGAACGATCTGCGGGCGCAGAAGGCGGTGGCCGGTGGCATGACCCGCTATCTGGCGGACACCGGGATCAAGCCCGAGGCGCTTTTCCTGTTGGGCGACAATTTCTACGGAGCCTTCAAGGGCGGCACCGATTGCCCGAGGTGGAAGGAGCAATTTTCCGCCGTTTATCCGAAGGCGGTGTTTCCCGGACCCTGTTACGCCATCCTCGGCAACCACGACTATGACGACGAGCCGGTCGCCAAGCTGGAGGCCGAGCTTGCCTACGCGAAGGCCCACCCAGGTACCCGCTGGCATTTGCCATCGAAGTGGTATCGCCTCGATCTCGCCCAAGCCGGCAAGCCGCTCATCACCGTCCTCGCGCTGGACAGCAACTACACGAACTCTCAAGTCTCGTTAACTCCGGAGGAACGTGCCGCACAGCTTGTGTGGCTGAAGGCGGAGTTGGAAAAGCCGCGCACCGCGCCGTGGCTGGTCGTCATCGGCCACCATCCGCTCTACAGCAACGGCGTGCATGGCGATCACAAGGAGCTGAGCAAGGATTTGGATCCGTTGTTCCGAAAGCACAAGGTCCACTTCTATTTCGCCGGGCACGATCACGACCTCCAGCATTTGGAATTCGAGAAGCACCCGACCTCCTTCATCATCTCCGGCGGTGGAGGAGCCCGTGTGCGCGAGGTGACTCAGAACGGTCGTGGTCCTTTCGCGGCCGGCGTCTATGGTTTCACCCAGCTCGAGGTTACGCCGGAGCGCTTCATCGTCCGGCACATCGACGCCAACCGCAATCTTCTCCACGCCTTCGCGAAACTTCCAGACAACTCCTGGACCCCGCTTTCCTGACCCTCACCGCCCATGATCCGATCCCTGTTTTTCCTGCTTTTCGCAACCGCCACCTGCCTCCACTCCGCCGAGGAGCCCGAGTGGACCCAGCTCTTCAATGGCAAGGATCTGGCAAACTGGACGCCGAAGGTACGTGGCTGTCCGGTCGGGGAAAACTACCGCGACACCTTTCGTGTCGAGGACGGCATCCTGAAGGTCTCCTATGCGAAGTATGACGCCTGGGGTAACCGCTACGGCCACCTCATTTTCAAGCGCAAGTTTACGAACTATCGCATGCGTTTCGAGTATCGCTTCACCGGCACCCAGATCGCCATGGGTCCGATCTGGGCGGTGCGGAACAGCGGCTTCATGATCCACTGCGAGGCACCGGAAACCATGGAGATGAACCAGGATTTCCCAGCGGGTGTG
>JANOKL010000298.1:0-2013 GCA_031419215.1 Luteolibacter sp. | reverse complement strand
GACATCCTCGATGGCACGGGCGCGGGAGTCTTCGCTTACGACGGCACCGTCTATTTCGCCTGCATTCCCAAGATCTGGGCGCTGCGTGACAAGGACGGCGATGGCAAGGCCGAGGTGCGCGATGTGATCCAGGATGGCTTTGGCGTGCGGGTCTCGTTTTCCGGACACGATCTCAATGGCTTCGCGCTCGGACCGGATGGTCGCATCTACGGCACGATCGGGGATCGTGGCATGAGCTTCCGGACGAAGGAAGGGAAGGAATACAAGCTCCCGGATGAAGGCGCGGTGTTCCGCTTCGATCCCGATGGCTCGAATTTCGAACTCGTCCATACCGGCCTGCGCAATCCGAAGGAGATCGCGTTCGACGATTACGGAAACGCCTTCTCGGTCGACAACAACTCCGACCAGGGCGACCTCGCACGCGTCGTTTACATTGTCGAAGGCGCGGATTCCGGTTGGAACATGGGCAACCAGGCCATGCATAGCCAGCACCGCCAGATCGGCATGGACGAGCGTCCGCCGAATCGCTGGATGGAGGAGCGCATGTGGCAGCCGAAGAATGAATTCCAGCCCGCCTACATCCTGCCGCCGGTCGCGAACCTCACCTCCGGTCCTTCCGGCCTGACCTATCACCCCGGCACTGGTTTCCTCGAAAGCGAGGCCGGGCACTTCCTCATCTGCGACTATCGCGGCGGCGCGGCGAACTCCGGGATCTGGTCGTTCAAGTGCGAGCCCGACGGCGCTGGCATGAAGCTCACCGACTCCCGCCAGTTCAACTGGGGTGCCGGTGTCACCGATGTCGAATACTCCTGGGACGGCAAGCTGATCGTCGCCGACTTCATGGGCGGCTGGGCCTCGCATGAGGATGGCCGCGTTTATGAGATCGCGGCGGACAAGATGTGGCGGGAAAAGGAAGCGCAGGAGACCGCGAAGCTGATCAAGGAGGGGTTTGCGAAGCGGCCGGTCGCGGAACTCGCCAAGCTGCTTTCCCATCCGGACATGCGGGTGAGGTTGCGTGCTGAATTGGAACTGACTCGCGGTGATGCCAAAGTTGGTTTGGTCCCACAAGGGGAAGCCTATCAAGCTCTCGTAAATGCCGCATCAAAAGGCCAGGATCTGGTTACGCGCTTGCACGGCATCTGGGGCCTGGGGGTTATCGCCAGAAGGGAGTGTGCAGTACTTCCCGGAGACAAGAGGGACTTTTCAAATCTCCCCAACAATCGTGACGCTGCTTTTAAGTCATTGATCTCCTTGTTGACGGATCAAGATGCGGAAGTTCGAGCCCAAGTGATCAAGGTGCTGGGTGATTCCGGGAAAGTAGCTGGCGGGCTGCAATTCAAAGAGCTCTTGGCGGATTCTTCGCCGCGAGTCCGAATGTTTTCAGCCATTGCAGCCGGACGGATGAAATCCATCGATTCGGTTCCATTTATCCTGAAGATGCTTGAAGGCAATCAGGATGCCTATCTCAGGCACGCAGGATCTTATGCACTCTCCTTGCTTCTTACTTCATCGCAGATTGCCGAACTGAAGGATCATAAGGACTCGTCAGTGCGAATGGCGGCTGTTGTCTCACTCCGCCGAATGAGGAAAGTGTCAATTGCTTCCTTCATCGACGACAGCAATCAAGCTATTGTGGACGAAGTGGTTCGCTCCATTAACGATCAGAATATCGAAGATGTTCGACAGGTTGTTGCCATGCAACTCGACAAGCCCGCGCCATCCACCCGCACGACCTTCCTCTGGCGACGGATGCTTCACAGCGCTTTCCGCGCCGGTGACGAAGAGAATGCCCAGCGTGTGCTCAAAGTCGCGCTTGATCCGAATATCTCCGAAGCGAATCGCCTCGAAGCCTTCCGTTTGCTCGAAGAGTGGTCGAAGCCGCATGTCGTGGATCAATCCATCGGCCGCATGTCGCCGCTTCCTGAACGCACGGCGGACGTGATCACGAAAGTGCTTTCCGCAAAAATCACCGAGCTGGTGAAGATGGAGGGCAAGTTCCTCGAACCGGCTCTG
>JANOKL010000297.1:0-13877 GCA_031419215.1 Luteolibacter sp. | reverse complement strand
TGGTGGAGCCGACGAAGTTGAAACCGGCCTTGCGTAGGGCCTTGCTCAGCGCATCGGACTCCGGGGTCTTCGACGGGTAATCTCCCAGCACCGTGCGCTGGTTCACCCGCGGCTCTCCGCCGATGAAGCTCCACAGCCAATTCACGGCATCGCCTTCGCGCGATTCGAGCTCCAGCCAGGCCAGCGCGTTCTGGCGGACCGAGAAGATTTTTCCGCGATGCCGAATGATGCCGGGATCGAGGACGAGTTTCTCAAGCTGTGAGTCGGACATCTTCGCAACCTTCTCCGGCACGAACTGATGGAACACCTCGCGATAGCGCTCGCGCTTCTGCAGCACGGTCCACCACGAAAGCCCGGCCTGCGCGCCTTCCAGGCAGATGCACTCGAAGAGGTAGCGGCGGTCGTAGGACGGCACGCCCCACTCGGTGTCGTGATACGCACGGTAAAGGTCGAGGTGCGCGGGCAGCCAGGGACAGCGGACAGTTTCCATGAGGAGGGACATTGACGGGTTTCCCCCTGTGCGTCCATCTTCCTCGCGAACCTCGGCGTGCCGCTGCCCAGATCAATGCCGTCGCCGCCCTGATTTGGCTGATCCCGGATCGGCGGATTGAAAAGGTGCTCGTCTGACGTAGTGGCATTTTCCCTATCCTCATGTCCCGCCCCTGGCCACCCAATCCCCGCGATGTGAAACCGAGCGGCGCTTCCGACATCGGCTCGCGACTGCCCGTCACGCTCCTGATGATCCTGATTTCAGTGGTCGTGGGTGCGCTGACCCATCTGGGAAAACAGCCGGAAAAGGGCGACCGGCTTTACATGGCGTCGAAGCAGAAATTCTCGGACTACAAGGCTGTCTACGACGAGTATAAAACCGCCTTCGAGAATTATGAGACGAAACGTGATCGTAGGGAACCCATTTCCGCAAAGGAGATCGGCGACCTGGAGGCTTGGGAGCGCATGGTGAAAGAGGCCGAGGCAAACGTCTCGGACCCGCTTTCCGACATCAAGAAAGGCCAGCTCTGGCGCTTGTTCACTCCGATGTTCCTGCATTTCGGCGTGATTCATCTGGCCTTCAACATGATGTGGCTATGGCAATTCGGCGTGGTGCTGGAAATGCGTTTCAGGTCGCTGAGATTCCTCGCCCTGGTGCTCGCGGTGGCTGCCACTTCAAATGTAGCCGAAGGCTTCTGGAGCGGGACGAATTTCGGTGGCATGTCCGGGGTGAACTACGGACTGTTCGGATTCATCCTGCTCCGTTCCAAGCTCCACCCGACCCCCGAGTTCGCCATGAACCGCCAGACGGTGGTCCTGATGCTGGTCTGGCTGGTGGTTTGTTTCACCGGCGCGGTGGGCATGGTGGCGAACGCTGCGCACCTGATCGGATTCCTCAGCGGCGCGGCCATCGGCACCGGCAATGCGATGATCGCGGGCGGCTGGCAGGTGCTGAAACGCCGCCAGAAATTCCGCTCCGCCATGGCCTCCAGCGCGACCGCGCTTCATCTCTGCGCCACCTGTGGAAAAACCGAGCGCGATGATCCCTCACTCGAGTTTTACGTCAGCTCCACGGACGATCAGGAATACTGCCAGCCGCACCTTCCGGAGAACCGGAAATGAGGTTCAGGCCGTTGCCAGCATCGCGTCCGGATGCAGCAGCCGCTCCGGCATGTGGGCCACGGACTCGACCACCCAGTCCGGCCGGTAGGCGTAACGATGGAGATCTTCGATGCGAGTGTGGCCGCTGAGGACGAGCACGGTTTGATAGCCCATGCCCACGCCGCCGAGGATGTCGGTGTCCATCGTGTCGCCGACCATCACGGTCTCCGCCGAGCGCACGCCGAGTTCATCCTGCGCCATGCGCATCATCACGCCGCTTGGCTTCCCTACCGAGAAAGCCGCACGACCGGTCGCGCGTTCGAGCATCGCAACGATGGCCCCGCAGCCGGGTCGGGTGCCGGCATCGGTGGGACAACTCGGATCCGGATTCGTGGCGATCAGGCGTGCTCCCTTTTCGACCAAGCGCACTGCCCGCTCGATCATCTCAAAGGTCATCGTCCGGCCCTCGCCGACCACCACGTAGTCGGCATCGTCATCCACCACCGTCACGCCATTGTGATGCAGCGCGGCGGCGAGTCCGTTTTCCCCGATGACGTAGGCCGTGGCTCCCGGCTTTTGCTTCGCTAGGAAACGCGCGGTGGCCATGGCGCAGGTGAAGACATCGTCCGCCTCCGCTTCGAGTCCGAGACGGCACAGCTTCAGCGCCACATCGCGCCGGGTGCGTTGCGAGTTGTTCGTGAGGAAGCGGAACGGGATTCCATTTTGGCGGAGCTTCGAAACGAAGTGATCCGCACCGGGGATCAACTGGTTTCCGCGATAAATCACGCCGTCCATGTCCAACAAAAAGCCGAGATTGCTCATGCCTCGAGAGCAGCGGATGGTGTGCCAAATCGACGGACGCTCCGATGTTCGGGGCTCTGAAAATTCAGATGTCGAACCAACTCCCAAGCCTGCAACCACTTGGAGCCAGTGAAAAAGAATCGCCACATGGAAAACCGTCCGTCGTGATCCACAAGTCAATTGGCGGCATACATCTCAGAGGCTCGTTCCCATGAACCGGATTGAAGACCGGATGTGTGACAACGTGCGTTTTGACCGTTCTGTTAGGCAGGCTCGATCAGTCGATAGCCGATTCCAGGTTCATTCCGGATCACCAGTTTGTCGCCGAGTTTGTTGCGCAAGTGGTTCGCATAAACCCGGAGATAGTGCGTCTGTCCATCACCCTGCTGGCCCCAGACTTCCCTCAGGATTTGGCTCTGCGTGACGATCTTTCCGGCGTGCCGGGCCAGGCTGCGGAGAAAGGCGAATTCGGTCGGTGTCATTTTCAACGGCTGCCCGCAGAGCTCGACCTCATGACGATCCAGATGCATCGTCAGCGGCCCGACGACGAGCTCCGGTGAATCGTTCGAGTGGCGTCGACGCTGGATGACGGCGAGCCTTGCAATGAGTTCCGCCGTGCTGAAGGGCTTGGTAACGTAATCATCGGCACCGCTTTCCAGCGCGGCGACCTTCACGTTTTCCTGATCCTGTACCGAGAGGATCAGCACCGGGACGTCGGTCCACTCGCGAAGATTCCGCAAAACGGAAAGCCCATCGAGATCCGGCAGGCCGAGGTCGAGCAGGATCACATCCGGTCGATGGAACGCGGCTTCCTGCAGACCGAGCTGGCCGTTCTCCGCCTCGCGCACCGTGTAGCCACGCGATTCCAGCGCCAACCGCAGCAGGCGGCGGATCTGGATTTCATCATCAATGACGAGCGCGATCATCCGTGGCCACTCTGGCCGCATTCACGGTTCAGAAACAAGGCCTGGAATTTCCTGGCTGCTTTCCGACATGAACTCAGCCGCGAGCGTAATCTCGAATTCGGCTCCGCCCCCGGTCTTGTTGCGGGCGGAAATGTCACCTCCCAGCTCCCTCAAGAAGCCACGTGCAATCGATAGCCCGAGCCCGCTGCCACCGGCCGGTGAACCGGGAGCGCGATAGAATTTTCCGAACACCTTCGACTCTTCACCGCTCGGCAGGCCAGGGCCTTGATCGGAGACAATGAGGTGCAGGCGCTTGTCGGAATGACGAGCCCTGACCTGGATGGCGGCCCCCTCCGGTGTATAGACCCCACCATTGTGGAGGATGTTCGCGAGGGCCTGCATCAGCAGCGCTTGGTCGGTTTTCACCAGCGGCAAATCCGTCGCTATGTCGATCTCAACAGGATGGTGTTTCAAGGCATCCCGCGCGGCGGAAAGAGCTTCTTCGATCAGCTCGTGAACATCGCACCATTCGAGTTGCGGCTCGACGATCTGCGATTCCAGTCGGGTCATTTGAAGCAATCCCTCGACCAGACGCTGGAGACGCTTCGAGGCGGTATCGATCTCGACTAGGTAAGGGTTTTCCGAAGTTTGTCCCATGCCATCAATCGCAGCCCGGATCACAGCCAGCGGCGTTTTCAACTCATGGGAAACACTGTCGAGCAGGGTGCGCCGCAGCCGTTCGGATTTCTCCAACAGCTCGGCGTGCGTCACCGCCTGGATGAAGTGCTCCTTTTCCAGAACAAGGGCGAGCTGCAGCGCGAAGGCCTCCACTGCCTGGCGTCGCGTGAAATCCAGACCGAGTGCATCTCGATTCAGCCGGATGCCCAGTGCGCCCATCACCGAAGTCGCGGTTTGGAGAGGAAACCACGTGAGTTCGGATTGCGGCAGGGTGTCGGTGAAACGTCCGGCGATCTGCTTGTTCACATACGCCCACGCCGCCACGCCGAACTCCTGGGCAGTGGGGATGAACGTGCTGGCGGGATGGACCTCTGACGGCAGTGAGTGATCGAGCTTTCTAACGACGAGTGCCGATTCTGCTTCGAGCAACGAGTTGATGACCCGCAGCGCTTCGGCAAGTCCCTTCTCCATCTCCGGCGCGAGCGCGGCACTCTGCGTGACGCGCAAGAGTGCGTCGGTTTCGATCTGCCGACGACGCTCGGCGACCTCGCGCTTTTTCAGGCGGGCTGTTAGATGGCCCATGCTGATGGCGACGACGAAGAACATCACCAGCATCGCCATGTCCTCGGGGTCACTGACATGAAAGGTGAAGCGCGGCGGGATGAAAAAGTAGTCCCACACCAGCGCGCACAAGGTGGCCATCACCAGCACCGCTAGCCGACTGACCCGCAGGGCAAGCAGCACGATGCCAAGCAGAAACACCAGTGCGGGCAGAGTGTAGCCTGTCCAGCGTTGCAGGCTCCAGCAGAGTGCGGTGAGCAGGGTCGTCGCCACCAGCACGATGCCGATTTCCTGGAATTGGCTGGCCGCCATCTGCCTCGGCTTGGCGTTGGAAACACGCGACGAAGGCCGACCGATCAGCGGCCTGACCACGCACACGTCGATGTCGCCGCTGCCAGAGATGATCCGGTCATTGAGCGAGGCTTTCCAGCGCGAGCGGTGATCTGCCTTGCCGATGATGATCTGGGAAACATTCCGCTCGCGGGCGACTTCCAGCAGCGTCTCGGCGATGTCGTCGCCAGTCGCGTGCACGACCTCGCCACCGAGGCGGCGGGCAAGGGCCAGACCACGTGCCAACAAGTCTTCCTCCGGTGCGCTGAGCGGCTGCGTGCGCTCCACCCACACCGCCATCCACGGGCAGCCGAGTCGTCCTGCCGCACGGCGCGTCCAGCGGATCAGGCTTTCCGAATAAGGTGTAGGCCCCACGCCGACCATCAGACGCGCATGGGTTTTCCAAGGACTGCTGACCCGCTTCGCGCGGCGGATATCCTCCAGATCGCGGTCCACCCGCTCGGCGGTGAAGCGCAGCGCGAGCTCACGCAGGGCTGTTAGATTGCCTTCCTTGAAGAATCCGTCTGCTGCGGCTTGGGCGCGTTCACCGAGATAGACCCGCCCTTCGGAAAGACGCTGGATAAGTTTCTCAACGCTGAGGTCGATGAGCTGGATCTCGTGCGCGCGATCAAGGATCAGATCCGGCACGGTTTCCTGCACGGCCACGCCGGTGACCTGCCGCACGATGTCCACCTGGCTTTCGATGTGCTGGACGTTGACGGTGGTGCAGACGTCGATGCCCGCGTCGAGCAGCTCGAGCACGTCCTGATAGCGCTTCAGGTGGCGGCCGCCGGGCGCGTTGGTGTGCGCGAGTTCATCGACCAGCAGCAGATCCGGTCGACGCGCCAAAGCCGCATCGAGATCGAACTCTTCCAGCGTGTGGCCGCCGTGTTCGAGCTTCTGTCGCGGTAAAATCGGCAAGCCTTCGACCAAGGCGAGCGTCTCGGCGCGACCATGCGTTTCCACCACCCCAATCAGCACATCGAGCCCCTCGTTCTGATGCTGTCTTCCGGAAAGAAGCATCGCATAGGTCTTCCCAACGCCCGGGCACATCCCGAGGAAGATGAAAAGCCGCCCACTTTTTCCGTGGTTCTCCTCACGCTGCACCTGTGCCAGCAAGGCATCCGGATCGGGGCGTGAATCGGAGTCAGTCATCTAGCGGCGGCAAGTAGTTGAAGATTTTCAACCACGGATGAACAGGATGAACACGGATTGGAGTTCAATGGATGGAGTCGAGGGCGAGATTGAGTTTGAGCACGTTCACTCCGTCATCGCCGAGGAGACCGAGGTCCTCCTCGTCGGTGTTGGCGTTGATGAGGGCCTTCACCTTGTCAGGCGAAAGCTTGCGGGCCTTGGCGACGCGTTCGATCTGGAGTGCGGCGTTGGCCGGGCTGATGTGGGGATCGAGTCCGCTGCCGGAGGCGGTGACGGCGTCGGCAGGCACGGCTTGATCGGCGGCGAGGTTGTTTTCGGTGCGATAGCTGGCGATGCGTTCCTTGAACTGGTCGGCGAGCTTTTGGGAAGTCGGCCCGAGGTTGCTGCCGCTGGAGGCGGAGGCGTCGTAGCCGTTCGCGCCAGACGCCGAAGGACGTGGATGGAAATAGCCTTCGCCGCTGAAGTTTTGGCCGAGGAGGGCGGAGCCTCGTACGGTGCCGTCCTTGTCGGTGATCAGGCTGCCGTTGGCCTTGTCCTTGAAGGCGAGTTGGGAAATGCCGGTGACGGCGAGCGGGTAAAGACCGCAGCAGACGGCGGCGAGGATGACGGTGGAGACGAGGGCTCCGCGAAGTTCTTTGAGGAAAGTTTTCATGATCATTTTGAGGAAGACTTGGAGCTGGCCTACTTCGCTGAAGCTACGAAGGCCGGAGACACTCCAGCGACGGTTAGGCCAGGTGAAGGGTGGTGATGACGAGGTCGATGGCCTTGATGCCGATGAAGGGGATGACGAGTCCGCCGAGACCGTAGATGAGGAGGTTCCGGCGCAGCACCATGACCGCGCCCATCGGCTTGTAGGGGACGCCTTTCAGCGCCAGCGGGATGAGGGCGATGATGACGAGTGCATTGAAGATCACCGCGCTGAGGATGGCGCTTTCCGGTGAGGCTAGCTTCATGACATTGAGCGCGGCCATCGCTGGAAAGGTGACCATCAGCATCGCCGGGATGATGGCGAAGTACTTCGCGACGTCGTTGGCGATCGAGAAAGTTGTTAGAGAGCCACGGGTCATGAGCAGCTGTTTGCCGATCTCGACGATCTCGATGAGTTTCGTGGGGTTGCTGTCGAGGTCTACCATGTTGCCGGCTTCGCGTGCGGCCTGGGTGCCGGTGTTCATCGCGACACCGACATCGGCCTGGGCGAGGGCCGGGGCGTCGTTGGTGCCGTCTCCGGTCATGGCGACGAGGTGCCCGGCGGCCTGTTCCTCGCGGATGCGGCGCAGTTTGTCCTCAGGCGTGGCCTGGGCCATGAAGTCGTCCACTCCAGCCTCTGCGGCGATCGCAGCGGCGGTCATCGGGTTGTCGCCGGTGATCATCACGGTGCGGATGCCCATTTTCCGGAGCTGCGCGAAGCGTTCCTTGATGCCGCCTTTGACGACGTCCTTGAGCTCGACGACGCCGAGGACCTGCCTGCCATCCGCCACGACCAGCGGCGTGCGGCCGGCGCGGGCGGAGGCTTCCACGGCCTTGTCTACTTCGGGAGGATAGACGCCGCCCTGGCCGATGACCCAGGCTTTGACGGAATCCGCCGCGCCTTTGCGGACTTGGCGGCCATCGAAATCCACGCCGCTCATGCGGGTCTGGGCGGTGAAGGGGACGAAGGTGGCGTGGGGCTGCTGGAGTTCGCGACCGCGCAGGTTGAACTTCTCTTTCGCGAGCACGACGATGCTGCGGCCCTCGGGGGTTTCATCAGCGAGTGATGAAAGCTGCGCGGCATCGGCGAGGGCCTGTTCGGTGACGCCGGGAGCTGGGATGAAATCGGAGGCCATGCGGTTGCCGATGGTGATGGTGCCGGTCTTGTCGAGCAGCAGCACGTCGATGTCACCGGCGGCTTCGACGGCGCGTCCGCTGGTGGCCATGACATTGCGGCGGATGAGGCGGTCGATGCCGCTGATGCCGATGGCACTGAGCAGGCCGCCGATGGTGGTGGGGATCAGGCAGACGAGCAGCGCAACCAGCACCGGCGTGGTGAAGGTGATGCCAGCATAAGTGCCGAAAGGCTTCAGTGTGATGCAGACCAGCATGAAGATCAGCGTCATCGCCGAAAGCAGGATGGTGAGCGCGATTTCATTCGGCGTCTTCTGGCGTCGCGCGCCCTCGACCATGGAAATCATGCGATCAATGAAGGTGTTGCCCTTTTCCGCCGTGATGCGGATGACGATGCGGTCGCTGATGACGCGGGTGCCACCGGTGACGGCACTGCGGTCGCCGCCGCTCTCACGGATGACGGGGGCGGACTCGCCAGTGATCGCGGCTTCATCGACGCTGGCGATGCCTTCGATGACCTCGCCATCGGAAGGGATCACGTCGCCGGTTTCACAGACGACGAGGTCGCCCTTTTCCAGGACCGGTGCGGGCACTTGCTCCTCGTTGCCGTTCTTCAAACGTCGCGCCATGGTGTCCTTGCGGGCGTTGCGGAGGCTGTCGGCCTGGGCCTTGCCACGGCCTTCGGCGATGGCCTCGGCGAAGTTCGCGAACAGGACGGTGAACCATAGCCAGATGGCGAGCTGGAGGACGAAGCCGCGGTCGGCGGACGAGGTGAAGATCGCGACGGTGGTCAGCACGGCACCGATGAGGGTGACGAACATGACTGGGTTCTTGATCATCATCCGGGGATCGATCTTGCGAAACGCGTCGCCGATCGCGGGGACGAGGATCTTCTTGTCGAAGAGGGATGGAGCTTGTTGGGACATGAGATTGATTTTGGTTAGAAGAGGTTGCCCTTTAGCATCAGGAAGTGTTCGACCACCGGGCCGAGCGCGAGGGCGGGGAGGAAATTCAAGGCACCGATGAGCAGCACGGTGCCGATGAGCAGGATGACGAAAGTCACGCCTGCCACCGGGAAGGTGCCGGCGCTGGGCGGGGAGATCTTCTTTTTCACCAGCGATCCGGCGATGGCCATGATCGGGATGATCATCAGGAAGCGGCCGATGAGCATCGCGATGCCGAGGGTCGTGTTGTAATGCATGTCGCCATTCGCAGGCGTGGCGGTGAGCCCTGCGAAGGCGCTGCCGTTGTTGCCGGTGGCGGAGCTGAAGGCGTAGAGGATCTCGCTGAAGCCATGCGGGCCGGAGTTGTTCAGTCCGGCGAGCCCCCAGTCACTGACGGCGGCCCAGGCGGTGAAGCCGAGGATGCTGGCGGTGAGGACGAGCAGGGAAAGCATCGCCATCTTCACGTCGAAGGCCTGGATTTTTTTCCCGAGATACTCGGGTGTGCGACCGACCATCAGCCCCGCGATGAAGACCGCGAGGATGACGAAGACGAGCATGCCGTAGAGCCCCGCGCCAACGCCTCCGACCACGACCTCGCCGAGCTCGATCATGAACAGCGGCACCAGTCCGCCGAGGGCGGTGAAGGAGTCATGCATCGAGTTCACCGCGCCGCAGGAGGCCGAGGTGGTGATGACGCCGAAGAGCGAGGAGTTGAAGATCCCGAAGCGGACTTCCTTGCCCTCCATATTGCCGTCGGCGGCGAGGATGCCGAGCGATTGGTGAATGGGATTTCCTTTCGCCTCTGCCCACCAGCACACCACGGTGCCGGCGACGAAGAGCAGCATCATGGCGCTCCACACCGACCAACCGTGCGCCTGGTTGCCGGTGGATTTTCCTAGATACCAGGTGAGGCCGCTGCCGATCGCGAAGATCGAGAGCATCTGGATGAAGTTGGA
This sequence comes from Luteolibacter sp., assembly GCA_031419215.1. Lineage (GTDB taxonomy): Bacteria > Verrucomicrobiota > Verrucomicrobiia > Verrucomicrobiales > Akkermansiaceae > Luteolibacter. The sequence goes on along the minus strand of JANOKL010000297.1, from coordinate 4,136 downwards.
AAGGGGTGTCGGATTTTCGAAAGGCTGGGCGGCATTGGCGTTGGTGTAGCCGCCGCCGTTGGTGCCGAGCATTTTGATCGCGACCTGCGAGGCCATTGGTCCCTGGATGATCGTCTGGGTGTCGGCGGTGACATTTTCGATCGTCTGTGGCTCGACCAGCTTTGCCGTGGTGCTGGGCTTGAAGTTCTGGATGACGCCCTGCGAAACAAGAAAGACTGCGAAGACCAGGCAGAGTGGCAGCAGCAGGTAATAAGTGGTGCGGATCAGGTCGACCCAGAAGTTGCCGATCGTGGTGGCCGAGTGGCGCGAGATTCCTCTAACAAATGCTGCGGCGACGCCGATGCCGACTGCGGCGGAGGTGAAATTGTGGATCGTCAGCGCGACCATCTGCGAGAAGTAGGACATCGTTCCCTCACCGCCGTAGCTCTGCCAGTTGGTGTTGGTTGTGAAACTGACCGCAGAGTTGAAGGCGAGCGCCGGGCTCAGCGCGGGCAGGCCTTGCGGATTGAGCGGCAGCAGGTGCTGGAGCCGCAGGATGGCGTAAGTGAAGAAGATGCCCGCCAGGCTGAAAAGCAGCAGGGCGAAGGTGTAGCCTTTCCAATCGTGCTCCTTTTCCGGGCTCACGCCCATGAGGCGATAGGTGAGTTTTTCAAATGGCCGGATGATCGGGTCAAGCCAGGTGCGCCCCTGCGGATCGAGGACCTTGGTGAGGTAGAGGCCGATCGGTTTCGTGATCAGTGCCAGGAGCCCGAGGAAGAGGGCGAATTGCAGCCATTCGGTGGAGTGCATGGTCGTGGGTCAGAATTTTTCCGGGTAAACCATGGCCACGAAGAGGTAGCCAAGCAGGGCGAGGGCGATGAGCCCGATGAGGATGGTTTCCATGGGGGTGGGGGATCAGAGGGAGCCGCAATAGCGGGTGTAAAGCGCACCGAGGGCGAAGAACGCAAAGGCGGCGGCGAGGAAGAGGAGGTCGGTCATGGTTTCAATGGGCAGGTGATTCCATCGTCCCACGAAAGCCGCCGCCGGGTAGTAAACGGGCGGGTGGAAGGCGTAAAAAATGTGTTAAAATGGCCTCATTTGGAGACAAGGGCCGGGAAAGTCTGCCTTGCCGCATGGGCTGTCACCTGATTGCATCCGCGCCCTAACCCGCTCAATTTCATGGCCAACAAAGACGTCACCGATCCCGCCCGCATGGAGAAAATCGTTTCCCTGTGCAAACGCCGCGGCTTCATTTTTCAAGCTGGCGAGCTCTACGGCGGACTCAACGGCTGCTGGGACTACGGCCCGCTCGGTGCCGAGCTGAAGCGCAATCTCAAGGACTACTGGTGGCGCAAGACCGTCCAGGAGCGCGATGACGTGCTCGGCATGGACGGCGCGATTTTGACGATGGAGCAGGTGCTGGTTTCCTCCGGCCACGTCGGTGGATTCAGCGATCCGATGTCCACCTGTAAGAATTGCCAGAAACACATTCGATTCGATCAGCTTCGGACTATGGTTGCTGAATCCGAGTGGGCGCAGTCACTCGCCGAGGTGATGACCGTGACTCATCCAGGGGAAATCGCTGGAGTGGCCGTCAGCGGTGTAGAGCTCAAACGCTGGGCACAGAAAAAAGGCAAAAAATTGGCTCCAGGCCTTGCTTTGGTTCGCGATCCCGATGTCACACTGAGCTTTTTTCAAGAAGAGGCTGCCCGCCACCAGCCAATGGACCCTTGGTATTTTTACCAGTTGATGGCTACCGAACAGTTTGCTCAGACGGGTCCATCCAATCCCTGCCCACACTGCGGCGGTGTCCTTTCAGAACCGAAGCAATTCAATCTGATGTTCCAGACGAATATGGGAGCGACTGGCGGAGACATCGCTTACCTTCGGCCTGAGACCGCGCAGTCAATCTTCGTTCAATACAAGAACGTGCTCGACTCCTCCCGAGTGAAACTTCCTTTTGGTATCGCTCAAATTGGTAAATCGTTCCGAAACGAGGTTAATCCTCGAAACTACATCTTCCGCTCGCGTGAGTTCGAGCAGATGGAGATCGAGTATTTCTGCCACCCGAACGACGGCCTGCGCCTGACCGACGAGTGGTTGGAAACCCGCCTCAAGTTTTACGGCGAAATCGGCATCCCGCGTGAGAAGCTCCATATCCTCGACATCCCCGATGGCGAGCGCGCGTTCTACTCGCAGAAGACCTACGACATCGAATACGAATTCCCCTTCGGCATCCAGGAGTTGGAAGGCGTGGCCTACCGCACCGACTACGACCTCGGCGTTCACGAAAAGGGCGCGGGCAAGTCGCTCGTTTACTTCGATGAGGAGACGAAGGAAAAGTTCCTCCCGCATGTCGTCGAGCCGTCCGCCGGTTGCGACCGCACGGTGCTGGCGCTGATTTGCGAGGCCTTCGATGAAGAGGAACTCACCGATGAAAAGGGCAACAAGGACGTGCGCACCGTGCTGCGCTTCGTGCCTCGCATGGCTCCGGTGAAGCTCGGCATTTTCCCGCTGCTCAAGAAGAACGAGGAGCAGGTCCGCATCGCCCGCGAGATCCAGAAGACCCTCCAGCCGTGGATGAATGTCTTCTACGATGACGGCGGCGCGGTCGGTCGTCGTTATCGCCGTCAGGACGAGGTCGGTACGCCGTTCTGCGTCACGGTCGACTTCGACACGCTTGGCGAAAGCGGCGACGAGCTGAAAGGCACCGTCACCATCCGCCATCGCGACTCGATGGAGCAGGAACGCCTGCCCATCAGCGGCCTGCTGGCCTGGCTGTTGGAGCGGGTGCGCTGATCACCTCAACGGCGGGTGCGTCTCAATGCATGTTGAGCGCACACGCCGGGAAGGACACCGCGAGGGCGATCATGGCGAGGGCCAGGGAGAGAATCACGGCTTTGATCCAGGATTTCATGGTGAAGGGATGATCCTTTTAACGTGAGGAGTCAAGCGTGCGGATGGTGGGGCGCTGGTGGGTTAGGGCTGGGATTGCCTTTTGGTTCTGTTGCTTTGTTCCGAATTCTCCAGGCTATCCGACGAGACGTATAGCATGCGAAATTTCGTGCTAGACGACGAGTCGTCGAATAAGATGTTCTGCAAGGAAAAGAGCCTGATGAACCAATTCAAAAAACGTTTCGCGCTTCTCTTAGTAGTTGCCATTATGTGCTCACTTAGTTTCTGGCTCGGCAAGCGACAGGGCAGCAAAGATGCATTTGAGAAAGGCGCGAAGTTAGAGCGAGAACGATCAGCATGGTTTAGGGCCTCAGATAGTAATCTGTCTGTGAAGCTTTTCGATTCTGGACGGACAGAAAAATTGCGAGACCAACTTGTGAATGGTATGTGGATTTCGATCGTCCCAATGGACGAGCTGATTAAGAATCCAGATGCTTCACCAGATGATCGGAAGGCAGCGAGCAACGTTTTACCGAGATTGGTCGAATACTTCTACAATAACCCGAAGAGGATAGTAAAGCCAAATAATGTCAGTGTTGCCAATGAAGTGGACAAGGGCTTAAAAAATGAAGAGAATTCGAATGGAATCGACCCTGCTGAGAGAGAGGTTTTAGGAAAGCTTCGTGAAGCGTCGAAGGTGCCGATGGAGCAACTGGACGGCATGATTGGTGCTGTCATTGATGAGGCACACAAGTTTGATCTTGAGACGCAAGAAGTGCTCAGGCGACACATTGAGCAGCGAAATTTTCCCGGACAGGAGCGTTCTGTGGGGGGGGTGTCATTGATGATGCCTAGTGATACCGGTAGTGGACGCGGAATAGACGATTTCCAGTGGACGGGTAAGAAGATTCGAGTATCTCTCGTAAGAGGTATGTTGCAGGTAAATGGTAAAGAGTATGGGAGCGTTTCGAAAGGCGATACTGTGGACCTGCGGTTGCTTGGTAAGGTGTATGTGAACGACGCTGAACGACATCCAATCACACAGGCAGAAGCCGCGCCATCCAATGGCGACAAGTCGTCAAATTAAATTCGAGTTCCTATCCCGCCGCGGGTGCGCTCATCGTTGATTCCCCGCGCACCACTTGAAGAACTCCTCCAAACAGAAGCTCTTCCTGTGCGCTGCTATTCTGGCCTGCATTATCGGCTACGTGTGGCTTTCGTTCGGCGTGTATTCTGACCGCGAGTTCGGTGGCATGCATTTT
>JANOKL010000296.1:0-1765 GCA_031419215.1 Luteolibacter sp. | reverse complement strand
GGTGATCGAAGCCGAACCGGCGAAGGACTTTGGTGCCTGGGCTTCGGAGAAAATCCCATCGCCCGACCTTGCTATAATCGTCGCGTGCCCGTCGTGGGTGGTGCGTTGTAAAAAGGCGACTCCGGAGGAGCGCGCCGGGATGGTGGAGGAAGGCGATTTGCTGGCTCGGGAGCGGCGCGCCGAGTTCAAGGCCCTGATCGCGACCAATCCTCGTGCGGCATTGGCGCAATCGGTTCCGAGGGTGATCCGTCAGGATCTGCCGAGGGAGATCGTGGCATCGCTGGAAAAGCCGGTTTCCGCGACCGGGAACTACCAGGTTTACATGGGTCGTCCGGCTCCGGGAATGCCGATTCCTGATGAAGGGCTCACGCTGCGGTATTTCGAGACTGCGGATGGCATGAGCTACAAGGCGCGGGTTTTCGGCGAAATGGATCCGGTGATGTCTCGCAAGCAGATCCCGCTGCGCGGTGTGGCGGTGGACCGCGAACTGGCTGTGTCGGAAAGCCCGGTGAGGCAACTGGAGATCGGCGAGAGGATCGCGGCTGGAACGATCGTCGAGGATGTGTGTCCGGTTTCCGGAGAGAGCACGGAGGCGGTGGCCTCGAACGAACCCGTCACCGAGGAGGTCCCGACCGTGGAGGTGGGTGAGCGGCTGATCACGCTTTGCAATGGTTCTCACGTGACCGTGCTCGATGAGAAATACCGGACCTTTATCCAGGCCAGCGGCCCGGGCGGAGCAGGCTTCTACCTGGACAATTTCCCGGGAACCTCCTCGAGGGCGATCGGCAATTTCCGCTGTCTCTACATCCGCGTGACCTACCCGGATCAGATGGCTCCTCCCAACACCGAGGATCAGGCGCTGAACGACATGAAGGACGTGGCGCGCTATTTCCGCGAAACCTCCTTTGGAAAGCTCACGGTCACCTCGACGGTGACGCCGCTGATCTCGCTTCCTCAAACCCTCGCCTGGTACATCGCCAAGGATGCCGAGGTCGATGGTCTGGGAGTGATTCACAACCAGGCCCGTGCCGAGGCCCGCAAGTTGGGTTACGATTCCACCCAATACAACTGCATCATCGTCCGGGTGAACGGCGGCCTGCGCAGCGGCGCCTCCTGGGGCGGCGGCGACAGCGTGTGGGCGGGCTGGGGAGGCATGGACGTGCTGAACCACGAGTGCGGACATTCGCTCGGCGTCAACCATGCGAACTACTGGAGCACCACCGACGGCACTGCTTACGGAACAGGTGCGAACGAGGAATACGGAAATCCTTACGACGTGATGGGCGGCAGCGGTGGCTTCAGCGCCCATTACAATACGATTACCAAACGGATGCTCGCTTGGCTCCCCGCGAACTATTTCCATACCCCGAGAGCCAACGGGGTCTATCGGATCCACGCCTATGACCAGCCGACGCTGGAGGAGGGGAAACGCTACGCGCTGACCGTGGCGAAGGACAGCGTCCGCCAATACAACGTCGAATACCATCCGGCTCGCGGAGGTCTGTTAGAGGATTCCGCACTGGTGCTTTACAGTGGCATGGGCAGCAATGCCGGACACATCCTCGACACCACTCCGGGCAGCGCGGGCGGTAAAAGCGATGCCGGCATCGCGGTGGGTCGCACCTTTTCCGACCTCGAAGCGGACATGCACTTCACCGTGCTGGCGAAGAACGCCACCACACCGCCCTCGCTTGACGTAGCATATTTCAAGGGACCGTTTCCAGGCAACGTCGCCCCCACCGCGAGCTTCACCGCCAGTGCCACC
>JANOKL010000295.1:0-11109 GCA_031419215.1 Luteolibacter sp. | reverse complement strand
TTGATCGTGTTCGCGGGGCTGGTGAACGAGTTGTTCATCAGGTTCGACGGAGGGTAGCTGTTGCTGAACTGGCCGCCTGTGGTGGTGGCCGAGTTGGCGTAGAGGAATCCGCGTTCTATAATCTGAAGTCCGGAGATCACGCCGAAGCTGTCGATGGGAGCAGCCCCATCCCGGATGCCGACCACGATCTCGCCGGTGGCGCTCGGTGTAATGGCATTGAAGGAGACCGACTCTCCGCCTTCGGTCCAGGTTCCGTCGTAGGCGTTTCCGGTGGCCACCTTGCTGATTGAGTTCACCGTGAAGGCGGTCGGGAGATTTCCTGACCCGATGAAGTACAAGCCATATTGTTTCGCCGGATTGAGCCCTTGGATCTTCAGGGTTGCGAGCTGACCTGTGCTGGAAAAAATCCGGTCGTTCTGAAGGGATGCCACGCTGGCAGCCAGCGCTGCCGAGCTGTTGAAAGAAGCGTTGAATCCGCTGTTCAATTGGATGTCGATGCTGGTCGGCATACCATCCGAGGAAGTCAGATTGTTGAACTGGATCGGGTGGACGATCGTATTTGCTCCGCCGTCTCCAGTCGCAGAGAGCGGAACCTGTAGATCATTCCACAAGGTGTTCGAATCCTGAGCCGGGCCGGTGCCTGCGTAGAGAACGGATGCCGGATTGGTCCCGGGATTCGTGCCCGAGATGATGTCGCGACTGAAGTCGGCGTTGACCACGATCTCGGCTTCCAGTGCGCAGATTGGAAGAAGTCCGGCGAGGACTCCTACAAGTGAGACGAGTTTCAAAACGTTGGGTTTTTGGATAATGAGTTTGATGGTGAAATCTGCCACGAGGAAATCGGTTGTCAGGCAGTTCTTTGGAGCTTTCTGCCAAACCATCAGGATCCATGAGGCGAAGAGCCGTAGATTTACGAAGGCTTGTACAGGCTAGTGGCAGTGCGTCGGGTTACTTCCTTGGAGTGACTATACCTGCCGGTAAATCGGCAACACCGAGCCGGGGAGCGGTTGAAATAGCTCGGCAGAATCTGACGTTGTCGGGAGTGTAGCCGTGCTGGCCGTTTCCCGACCTCGATTCCCAACCGCACTGAAATGAAAAATCTCACCAAGGCACTCACGCTCGCCTCTCTGCTGATGGCTCCTGTCCTCCAATTGCAGGCGGAGGAAACGATCATATACAAGAAGGTCGATAACCGTGAGCTCAAGCTGCTCATCGAGAAGCCAGCGGCTTGGAAGGCCACCGACAAGGTTCCGTGCATGGTGTACTTCTTCGGCGGTGGCTGGGTGGGTGGGACGCCGGGGCAGTTCGAAAAGCAGAGCACGTATTTCGCGACGCGCGGAATGGTCGGCGTCCGGGTCGAATACCGAACGATCGTCAAGGGGGACAAGGGACCTCCGGTGATCTGCTGTGCGGATGCGAAGTCGGCGATGCGTTACGTCCGCTCGCACGCCACGGAGCTCGGCATTGATCCAGACCGCATTGCCGCTGCGGGAGGCTCGGCCGGTGGTCATCTGGCGGCTTTCACTTCTCTGGTGGAGGGACTCGATGATCCGAAGGATGATCTCAAGATTTCCTGCAAGCCGAACGCTCTGGTGCTCTTCAATCCTGTCTTCAACAACGGTCCGGGTGAGTGGGGCAATCAACGTGTCGGGGATCGGTTCAAGGAATTTTCACCCGCCCACAATGTCGTTAAGGGAGCCCCTCCTGCGATCGTCTTCCTCGGGGATAAGGACGACCTGATTCCGGTCAAGGTCGTCACTGACTTCGAGAAGGAAATGAAGAAGGTCGGCTCGCGCTGCGACACCCATGTCTACCCGAGTGCGGGTCATGGCTTTTTCAACAAGGAGCCACACTTCAGCCTGACGGTAATTGAGGCGGACAAGTTCCTGGTGTCGCTGAAGTGGTTGAGCGGCGAGCCGACCTTGAAACCAGCTCCGTGAAATGAGCGGGTAGCCTTGTCGATCAGGGTGTGCTGGGTTTCAAGACGACGCGATAGAAGCGCTTCGGAGCGGAGGCCGACGATTGCGTGATGGCGTCCGGCATGCGCAGGGTGACCAAATCGGTCTGGCCAGTCGCTCCAGTCTGGCGTGCCACCTCGATCAAGCTGCTCCAGGGCACCACGTTCCAGGTGCTCAGGTTTTCGCTCGATTGGGCCTCGTAGACATAGCCTGCTTCCGGGAGGAGTTCACGCAGCACGTGAACCGGATACGATTGGGTGGTGGAGCTGACCACCAGGCCCGCGATGTCACTGCGCAGTACCTCGGTTTTCGTACCGGAGAGGGGCGGGGTTTGAGCTGCGTACTCGGCACCGTTGGAGATTCCGTCGCCATCAGGGTCGGCCTGATCGCCCCAGAGGGTGGACTCCTTGATTGGATTGGCGAGATCAGATGGGCTGAAGAATGAAGCCCTCCACTCCTGCTTGGTGGGAAAGACCCGGACCGAAACCTGTGCCTGAAGAGTCGGGCCTGAAGCTGGAGTGGAAGTCAGGGTCCAGGTGGTGTTGGCCGTCGGAGTGGTGTCGACGAAGCCAATTCCTTGAAGGGTGCGGGACGACAGGTTTCCGATTCCTTGGTTGATCGAAAGGGAGGTCGCCGAGGGGCTGTCCCAGCGCAGACGGAACACTTGTCCGCGGATCAGGTATCGCCCTGTGCCCTCAAAGAGCAGGATCGAGTGGGCGGGCATGGCAGCGGATGAGAGGTTGCTGGTGCTCAGGACGGAGGCCCCGTCAGTGGGGACGACTTCCGTGCGATAGAGACGCCCAGTTGCATAGATTGGCGCGCGAAAGCGGTTTCCTGAAACTCGATATCCGTAGACGAGTTCGTCGGTGGACTGGTCATAGACGCGCACCACCGGATTTTGAAACGCGCCGGTATCGATGACCGGAAGATAGCCGCTGGGAGTGCGTCCGTCGTTCTCGGTCTGGCGGATGGTGACCGGCCAGCCGGCATACTGAGTGCCTGTGGATGGATTTCCGGGATCCACGTAGAGCGGCCAGCACTCGAAGGTGGTGGTGCGGTCCTTCTTGTTGAAACGGATGATGCCATAGCCCGGGGCCCGGTCGTGAAGCAGGGGCGAGCCGTAGTAGGTGGTCTTGCCGTAGTAGTGCGTGGGATTCGCGGCAGCAAGGAGGTGGATACGGTTTCCAAACCCGTCCTGATAGGATCCGGTGTAACCACTGACAACCGTGGTCGTGCCCGAGGTGGTGTCAGCAGGGTCCCAGGTACGCGAAAACGCGTTGGCGATTGATGGCACGCAGAATGAATAGACAGCATCGCGATTGGCGGTGATGCCGTGCTGAAGCATGACGCTGAGATGCTGGTCGCCGTTGATGTGCGGCGAGTAGGACTTGCGGAGGAGACCGACGGCCTTGTCGCGCTTGTTCTGCGGCCAGCCATTGGCATCCATATCGAAATAGACACGGCTGTAGCCCGTGCCGACATGGGTATTGGCGCTGGCGAGAGGAGATTGCGAAATGGCGGCCTTCATGTCCTGGCCGGCCCAGTCGGAGGCGAAGGCATCGAGGAAGGCTTCCTGGCGGGTGCCCAGCAATTGGAGATCGCTGCGGTTGAAGCGGGTGGTATCGGATGCGGCGTCGGTCGCCGCAATCGTTCCAAATCCCTCGTCGGCATAGCCGTTCTTGAACTTCCGATCCTCGAAGATGGCAAGGCCCACCCGACCGTAAACCCAGCTCGTGTAGTAAACCCCGATCCCCTGCTGCACCGGCGTGGAATCATAGGGATCCGGAAGGTGGGACGTCTGCGTGCGCTCGACCATCCGGACGAACGCCGGCGGTTTGGTGTAGCCGCCGTTTTCCTGGGTGGTGGTGGCCTTCCCTCCTTCTCCCCAGAGGTTCCCCTGATACACGTCATGATCGTCGGGAATGGCGATCGAGGGACGATCGTCGATCACGTCCCGCCACGTCCAGCACCAGAGATACCACTTGTAAAGGTAGTCGAGCCGACGGTTCTCGTCAGTGGACGAATCCTGAGCGGTGGGACTGCCTCCTTCATACACCTGGTCGCCGGTGAAGGCATAGAGATCCGGTTGCTGGAGAGGCAGATTCCGCGTGATGTCTTCGTGGGGGAAATTGATGCGGTCCCGGGTCCAGGAGACCGCACCTCCTGTCGCATCGTCGATGCCGTTGAAGCCATCGTTCGCCGTGTCGGCCGCGCAGTGGATCATGCAGGTGAGTCCTGCGACGACGATCTCCGGTTTGTTCACCGGATCGGCCTGGATGACTCCCGTGCGATAGGTGGTGATCCCTCCCTCCGCGAAGCCGACCCGGAAAGGCACCGCCACACTGTAGTTCCAGTTGGGCACTCGGAATTCGGCGGTGTAGGCATCCGGATCGAGCGTGGCCGTGGCGACGGTTTGCCAACCGCTGCCAGTATCCAGTTCGAGAGCAACGGGTGGTGCTCCCGCGACGACTACCGGTGCGAGTTGGGCGGTGAGCTTCATGACGCTGCGGCTCAGCGTGTATTGGGTGGAAATGACCGGGCCGAAGGAGCGCTCGGGTCGGTTCTCAAGCTTCGTGCCCGAGCCGGTAAAGTCCTGGAACCAGAAGCGTGTCGTGCCGGACGCGGGATGGGAGAACAGCCCGATGTTTCCGAGAACCGTGTAGGGGTCGACGGTGATGCTGGTTTGGCTGACGATGGCGTCGCTGGTGCCGTCACGGACGTTGAGCCCCAGAAGGTAGTTGCGGGTGGCACTCTGCCAGGTGGCGGTCACCTCGATGCGGAAGCTTGCGGGAAGTGAGGCAGGCGTTGAGCCGAGGGCGAGTTGGGTGAGGGTCAGAAGGCGGTTGTCCTGGATGACTGCGGCGCCGTTGTTCTTCACTCCGAGAAAGATGCCACCGTCGCGTCCACCCTTGTGGTGCATCAGCGCTGCGCCTCGATAGTCGTGGCTTGCACCGGCTCCGATGAACAGACCGGTCAAGGCTCCAGCCGTCCAGGTCTCCGTCGCCACAAGGCCGGTCCGCACGCTGAGATTGAAATTTCCGGGCTCCTCGCGAACAGCCGTGGTCAACCGGTGCACCGTGCGGAGTGGTTTGGTGGTGAGGCCCAAGCGGGGTTGCAAGCGCCCGCCATTGATCTCCCAATCCTGGAGACGGTTCGCCCAGAAGTCGGCTCCCACCCAGGGGCGGTCAGGCGTGGTTGTCCAGGATTTGGAGAAGTTGCTGGTCGGTGAGATCGCGGTGAAGGACTCAAGGCGGACATTGTCGAACGACAGGAACTTTCCCGTCGCTGCCGTGTTTCGGAAGCGTACGCCGATCGCCTTTCCTGCCGATGCATTGAAGTCGCCGAAAGTGGTGAGAAGCTGGAATCCCTCCCAGTAGCCGGAGGTGAGCGGCGAGTTGAAGGTGAAGACCTTGGTCAGGATGACCGTGACGACCCCGGGCGAGCTCTCGGTGTAGAACTCGGCGGTCACATCGGTCGGCAGGCCGGAGAAAGTCGCGGCGTCGAAGCGCAGGCTGAACGCCTCGCCGGTTTGGATGACGTGGCTTGTCAGCTGACGGAGTTCACCACCTGGATTGAGCGAAAGGCGCCAGGCCCCGTTGCCTCCATGGATGTTGCCGCGGATGATCTGGGCGCTGACACCGGTCCAGCCCGGGAAAGAAGCGTCCGGCAGGCTCGTGCGGTCGACGCCGCTGTTGATTTCCCCTGAGGCGTTGGTGAGTGGAACCTGGATGGCCGGGAGGGACAGCGGCCAGGCCAGCAGGCAGGCGATGGCGGTGCGACGAAGGTTCATGCGGAAAGCGAATGGGTTTGACCAACTGGATGCTGAGCAGCTGCGGACACTGCGTTTGATTTCCGTCCAGCGAGCAGGCTTCTGGGCAGATGCGGACCTCAGGGTTTTACTGACGATGGATCCACCACCGCCTGCCAGGAATTTCCGAGCGTGATCTCGCCAAACTTGAACGCCGTCTGGCGGACCTGGAGAGCGACAACATTCAGCGGCACGTTGATCTTCGCAAGTTGACGTTGGCTGACGAGTTCCCAGTGCTCGGGTTCATGAGAGGGGATCGCAGCGGAAACATCGTAGCCAATCACCGAAACCCTGTTGCCACGCCGTGGATCGAACTCGATTTTCGCCACGACATAATAGGGACTCTTGCCGGCAGCGGGAAGTTCCGAGCGTTCCCAGCCCCCGGGCTCAAGAACGACCCAGTGGTTGAGTCCACTCAAGGCGACTCCAAGCATGGTGGCCGGGTCCTTCGAACTGCGTAAAAGAAAAGCCGCTTCACTGAGCTTGCCGGTTTTGTCCCGCTGATTGGGATTCATCCGATGGAGTGAAAACCCGACATAAACCGTCTGCGCTTTCTCGGGGTCGATCGGTTCTGCCAAGGAGCGGCGCACCTCCACCCAGCCACCCACCAACATTCCGAGCCCTTCTTGTCTGTTCCGCTTCACCAGGGGTTCCAGTTGAGCGAAGCGGAATTCTCCCTTCTTGCCATCGTTGGAAGCCTGCCACCAGGTGCTGGACCATCCAGTGCCGAGAGAGAATTTCTTTTCCTGACTCAGGTCGGTGGGGAATGAGTCACGGGCAAGGATCTTCGGCGCGACAGTTTTCGCATCACGGTCGGCTGGGGTGGTGTAGTCGCGAATCCATTTCCGGGTCGAGCTGTCTACCATCTGGCTCTCTCCATTGCTCGCCAGGATCATGGTTTCTCCGACACTGAGAAAGCTGGTGCTCTGCTGCTCCTTGTTCGTCGCATCTGCCACTTCGACTTCGCCATCGAGGACATGCACTTCGGAAAGGCCGCTGGGCTCCACCGCGACTCCGAATTCCGTGCCAAGGTCGATCACGGTCGAGGTCGGTGTCTGGAGACTGAAGCTGTAGAGTCCCTGCTCGCAACGCACGGTGGCATTTCCATGATGCAGTCGTGCGAGCTTGGCGCTGATCAATTCCAGACGGGCAGGGCCCTGGAGGGCGAGTTTTGCGCCGCTGTCGAATTCGATCAGCGCAACTCCGGACTCCAGCTCGAGCATCCCTGCGGAAAGACGGTTCTCCACCTTCATCGCGGTCGCTGACTGCTTCCACTTGCACTCACGGGTGTCTGCCATCGTGGCGATTTCGATCGCCTCGCTGGATACGGCGAGTGTCGAAGCTGGCTCAGGGTGGAAACTTTTCCAAATGCCCAGCATGGCGAGAATCACGGCAGCAGCGGCGAGGGCGAGGCCGGACCACTTGATCACGTTCGCCCGTTCGGCGGGCTCCTCTTCTCTCAGCCGGGAGGATTCATCATGCAGCGCTGCATCCACCCGGACTGCGCGCAGGTAGTCCGCCCGGCTTTCCTTTGAGCCCAGAAGTTCCTTCTCGAGCTGTTGGAATTCCTCTGGCTCCAGTTGCCCGAGCAGATGGCGATGCAGCCGCTCCAGGTCTTCTGGCTTGCGGGAGATCGGGTCTTGTGAATCGCGTGTCATTGAGGTCGTGACTGGAGCTTGCCCTTGGAAATGGAGAGCCTTCGCACCGAGGCGAGTTCCGATTCGATGCAGGTCTGAAGCTTGGCCCTGAGGCGGCCGAGCAGCTTGTAGAGGCTGTTGACGCTGCGGGTGGACTGGCCGGCGAGTTCCTTGACCTTTCCTGATCCGGCATAGGGCGCGAGCAGCAGTTCCTGATGAGCGGGGGAGAGTTTCCTGAAACACAGGCTGAGCGCGGATTTCTCGAGCACGTGTTCATCCTCCTCCATTTCCGAGGCCTCATCGGCCAGCATGGAAAGCAGTTCCTCGCTGAAAACGAGACGATCACGGGCAAAAGTTCGCCGGGCACGCAGAGCTTCGAATCGCACGACCACCTTCGCCCATGGCAGGAAATTCTCATCGGCATCGAGGTGCTCAAGCTTCCGCCACAGCACCACGCTGGCCTCCTGAATGACCTCGTCGACCGCATCCCAGGTCGGGACGATCGCACGGGCGTAGGCCCTGAGCGCACGTTCGTGATGGACGAACAGCCGCAGGAAGCGTCCATCCCCATTGTCGCCACCGGTCTTGTTTGGCTGCTCGCTGTCCATGATTCCCGAGATCTACTCCCTGCTGTTGGAAATCCTGCCATGCAAAATTGGACATCACCGCCAGAATCCGGAGCATTTCCTGGGGATGACTTGTTCGGCAGGTTGGCGATACTTCTGGGCGTAGAAACCCGTAACCAGCAGGTTCGCCGTTCCGCAGCACCTCTTCCAGTCCGCCATCTTCACGCTCATGCCAGTCAAACCCGCCGCCCTTCTGCTTGCCGCCGCCTCATTCCTGCTGGCACCCGGCCATCCTCTTTCCGCCGCTCCAGCCAAGCCGAACATCGTCTTCATCCTCTGCGACGACCTTGGCTACGGCGATGTCCGCTGCCTCAATCCACAGGGCAAGATCGCCACGCCGAACATGGACCGCATCGCCACCGGCGGCATGAAGTTCACCGATGCCCACTCGAGCTCCGCCGTCTGCACGCCCACCCGCTACAGCGTTCTGACCGGCCGCTACAACTGGCGCTCGCGCATGAAGATGGGCGTGCTCAATGGTTACTCGCCGCGCCTCATCGAGCCCGGTCGCACCACCGTGGCCGCTTTCCTCAAGGAGCAGGGCTATGCCACCGGATGCGTCGGGAAATGGCACTTGGGCATGAACTGGCCTCAGAACGACGATGCCGCTGCGGGGGCCACCGACAACCCGAAGAAGATCGACTACACCAAGCCGATCCAGGACGGGCCGAATGCCGTCGGCTTCGACTACTTCCATGGCATCAGCGCCTCGCTCGACATGGCGCCCTACGTCTACATTGAAAACGATCGCGTCACCGAGCTGCCGACCGTCGAGAAGGAGTGGATCCGCAAAGGTCCCGCGGCTCCGGGCTTCGAGGCCATCGACGTTCTGCCTGCTCTAACAGGCAAGGCCGTCGACTACATCAACGGTCGCGCCGCCGACGCGAAACAGGGCAAACCCTTCTTCCTCTATCTTCCGCTCAACTCCCCGCACACCCCGATCCTGCCGACCAAGGAATGGAAGGGAAAAAGCGGCATCAGTGACTATGCCGATTTCGTCATGCAGACGGACTTCACCGTTGGCGCGGTCCTCGATGCCCTCGACAAGGCAGGCCTCACCGACAACACGCTCGTCATCCTGACCAGCGACAACGGCTGCTCACCCGCCGCCGGGTTTCCCGAACTGCTGGCAAAGGGCCACAACCCCAGCGCCCAGTTCCGCGGCACCAAGGCCGACATTTTCGATGGCGGCCATCGCGTTCCTTTCCTGGCCCGCTGGCCCGCTCGCGTGAAGCCCGGCAGCACCAGCGATCAGACCATCTGCCTCGTCGACCTCTTCGCCACCTGCGCCGGGATTCTTGAAAAGAAGCTGCCTGACACCATGGCCGAGGACAGCGTGAGCATCCTGTCCGCCCTCGAAGGAAAAGCCACGGAGCCCATCCATGAGGCCGTGGTCCACCACTCGATCAATGGCTCCTTCGCCATTCGCCAGGGGAAATGGAAACTCGAACTCTGTCCCGGCTCGGGTGGTTGGAGTGATCCAAAGCCAGGCTCGCTCGAGACCGAGAAACTTCCTCCGATCCAGCTCTACGATCTTTCCACCGACATCGGAGAAACCCGCAACGTCCAGGCCGAGCATCCCGAGATCGTGGCAAAGATGACGAAGCTTCTCGAAAAATACATCGCCGACGGACGCAGCACGCCGGGAGCCCCGCAGCCGAACACGGGCGAGATCCAGATCCAGCCGAAACCGAAGGCGAAGGCAAAGGGGCCCAAGCAGTCGAAGAACGACGCGCCCAAGGATGGAAACGCTCCGCAAACTGTCAGCCTGAAAACGGCCGTGCCGGTCACCGTCAGTGTGAAGGATGGCATGACACGCGGGGGAAAGCCCTACTTCGTGAAAGGCGCGGGAGGCGAGAGCCAGCTTGAGCTTCTTGCCAAGCGCGGCGCGAACTCGATCCGCACCTGGAGCACCACCAACCTCGATTCCACCCTCGATAAAGCCGCCGCGCTCGACCTCACCGTCAGCGCCGGGATCTGGCTGGAGTCTGAGTGCTCATGGTTCTCCTACTCCAAGCCCGAACAATGCGCGAAGCAGTTCGAACGCGTGAAGGCCGAGGTCATGAAATTCCGCGACCACCCCGCACTTCTGGCCTGGGGCATTGGCAACGAGGCCGAGGGCGATGGCAACAATACCGCCTACTGGCAGCAGATCGACCGCCTGGCCGTCATGGTGAAGGAAATCGATCCCGCGCATCCGACCTTCACCGCCGTCGCCGGATTGAGCCCTCCGAAATTGAAGGGCTTGAACGAGCACACACCGCATCTCGACTTCGTCGGCATCAACACCTACGGCGGAGTCTTCGGCCTGCGGAACCATTTGAAAAAGGTCGGCTGGACCCGTCCGTGGCTTCTAACAGAATGGGGTCCCCAGGGTTTCTGGGAGCGGCCCAAGACGGCCTCCGGCGCACCCTTGGAGCAGACCAGCAGCGAGAAGGCCGCGATGTTTCGCCGTGCTTATGATGAAGTGATTTCAAAAGGAGGAGACTGTCTCGGCAGCTACGCCTTCGTCTGGGGTTGGAAGTTCGAGGCCTCCGCCACCTGGTTCGGCCTGCTCACGCACGACGGAAAGACCACCGAGCCCGTCGATATCCTCCAGGAAAAATGGAGCGGCACCCAGCCCAGCAACCGCGCCCCGACCATCCAGCCGCTGAAAGGCGTGCCCTTGGAGCCACTCCAGCCCGGCAGCTCGTTCAGCGTCCAGTCGGGCGCTGCCGATCCGGAGGGCGATCCGCTTTCCTGGCAATGGGCGGTCCTGCCCGAAAAGCCCTATGCTGTGGAGGGCAAGCCAACCGCCATGCCCGCGCCGATCGAGGGCATCATCGCTTCCTCGCAGACGTCGAAGGCCGAGCTGAAGGCCCCCGCGAAGCCCGGCTCCTACCGGCTTTATCTCTGGGTCAGTGATGGCAACAGTCACGCCGCCACCGCCACCGCACCCTTTGAAGTCAAGTGATCCCACCCCTCCGTTCCATCATGAAATCCCTGCTCTTCCTGCTGGCGCTCGCCCTTCCAGCGTCCGCCACCAACGTCATCTTCATGATGGCCGATGACCTCGGATACATGGACGTCGGCTTCAACAA
>JANOKL010000294.1:0-6328 GCA_031419215.1 Luteolibacter sp. | reverse complement strand
AGTATTCCAGTGCGGCGAGGTTGCGGAGCAGGACGCCGGCGGGCTTCGCGCTTTCGATGTGCTTGTGATAGCCGTTCTCGCCGGGTTTCAGGATACGCGGAGTAGCCAGAAGAATTGCGGATTGTGGATTGCGGATTGCGGATTGGAAGAGGTGGACTGCGTCCTTGTAACGGCGGGGGTCTTCGAAGTCGCAGTAGATCGTTTGGATCCCGATTTCGCTGGCGGCTTCGACTTGGTCGAGGCTGCGGCAGAGGACGCTGAGGCGTGGATAGGGGATCGGGGACCTGTCCTTCGTAGCTTCAGCGGAGAAGGATTGCGGATTGGCAAGAGGGAGAAGATCGCGGTAGGTGCGGTCGTTTCTTGAGCCGATGGGTGTGGGCAGTTCGGGCTCGGGGAGTTGATCGACGAGGGCGCGGCGGAGGCGGTTGAGCTCGGAGACGGCGAGGTGGCAGTTGCCTTCGAGCTTGTTGTCGATCGAGCCTAGCTCGAAGAGGGTTTCGCCGAGTCGACCGAACTGCGCGGCGAGGGTTTCGGTGGTGAGGGGATGCTTGGCGGCTTCCTGGAGATCCATGGAAGAGGAACATCGAACATCGAACATTGAACGCTCAACATCGAAGGAAGAGGAGACGACGAGGGGCTCGCCGGGCTTTCCGGTGATGGTGAGGTGAAGCGGAGTTTTGTTCTCCTCGAGTTTCGCGTTTTGCCAGAAGCGGCGGAGTTCGGATTCGAGTTTCGGGTCGGAGGTCTTGTAGAGAGTGTGGCCGGGCTTGATGCGCTCGAAGTTGATGCCGCTGAGTTCGCGGTGGAAGACGAGGCGGTCGCCTTCGACTCGGAACACGCGTGCACCCTGTTCGAGGTCGCGGTTTTCCCCTGCATCGAAGACCACTCCATCGCCCGCTTGAATCGGGACATCGCTGCGATTGCCGAGGGTGACCCAGCCATGGCCGCAGTCGATGATTTCACCGAGCAGTGGGCCGCGCTTTTTTCCGAAGCGTCCGTGGGTGAGATAGGGGTGGTTGGAGCCGCCGAGCCAGCCGGTCGTGAGGCCGCGGGAGAAGGTCATTTCCAACTCATAGCGGTCGGAGGAAGAGATTGGGGATTGGGGATTGGGGATGGTGGATTCGAGAGCAGAGTCTAAGGCTTTTCGATAGACTCGGGTGACGGCGGTGACGTATTCAGGGGATTTGAGGCGGCCTTCGATCTTGAAGGATTTCACGCCGGCCTTGACGAGGTCGGGGATGAGGTCGACGGCGGCGAGATCCTGCGGGGAAAGGAGATAGCGCACCTCTCCCATTTCCTGCTGCACGCCATCGACGAGGAGCTCATAGGGCATGCGGCAGGCCTGGGCGCATTCGCCTCGGTTGGCGGAGCGCTGGCCGAGGGACTCGCTGGTGAGGCACTGGCCGGAGTAGGCGACGCAGAGGGCTCCGTGGACGAAGACTTCGAGGGGAGTTTTGAGTTTTAAGTTTTCAGTTTTCAGTCGGGCAGATTGGAACTTTTCGATTTCGCGGACGGAGAGTTCGCGGGCGAGGACGGCGCGTTCCATCGGGAAGAGGGTTTCGATGAAAGCCAGGCCGTCGGGCGAGGTGATCGTCATCTGGGTGGACGCGTGCAGCTCCACGCCGGGGGCGATTTCGCGGGCCAGTTTCGCAAGGCCGAGATCCTGGATGATGAGGGCGTCGACGCCTGCTTCCGCGATCAGGCGGAGCTGGGCTTCGGCGTCTTCGAGTTCGTTGGTAAAGATCAGCGTGTTCATCGCCACGAAGCCCTTCACGCCTCGGCGGTGGAGGAATTCCATGAGCGGCGCGAGGTCGTGCTCGGTGAAATTGTCGGCACGCAGACGGGCGTTGAAGCGCGGCATCCCGAAGTAAATGGCATCGGCCCCGGCGGCCACGGCGGCACGGGCGCAGTCCCAGTTTCCGGCTGGGCTGAGGAGTTCGGGAGTGAGGTCGTGAGTCATGGGTCGGCGTTGCTTGGCGGGAACATGCGCCCGAATCGGCGAAATGGCAGGGTTTTTCCGAGTGCGGATGATTCGAAACTTTCCGACTGCCCGAGGGTTTCCTTTTCGTAACCCCTCTCTGCCATGCTCCCACAAGCTCCCGACTCCTGGACCCTTTTCGAGGCCGCCCACCTTCTCAACCGCGCGGGCTTCGGCGGAAATCCCGATGAAATCAAGGCGCTGCACGCGCTGGGTCGCTCGAAGGCCGTCGATTCGCTGCTCAATCCCACTGAGCCGATCGGCGCATTCCCGATGCCCGATTGGGCGAGTCGCGAGAAGGCGGTCGAGGAATTGCGGGAGCGCGGCAAGCAGTTCATGGAAATGCGCCGGACGACGCAGGACATGACCGCCGAGCAGTCGGAGCGGGCGCGGCAAGAGGCCATTAAAAAGGCGCAGATTGAGAATCGCCGGCAGGGCATCGAGGGCCAGGGCTGGTGGTTCCGGACGATGTTGAAAACGAAGGCTCCGCTGCGGGAAAAGATGACGCTTTTCTGGCACGACCATTTCGCCACCTCGATCCAGAAGGTGAAGCAGCCGGTGCTGTTGATGATCCAGAACGATCTCTTCCGCCGGAACGCGTTGGGAAATTTCCGCACACTCACTCACGAGATCGCCAAGGACCCGGCGATGATGTTCTACCTCGACACCCAGTCTTCGAAAAAGGGCAAGCCGAACGAGAATTTCGCCCGCGAGGTGATGGAGCTTTTCACGCTCGGTGAGGGGAATTACAGCGAGCAGGACATCCGCGAGGCCGCGCGCGCCTTCACCGGCTACCAGCTCAACCGGATGAATGGCACGATCGAGCACTTCGAACGCCAATGGGACGAAGGCGACAAAACCGTCTTCGGAAAGACCGGGAAGTTCGCGGGCGATGACGTCATCAACCTGATCTTTGACCAACCCCAGGCGGCAAAACTCATGGCCGGAAAACTCTGGGAATACTTCGCGGCGGAAGATCCACCAACAGCCGCCGTCGAGGCCCTAGCGAACAGCTTCCGTGAGGCGAAGTATGAGGTCACGCCGTTGCTCCGGGAAATTTTTCTCTCGAAGGAATTCTACGCCGCCGAGGTCATGCGGAATCAGGTGAAGTCTCCGATCCAGTATCTTCTGCAACTGCTCAAGCAGCTCGACCTACAAGAGGCACCGCAGGGCTACACGCAGGTGGCGCAGCAGCAGCTCGGCCAAGTGCTGTTCATGCCTCCGAACGTCGCCGGTTGGGACTGGGGAAAGGCCTGGATCAACACCAGCACCCTGCTCACCCGCTACAACATCGCTGGCTTCATCACCAAGGGCGCGCAGGACGCGCCCGCGCTCGTCGCGAACAACGACGACAGAATGATGCAGGACGGTGAAATGATGGATGAGAACGCTCCTCAGGCCCAGCGCATGCTCAAGAAAAATCCGAATGAAGCGATGATGGGAAATGGCATGGCCGCCGCGCGTTTCTGGAAAGGCCCGGACTATGACAAGGTCGTTCCGCGCGAGCTTCGCAGCCGCCATGCGGACCTCATCGACACCCTCGGCTTCCGCTTTTTCCAGGCTCCGCTGCCCGAAGCCCACCGCAAGCGTTTCCTCGCCTTCGCCGAAGAAAAGGCCGGCGTGGTCTTCACCAACCACGAGATCGCCGAGCTGATCCACCTCATGCTCAGCACGCCGGACTACCAGCTGTGCTGAAGAAAAGCTGAAATTCGAAAGCTGAAAATTGAAACCACTTTTATGAAAACTCGCCGTGATTTCCTTCGCTCCACGCTGCTGGGTGCCTCCGCTTCCTGGACGGTGCCGATGTTTGTTGATCAGACATTTGCTCAACTTCACAACGCCTCCAAGGATCTCGCTGTCCAAGGCGTGACCGGCAAGGACGGGCCGATCCTCGTCGTCGTCCAGCTCGCGGGGGGCAACGACGGCCTCAACACCCTCGTGCCCTATGGCGACGATGCCTACCACAAGGCGCGTCCACGCATCGCCAAGCGCGAGAAGGACGTCATCAAGCTCTCCGACTACTGCGGTCTGAACTCCGCCATGCCCTGGCTCGGCTCGCAGTTCAAGGAAGGCGATCTTTCGATCATCCAGGGCGTCGGCTACCCGAACCCGAACCGCTCGCACTTCGTCTCCACCTCGATCTGGGAGACCGCCGATCCGGCGAATCACTCGAACACCGGCTGGCTCGGCCGTTACTTCGACAACGCCTGCCCCGGCTCGGATCCGACCGTCGGCATCAGCTTCAACAAGACCCAGCCGGAGTCCTTCGGCGCGATCAACAACCCCGGCATCTGCCTCTCCTCACCAGAGCTCTACCGCTGGATCCACAGCGGCGGTGACAAGGTCATGGCGGAGGAATTTTTCAACGACCTCAACCGTCCCGATGGTGAAAATGACGCGCCTGCAGAAGGCGGCTCGATCGCCATGCCCGCCGGTGGAAAGACCGGTGGCGTGAAGGGTGAAAGCAACCTCGCCTTCCTGGAACGCGTGGCCCTCGACGCCCGTGTCAGCTCCGCGAAAATTCTCGAGATCGCCGCCAAGCACAAGAGCGCCGTTCAGTATGACGGCAGCCCGCTTTCACGCAGTCTCAACCTCGTCGGCCGCATGATCGCCGGCAAGCTGCCGACCCGTGTCTTCTACGTTTCCCACGGTGGATTCGACACCCACAACAACCAGGCCAACAATCATGAGCGCCTGCTGCAACAGCTCGACTCCTCGTTGAAGTCCTTCATGGCCGACCTCAAGGAACAGGGAAATGCCGACCGTGTCGTCGTCATGACCTTTTCCGAGTTCGGTCGCCGCGTGAACGAAAACGCCAGCGGCGGCACCGACCACGGCCAAGGCTCCTGTCTCTTCGTACTCGGCAAGCCCGTCAAAGGCGGACTCGTCGGAAAACATCCCAGCCTCACCGACCTCTCGCAGGGCGATCTGAAATTCACCACCGACTTCCGCAGCATCTACGCCACGGTTCTGGAAGACTGGCTCAAGACGCCATCGAAGCCGATTCTCAAAGGGAGCTATGAGAAGCTTGGGTTTATGGGGTGAAAGAGGGAAGAGATCGGGGATTGGGGATCGGGGATTCTAAAGGCAGGGACTCGACCTCCGGGCGGTCCGGCGGGGGTGAGCTGACAGAACCCTTCGACTGTCGAACGACCCCACAAGCCGCCCCCCGCCGGACCTTTTCGGAGAAAGGTCCCTGCCTACCTGTGAAGGCCAACCTTGGACTGCGGTGGGAAACGCAGTGCCACACCCCTTTGGCATGCGGTGTAGGTGTTCATCCATCGTTCAGGTCGCCAATCGTCTTCCACGCCCGATGTCCATGAAGATAGAGAGCTTGAGACGATCTGAAACTTTCCCGGAGTTCGTGAATCAGATCCGCATCCTAAGGCGGCGTGGCGTTTCACTTCCCGCCGCAGTCCAAGGGAAGAGCCGCGTCGGCTTGTTCTCTAGGACCATCCACTCTCATTCGGAAAATCCCTCGCCAGAGGGCTGATGCTCCACCAATCTCCTTTATCACCATATGAAGCCCCAATTCGCGATTATGCTTCTCGCCGCATTTCTTCCGGCATGCTCCTTGGCCCCACGCGCCGCTCTTGACACCACCCATTTCCCAGTTTCACAAATTTCTACGAGAATCATTCGAAAGGGACAGCCTAACGGCGATATTGGCGGAGCCAAAGCTCGGGTTGATTACACAAGAATCGAAGGGCAGTGGGTCGAGCCTCGATTTGTGAAATACACGAATGAGGACACCTACTACGGCAGCAGTAAGTATCGAGGGTGGTCCATCGAACTCTATTCCTCGGCAACCGCAGAGGAGGCCAACGCCATCCTGAATGCGACTGACGGTTACAAGGCCGAATTAGGGAGATCGAGTAACGCCAGCGCACGCATTTATCCCCGCTTCGAACGCAAGCAGTTTGCATGGGGGAGCGCCGTCTCATTCTTTGTACAGTATCAGAATTGTAACACAAACTATGTACCTAATAATGGCATGCTGGAATACGAGGTTCACGGACTGACTAAGAACGGTGTTTATGTTCGTGCCAATTTTGGAGTGACTCATCCAAGCCTGGCGGAATTCGGGCCAGGCGTGCGTGACCATCGGGACGGGAACCCAGAAAACCCCAACAGTCCCATGAGAAAGGATCGGGACTATCTCTTGGTTGAAAAGGCTTCCGAGTCCAACTTCGAGCCGCCTTTGCAAATGATAGACGAGTTCATCAACGGGCTCGTCATCAAACGCTAACTCTCAATACACACGTTCTTCCTGACCCCTGGACCCAGGGCCCGGTCCCCCCACCCCCCCCCCGTATATTTTGTGTATCCCAAGGAGCGAATAGGGAAATT
>JANOKL010000293.1:0-2548 GCA_031419215.1 Luteolibacter sp. | reverse complement strand
TCGGTCGCAGTCCGACGGTCCACATGCCCCAGGTGCTGCGCGCCTTCTTCGTGCTCGATCCGACAAAGGGCGTGAACGACATCGACATGACCTGCGAGCTTCAGGACGAGACCGGCAAGGTCGTTTCCGAACGCTGGGTCTATCTCTGGAAGCGGACGCACTGAGGACTCGATGGACATCCTCACCGTCATCACGCCGTCCCACGAGCGGCTCTATCGGGAGTTCTTCCTGAAGAACCTGCCGCTCGGCGCGACGATACGGGAAAAGCATCTCCAGACAGCGGGTGACGGCGGCTACCTCTCAACCGATTGGCAGGACGGGGTGACCGCGAAGCTCAAGTGGGCTCTGGAGCATCTCGCCAACAGCATCGAGGGGAGCGTTTTCATCCTGAGCGATATCGACATCCTGCTCTACCCCACGCTGTCCCTGGAGTCCCTCAGCCGTGAGATTGAAGGATCCGGACTCGACATCCTCTTCCAACGCGAATGCGCCAGTCCCGATCATCGCGAAGTCAACACCGGCTTCTACATCGCCCGCAACAGCCCCTATGTGCGCGGCCTTCTAACAAAAGCGTTGGAGCTCTGCGAACAGAGCGCGACGAAGAACGATCAGACGGCCATCAACCACATTCTCGATCCGGCGGATTTCGGCATCCACTGGGACCTGCTGCCCATCTGCTACTACGCCCGCTCGCAGTGCTTTCCCCCGCCACGCTCGATCGTGCTGCATCACGCGAACTGCACCCATTCCGTCGCACAGAAGATTTCGCAACTCCGCCGGGTCGAGAAATACAATCACTCCGCGTTCGGCCGTTGCATCCTCGTGCTCATGGAAATCTGGGACTATACCCTCGATGGCCGCCTCTTCGGGGTGATCGGTCGTCGTCTTCTGAATCCCCGCTGAGCGCGGCAGGACATTTCATGAAACTTTCCGCCCGCTGCGGAGTTCCCCTGTCACCATGAAACTACTGACTCCGATGTTGTCGCTGGGACTTCTGCTGATGGCCGCTGCCGGAGCGGCTGAGCCTTCCAAACCACTCGTCACCCTGAGCGTAAAGAAGCAGCTCCTCGATTCCGAACACGACACGCGCGGCAGACAGGGCAGCACCCAGAAGAAGGTTTACACCCTGCGTGTGGATGTGGTGAACGTCAGCTCCAGCCCCATCGGTGAGTCCACCCTTTCGGGAGATGCACTCGTCACCCGCGCAATCGGAGAGAAGGAGAAAATCGTCAAGGAGTCGCTTGGAACCGTGAAGGTGCCGGCCATGAAGCCCAACGAGAAGCTCACGCTGGATCTGGGAAAAGTCTCCGTCAGCGAGGTCGAGTGGCGGGACCGGAAGTTCGAGGAGAAGCTGGAGGAATGGAGAATCGTTTGCAAACGGGACGACACCGAGATCGGAAAGGCCGTCAGCAATGAGCGCTTCGAGACCCTTTCCAAGGAAGTCTCGACTGAAGAGCCAAAAGGTCCAGAAACGCAGGGACCGGCACGGCGCAAGCTACGCCAGTTCAGAAACTGAAGCCGGGCCTGGCCGTTATTTCATCAACCCACCATTCCACTCGAAATCCTCGGTGGCGGCAGCGATCATATCGTAGCCGTTGTTGAGCTCCTTTGATCGCCGGTAGAGTTCCCAGAGTTGCCGCACGCGTGGCAGGATGCCGATGCGATCATCGGGAGGATACATGAC
The DNA here is from genome assembly GCA_031419215.1 of Luteolibacter sp. Taxonomy (GTDB): domain Bacteria; phylum Verrucomicrobiota; class Verrucomicrobiia; order Verrucomicrobiales; family Akkermansiaceae; genus Luteolibacter. Next base: position 864 of record JANOKL010000293.1, on the reverse strand, counting down.
ATCCGTGGCCCGGCGGTAATCCTCCCGCCGCGCACGACGTCCGGGGCAGTAGCGCATGCCCGGCACGAGCATCTTCGGCATGAGTTCCATCGGCCAACGATCCGCACCCCCGTGGTTCGAAAAAAACGGCAAGGGGTCGCTCGGGTCCAGGAGGAACAAGCCGCTGGTCGCGCGCGGATTGCACTCGATCACAAACGTTCCCTCATCTCCCGAAATGAAGTCGAAGGCGATCTGGCCGCTGAAATTCAGATGCTTCACCACCGCCATGGCGAACTCCTTCAGATCCTCCCGAATGACCGGCTCGAAATAGAAACCCGCACCTCCATTGAAACTGTGCTTTGGAAAATAGGCCGTGTGCGCGGTGACCACGCCATCCATCGCCAGACTGTAGGTGCACAACGGAGTCCCCGCGGCGAAACGCTGGGCGATCCAGGGATTGTCTACGGTTGGATGAATCGAACCACAGTCCTCGCGACGCGGCCTCACCTTCACCTGCGCCGCGAACCGGGAAAAGGCCGCCTTCAGCACCCAGGCATCCAGAGGACCTCCGGGCTGAGATTCGACAAACTCGTCAAACTCTGACCGCGAGCTGAACTCATGCGACTCCGGCGCTTGGATCGCCAACGACGAAGCCTCCACCGCGTAAGTGAAGCGGGCGAATTTCCCCTTGTGATGCAGCAGTTCCAGTACGTCCAAAGGCTCCGCCAGCAGACGGGCCCTGCCATCGAAGAGATCGCGGTGCTTCGCGAGAAAGAAGATTTCCTCACCGTTCGGAATGATCCAGTCAGCCCCGAAGTCCTCTGCGGCCTTCCTGACGGCTTGCGCATAGTCGAGCGAACCCTCGCGCGGACGCGGCAGCACTTC
>JANOKL010000292.1:0-1876 GCA_031419215.1 Luteolibacter sp. | reverse complement strand
GGTTTTCGGCCCTTTTTACCGTAGGATTATTTAAGACGATGTCAGGAGCATTCCGTTAAACGCAGAGTGGATGGGCTTGATGAGACCGAGCCCCGATCTGTTCAATTTGAAAAAGGTCCCGATATGACTGCCTCCGGCCTTGCGCGGGGGACGTCCGGGGGGCATGGAGGGGGTGCCATGGATCGCACGTTCCTGATTGTTTCCACCCTCCTCGCCTCGATTGGCGGGGTGCTGGGGATGTTGTCGGTGCATCGCGGCATCCGCAGCCGCTGGACGGTGGTGTGGATGGTGGCGGCATTCCTTTGCCAGATCGGATTTCTCAGTGTCCGAGGCGAGGCCCGTGGGGCTTGTCCGTTGGGGGATCTCGGGGAGATCCTGGCGTTCCTGGCGTGGTCATTGATGCTCTTCTATCTCGTCGTCGGCCCACCCTACCGGCTTTCGTTGTTGGGGGTGTTCACGGCTCCGGTGGTGGTGGTGTTCCAGGCAGCAGCGCTGATCCCCGGTGTGTTGAGAAGCTTTCCGGAGCGCGTGATCGGGACCGATCCCTGGCGTGAGACACATGCCGCGATGTCGGTGCTTTCCTATGGTGCTCTGGCGCTGGCGGCGGTGGCTGGGGTGATGTTTCTGGTCCTCGACCACCAGTTGAAGGAGCACCATTTGAAAAGCGGGCTGTTCCGGAATCTTCCCCCAGTTCGCGAGTTGTTGCAGTCGATGATGCGGTTGCTGTGGATCGGCTGCTTCCTTTTGACGATCGGGATCGTGGCGGGCTTCCTGATGCCTCGCGCTGGCGGCTATGGCCACTTCGTCGCGGCGGTGGCGACCTGGATCGGCTACGCGGTGTTGATGACCCTGAAGACCGTGCGGGGATTGACGGGTCGGCGGATGGCGCTGGCGGCGGTGGGCCTGTTCCTCATTTCACTCACGGTTTTCGCCTTCGTCTGATGGATCTCATTTGTCTCGGCCTGAATCATCGCACCGCGCCCGTGGAGGTCCGCGAGCGCTTAGCCGTGATGACGCCGAAGCTCGGTGAGGCCTCGCGTGAAATGGCGGCGCTGGAAGGCGTGAGCGAGGCCGTGGTGATCTCAACCTGCAACCGCACCGAGTTCTATCTCGCCGCCGATCAGGGCAGCGAAACCCTGCGCCGAACCGAGGAGGCGCTGATTCTCGAACACGGACTCCCGGCCGATGCCGGCCACCACTTTTACAGGATGGAGAAATCCGAGGCCGCCCTGCACCTCTGCCGGGTGGTCAGCGGGCTGGATTCAATGATGCTTGGGGAAACCGAGATCTTCGGCCAGGTGAAGCAGGCCTACCAGGCAGCCCTCGATGCAGGGACGACCGGTGGTGTTCTAAACAGACTTTTCCAACGGGCGTTTGGAGTTGGGAAAAAGGTCCGGACCGACACCCAGATCCAGGAAGGCGCGACCTCGGTCGGCAACGTTGCCGTCGATCTCGCGGAAAAGATTTTCGGTCACCTGAAGAACAGCGAGGTGATGATCCTCGGGGCGGGGGAAATGAGCCGCCTCACTGCCCAGGCCCTCGTGTCCCGTGGGGCAAAGAGCATTTTCGTGACGAACCGCTCCTACGATCGCGCCGTCGATCTCGCCAACGAGATGGGCGGCAGCGCGGTGCGGTTCGACGACTGGCAGCACGTGCTGGAAAAGGTGGACGTGGTGATTTCCTCGACCGGTGCGCCGCATGCGATCGTGACCCGCGAGCATGTCGAAAAAGCCCGCCGGGCGCGGAAATACCGGCCGCTGTTCTTCATCGACATCGCCGTGCCGCGCGATATTGACCCGTCGGTGGGGGAGATCGAGGAGGTTTACCTCTACGACATCGACACGCTGGAGCAACTCGCCGAAGAAGCCCGCGTGCG
>JANOKL010000291.1:0-5068 GCA_031419215.1 Luteolibacter sp. | reverse complement strand
CTGCTCTTCGCTCTGCTGATCCTCGGTCTCGGCGGCCTGGGAGGCGTTGCCTTTGGGGCTGGCGGTCAGGGTTGGTATCAGTCACTGCAACGTCCGCCCGGCACGCCGCCGCCGTGGGTGTTCGGGCCGGTGTGGTCGGTGCTCTACGCGATGATGGGCGTTTCGCTGGGACTGCTTGTGCGGGATCGGAGACGGGTTGGCTCACGCCTGGCCATCGCGGTTTTCGTTTTCCAACTCGTGCTCAATCTCGCGTGGACGCCCTTGTTCTTCGGAGCGCATCGCAGTGGTCTCGCGCTCATCGACATCGTCGCGATGTGGCTGTGCATCGCTTTGACGATCTTTCTCGCCAGAAGGGTGAGCGCGACCGCCGGCTGGCTGCTGGTTCCCTACCTCGCGTGGGTCAGCTACGCGACTTACCTGAACGCGGGTTTCTGGTGGCTGAACCGCTGAGACGTTTTAACGGGGCGGGATGAGAAATTTCACACGCACCCGCGACGAAGCCATGCTAGAGGAAGCCCGGCATGGCAGTGACCCGACGCACCTTCCTCAAGCGCACGACCTTTGCGCTCGGCGCGGTTGCGGCGGTGGATGCCTTGGGTGTGGAGCCGCGATGGCTGGAGGTAACGCGGCTGGATTTTTCCCACCTCGGACTGGGCAAGACCATCGTCCATCTAACCGACCTCCACTATCAGGGAAACCGCGCCTGGCTGGAAACGATTCTCGAAGTCACCCGCGCGGAAAAGCCGGACCTCGTGTGCTTTACCGGCGATCTCGTCGATCGCAAGGAAACCAAGTATCTGGCAGAAGCGGCGGATCTTCTCAAAACGGCTGGCGCACCGGTCTACGCGGTCATTGGAAATCACGATCCTTACGATCCGGAGTCGGTTGAGGCCTATCGCTCCGTGGGTCGGGCCACTGGTGGTGCCTGGCTGTTGGATGAAGCGGTGGATCTGGGCTCCTTCGCCATTCACGGCACCGGCGGCCTCTACGGACTGAACTCTGTCGAGCCGAAGCCAAGGATCCTGCTCTGCCACTATCCAGCCGTCGGAGATCAAGCCGTTGCAAAGCCCTACGACCTCATCCTCAGCGGTCACTCGCACGGGGGCCAATGCCGCCTGCCACTGCTTGGCCCACTCTTTCTCCCAAGTGGCGTGAACCGCTACGTTGCCGGCCTTTACCACACACCCGCTGGGAAACTATACGTCGGTCGCGGACTCGGCACCTCGGTCCTGCCGATGCGTTTCAACTGTCGGCCGGAGCTGACGGTGGTGAGGGTTTGAAGAAGTAAGTGGTAAGTCGTAAATGGTAAGTCGTGGAAAAGGTTCCTGTCACCACCATTCACGACTCACTATTTACGATTCACCTCTTCAATACTCCCGCTCTAACAAATACGCGGCGATCTCGTGGAGGCGGTCGCCGTTTTTCCCGAGGGGATTCAGGGCGTCCATCGCCTGCTTGGTGAGCTTGGCAGCCTCCTTGCGGGATTTTTCCAGCCCCATCAGCGAAGGGTAGGTGGTCTTTTCGACAGCAGCGTCCTTGCCAGCCGTTTTGCCCAGGACCTCGGTGGACTGGGTGACGTCGAGGATGTCGTCGATCACCTGGAAGGCATGGCCGAGGGCGTGGCCGAAAACGGTGAGCGCTTCGAGTTGCTTCGAAGTCGCGTTGGCGGTCATCGCCCCGAGACGCAGCGAGCTCATCAGCAGCGCGGCGGTCTTTGCTTCGTGGATTTTCACAAGGCGGGCCTTGGTCGCCTTCTGGCCTTCACCTTCGAGGTCGAGCACCTGCCCGCCAATCAGATGGCGGGAGCCGCCTGTTAGGGCCAGTTCGGACACGTAGTCCTTTGCCGAGTAGCGCTTCGTCGCGGGGGTTTGCGCAAGGAAATGGAAAGCTTCTGTTAGAAGGGCGTCGCCCGTGAGGACGGCCATGCCTTCGCCATAGACCTTGTGGCAGGTCGGGCGACCGCGGCGCAGGTCGTCGTCGTCCATGCACGGCAGATCATCGTGGACCAGCGAGTAGGTGTGCAGCACCTCGACCGCACAGGCCGGGAGCAGGGCGTTCTCCGTCTTTCCCCCACAAGCTTCGGCAGCGGCCAGGCAGAGAATCGGGCGCAGGCGCTTGCCACCGGCGAAGACCGTGTAGCGCATCGCCGCGTGGATCGTCACAGGCGCGGCAGTTTTTTTAGGCAGATGCCGATCAAGCGCGGCATCCACTTCCTTGGCGCGGGCGGCGAGGTAGGATTTCAGGGTCATGATCTTGGATGGTAGATCGGGTATCGGGTATCGGGGATCGGGGACTAACTCTTCAATCCACGATCTCCAATCCACTATCCCCAATCCCTCTTAAAGAATTTCCGCGATCTGCACCGCATTCAGTGCGGCTCCCTTGCGGACCTGGTCGCCTACGACCCAGAGATCGAGCGCATTTTCAAAAACCAGGTTCTTGCGGATGCGGCCGACGAGGCAGTCGTCCTTGCCGGTGGTGTCGAGCGGGACCGGGAATACCTTGTTGGCGATGTCGTCCATGACCTTCACCCCGGCCTTACCCTCATACGCGGCGCGTGCAGCAGCGACATCCACGGGACGTTCGAACTGCGCGGTGATGGAAACCGAGTGCGACCGATAGACCGGCACGCGCACGCAGGTGCAGGACACCCGGAGATCCGGAAGGTTCATGATTTTCCGGCCCTCGTTGAGCATCTTCAGTTCCTCCTTGGTGTAGCCGTTTTCAGTGAAGGCATCCACCTGCGGGATCACATTGAAGGCGATCTGGCGCGGATAAACTTTCAGCGTCACTGGCTCGCCGGCGTTGATGGCCTTCATCTGCTGCTCCAGCTCGACGATGCCCTGCGCACCAGATCCCGATACCGCCTGATAGGTCGAAGCGATGATCGAGCGCAGGCCGAAGGCTTCATGCAGCGGCGCGAGCGCCATCAAGGAAATGATCGTCGTGCAGTTCGGATTCGCGATGATCCCGCGCGGACGGTTTTTCGCGGCCTCGGGGTTGATTTCCGGGACCACGAGGGGCACGTCGGCATCCATCCGGAACGCGGAGGAGTTGTCGATCACCACCGCACCCGCCGCGGCGGCGGAGGGGCCGAATTCGAGGGAAATGCCACCGCCAGCGCTGAACAGCGCGATGTCGACGCCCTTGAACGAATCATGGGTCAGTTCCTGCACCTCTAAATCCTGCCCGCGAAATTTCAGCGTTTTCCCGGCCGAGCGGGCGGAGGCGAGCAGGGTGAGTTTCCCGACGGGAAAGTTCCGCTGTTCCAGGCAGAGCATCATTTCTTCGCCGACCGCGCCGGTGGCACCGACGATCGCCACGTGTGGTTCCTTGTTCATGGGTAGGAATCCGGACTGCTCGTCCGGGGGGCGGGACTCTAGGCAATTTCCGACCGCTGGCAATCGAATCCTCCCTTGTTCCGATGCCGCGATTCTCCTTGCACCGACTTTCGACGTCGTTAGAGTCGGCAAGCCTCTTAGCTGTTGCCGGGAGGCTCATGAAACCAACTCAATCGATTCCAAACACATGAAACTCGTCAAAATCGCCGCCCTCGCCGCTGCCGCCGCCGGAACCCTCCTTGCCACTTCCTGCTGCAACAGCAAGCCAGCTCCTTCCGCTCCAGGATACGTTGCTCCTGCCAAGTAAGGCCGGTTGACCCGGGAAGTTAACCTTCCCCAACTGATTTCCGGGGCGGATTGCACTGCAATCCGTCCCGGTTTTTCACGTTTCAGCTCTGAACCAATCTCCTCTCAACCCATGATCCGCATTCTCCTTGCGTCTGGCGCATCCCTGTTCGCACTCCTTTCCGTCTCATGCTGCTGCACCGGTGAACCCAAAGCCCCCGGCCTTCGCCCGCTTCCCCGGTTCCAGGAAATTCCAGCCGCTCAGCCGCAGGAAGTGATCCCAACGAAGTAAGGCACGTCCTCTCTTCTCGATCCGTTTTGAAGGCCTCCCACTTTCGGGTGAGGAGGCTTTTTGGATTGACATTAGGCCAGTTCAGCATGGCATGTTGCAATGAGCCCCCCCCTAAAGTGTCTAATATGAAGCGTCTTGCACCTTCCGATTCGGGACCCAGGTTCCGTGCACAAATCCGCCACTACCATCGTTCAAGCGCCACATCCGATGAAGGTTCGTGGGATCACTGGGTGGATGGAGGTAGGTCCGGGAACTTCGGAAACCGGCTGGCCATCGCCAAGAGAATCACCATCGTGATTGTGGTTCTTGCTGCCTTGGGGGGCCTGATCGTAGGTTTCATCAACATCGCCTAAGCCTGATCTTCATTTCACTGATGCGGCTTTGACATTTTCCAGTGGGAGGTGCATTTTTCGCGCCCCGCCGAAGTCGGCGCATCAAGCCATGGGCAAGAGCCTTTATCAGAAAGTTTGGGACGCCCACACCGTGGGACAATTGGCCGACGGCCGCACGCAGCTGTTCATCGGGACTCACCTCATCCACGAGGTGACCTCACCGCAGGCCTTCGGGATGCTCCGCGATCTCGGCCTGACAGTGAAATACCCGCAGCGCACCTTCGCCACCGTCGATCACATCGTGCCGACCGAGCACCAGGATCGGCCGAATGATCCGCTCGCCGCGGAAATGATGGAGGCCCTGCGCAAGAATTGTGAGGACTTCGGAGTCACCTACTTCGACCTCCGCTCTGGAAAACAGGGCATCGTCCACGTCGTCGGGCCTGAGCAGGGCATCACTCAGCCCGGCACCACGATCGCTTGCGGCGACTCGCACACCGCCACCCACGGCGCGTTCGGCGCGATCGCCTTCGGCATCGGCACCAGTCAGGTCCGCGACGTGCTCGCCACCCAGACCATCGCGCTTCAGGAAATGAAAGTCCGCCGCATCGAGGTGAACGGCGACCTCGCTCCCGGCGTTTATGCCAAGGACGTCATCCTCCACATCATCCGCCTGCTCGGCGCGAACGGCGGCATCGGCTACGCGTACGAATACGCTGGCGATGTCTTCGACCGGATGTCCATGGAAGAGCGCATGACTGTTTGCAACATGTCTATCGAAGGCGGTGCCCGCTGCGGCTACGTCAACCCGGACGCCA
>JANOKL010000290.1:0-15860 GCA_031419215.1 Luteolibacter sp. | reverse complement strand
GGCTTTTGCTCAAGGCTTCTATTTCCATACCGAGGACCTCACGACGCTGCCTGCCGAGCTTGAGATCCTTGGTGAACGCGAGGCTCGACTGACCCTGCTTGAAGGCCGCTATCATCAGGTGAAGCGGATGTTCCATCGCATTGGAAACCGCGTGACGTCTCTGCATCGTGAGCGCATCGGAGGGATCGAATTGTCTGCCGACCTTAACCCCGGAGCATGGCGCCCATTGACGCCACGGGAGATCACGCCAATTTGACGATTGGAGCCGGCACAGTGCTTTTCAAGGGTGCTCAAGGAATTTTCTCAAGGGCGTTGTGCATGAATCCAGGGGGTGTTCCGCACGGGTTTGACGTCCTTTTTGAAGAATCGGAGATGTTGAAATGCTCCTTTGGAATAAATGCGATGAGGTGGTGCCTTATACCCTCATTGGCACATGGGTTCATGGGGGCATGGCGGTTCCCGTGGAATGGTTGATGCTGAAAGCGTCCCGGCCAGTGCCAGCGGCAATCATGTCGGTGACGCTCTCGCCAGAATTCCAACGCAACCAATCCAAATGAAAAGAAAATCAACTCAAGCCGGCATCAACAGCCGATTCAATCGTCAGCAAAATGCCGTCAAAGGACTTGCCGGGGCCGCTCTTGTGGCATCGACACTGCTATGCACGGTTCCCACCGCCACGGCTTCCAGCCACAGCGATGCACCGCTGATTAAACTCGATCCGCAGGCCAACCTCACCGACGTCTATGCCTTCATCCGCAACCGGCCGACTGGTGAAAAGGTGCTGGTCGTCGAAGTGAACGTCCGTCCGTTCTGCGAGCCCGGTGATGGAGTGATGTATGACGCATTCTCCTCAGACGCGCTCTACTCCATCCACATCACCAACCCAACAACCGGTGCCGAGGCCCAGCGCTACGACTTCCGCTTCTCTCCGGTGGATGCCTTGAAGGGCAACTATAAGAACAAGGACACCATCCTCCGCTACGGTCGCGGGACTGAAATCGGGGCAATCGAAACTGTGGGCGATGCAAGGCAGAATTTCGTTCAGTCCTACACGATCACCAAGGTCGTCGGAAACAAGCGAACAATTCTCAACGGAGCTTCACCATTGCTGGTCGCCCCTCCAAACGTTGGAAAGAACACCACGCCCCACTACAACGACTCGAATGGTGTGGCGGTTTCCGGCGCGGAGAACCGCGGGGAACTCGATGATTACACGTTCCAGACGACTTATGATCTGCCCGCTGGAAACACGGTGTTCGCCGGTCCTCGTGATGACGGTTTCTTCGCCGACACCCCGGGCATTTTCGATCTCTTGAACTCCCGGATCCTCGACAACAACGGCACATACGCCGATGGACTGGGCCAGGATGGAAACGGCGTGGATGGTTTCAAGGGCTACAACGTGATGCACTACTCGATCGTCATCCCGGTGAGTGATCTACCGAACTTCACCTACACCGGAGTCCTCCAACCGGAAAGCACAGGAGTCGGGGTTTACGCCTCGGTCAGCCGTCCGCGGATCACCCTTCGTCGCAACAATGCGCCGGATGCCGCATCTGGACCGATGGTTCAGGTCAACCGCCTTGGAAACCCGCTCTTCAACGAAGTGCTCGTCTCGCTGGCCGACAAGGACAACTACAACCGCACCTCGCCGACCTCCGATGCCAAGCTGTTTGCGAAGTATGCGCAGAATCCTGAGGTCGCCGTTCTGATCAATGCGGTCTACAGGACCCAATTCCAGACCACCGATCGCGCCGACCTTGTGGCAGTGTTCATTCCGGATGTCATCCGCGTCAACACCACGACGGGTCCAACGACGATTACAGGAGACGCCGCATTCAACCGTCTGAGCTTCATCGGCGGCGATACGATCGCCAACGGAGCGGGTGCACAGATTCCGGCTGGATGGCCAAATGGCCGCCGCTTCGGTGACGACGCCGTGGACATCGCGCTCACCGCTGTGGCGAGTGGTCCGACCTTTAGCACGATCACCAAGGTCGGTGACAACGTCGACGCCAACGATACGGTCTACAACCGCACCTTCCCCTATGCGGCGACACCGAATTCCGGCACCGAGAACAGCAAGGATTCCGGCATGACAATCAGCGTCGGCTTCTGATTTGACGACTGCCAACCCCGCGCCGACACGAGTTCCGATTCGTGTCGGCGCATTCCCTTTCAAACGTGATGAATGCTCAATCTGAAGATGTGACTGCTTTACCGCAGCGTCGCGTGGCTCTACGGGCGACAGCTTTGGTGCTCAGCCTCGGGGGAGCCCTGGCGGCGGCGGTTTTCATGAAGGAAGCGGTCCCGGATAAAAAATCGGCTGCCGGGCTGCCCATCACGCAACCGGTTGAAAAACCACCCGAGCAAATCCTTTCTGAAATCCCGTCCGTCACGACGAATACCCTGACGGATCAGGCGATCACCGCAGCGCGTAAGAAACTCAGCAGCAGGCCTGCAGAGGCTGCCATGTGGGTCAATCTCGGCGATGCACTCGCCCAGAAGCTCCGCGACACCACGGACCAACTCTACTATCTTTATGCTGAAGCAGTCTATAAGCAGGCCTTGAAGCTGGATTCGAAAAGCGTGGATGCACTGACCGGCATGGCCTGGGTCACCGGTGGGCGTCACGAGTTCGATCAGAGCATCGAGTGGGCGAACAAGGCCATTGCGATCGAGCCTGGAGCTGTTGCCGCGCGTGGAATCATCGGCGATGCCGCGCTTGAACTCGGCGACTACGATCAAGCCTGCGATCAGTATCAGATCATGATGGATCTGCGCCCCGATCTTTCCTCCTGGAGTCGTGGTGCCCATTTGCTGTGGCTGACCGGAGACAAGGCCAAAGCGTCCTGGCTCATGGAAAAGGCGATCAAATCCGGCGGGCCGTTTGCGGAGAACACCGCCTGGTGTCGGGCGAAACTCGCGACGATGCAGTTCAACGACGGCGCACTCCTTCCGGCTCAACAAGTGCTCGAACCGGTTCTCAAGACATCCTCCGACAACCCTCACGTCCTTCTCGCGGCTGGAAAGATCGCGGCGGCCAACGAGGACATCCCCTCGGCGATCCGATATTATGAAACGGTCCTCAAAGCCGGACCGAATCACGATGCGCTCGTCGCCTTGGGCGATCTGCACGCGGCGGCGGGTGAAACAAAGCTCGCGGAGGAATTCTATGTGAAGGTCGAGACTCTTCACGCCGCTCACCTTGCCAGCGGGGCTCACGATCACATGCAGATGGCCAAGTTTTATGCCGACCATGATCGCAATCTCGTCGAGGCCCTGCGAATGGCGGAACAACACAAGCTTACGAAGAATGTCATCGAGGCCGATGTTCTCGCGTGGGTCTATTTCAAGAATGGTGATCAACCACGAGCCATCGAGGCGATCAAGCGTGCGCTGAGCCAGGGCACGCCTGATCCAGAGATCCACTACCACGCCGGAATGATCGCGGCGGCGGCAGGGGATCGCCTTTCCGCTCGCAGGCACCTCATTCAAGCAGTGGGTCTGAACCCTCGCTTCCATCCGATCCAGGCACCGATCGCGGCGAAGACCCTGGAACGGATCACCTCCGCCAAGTCCGCAGAAACAGCTGCTTCCGAGCCCGCCCCACCCAAGCCATGAAAAGTCGTGCCATCTATTTGCTGACGGTTATCGCAATGCTCTACGCCTACTCCGTGGCGCAGTCAACGGGTCATGACGAGCCGACGAGTTTCGTGGACTTCCATCTCGGGCCGGAGGGAATTGAGGCCAGTCTTACGGCGTCCTGCACGGATCTTGCACATGACCTTCCCGGTGTGGAGCCCGCGATGTTGTTGAAGCCGGAAATTCTCGCGGCTCAGCAGGAAGCACTCACGAAACTCATCCGCTCGCGCTTGTCCGTTTCCGCCGATGGCGTAGGGCTGGAGGGCACCATCGGGACGATGATTCCCGTGCCGGAGAAGAACGATGTCAGGATCGAACTCCATTATCCATGGACCTCATCGCCCGACAGGATCGAGGTGAAATCCGGCATGTTCCCTTATGATTCCCGCCACCGGACCTTTCTGAACATCTACATCGCAGACACACTGAAGCGTCAGGAAATCTTTGAGCAGAACAGTGGCGCGATCACCTTCCAGCCATCGGCAAACCAAAGCATCCTGTCGGTGACCTGGCAGTTTTTTCAGGAAGGGATTCATCACATTTTCATCGGCCTGGACCACATCCTGTTCGTGGTCGGTTTGTTGCTGTTAGGGGGACGTGTCGGACAGTTGCTGAAGATCGTCACGGCCTTCACCATCGCCCACAGCATCACCTTGGGCTTGGCGACGTTCCGGATCGTGACGCCACCGGCCTCGCTGATCGAGCCGGTCATTGCGCTCAGCATTGTCTTCGTTGGCGCGCATGCCTTGCTCGGGAAGAAGACCCACGATCCCCGATTGTTGTTCGCGTTCTGCTTCGGCCTGATCCACGGCTTCGGCTTTGCGAATGCCCTTCAGGAAATGATGCTGCCACGTCAGGCGCTCGGTTGGTCGCTCTTTGCGTTCAATGCCGGAGTCGAGTTCGGGCAAGCCTGCATCGTCCTCGCGGTGGCACCGCTGCTCTCCCTGCTGCGTCGTCGCAGCGTGATCGGTGCTGAGCGGTTGGTTGCGGTCACGGCGCTGGTGGTTTCCACGATGGGGGCGTTCTGGTTTTTCCAGCGGGTGATGGCGTGATTTCACATGAATTTCACGTGAAGTTCCAGACCCGGGCTGTTATGCACGGACCATGCGAAACATAAGTCTGCTGGCATTGCTCGGAATGGTGCCTGTGTGGGCGGGGGAAATGCCGGAAAAGGCGGCGGACTATCATGCGGCGCTGGTGAAACGCCCGGAGAGCGCGGCCCTGTTTGATCGCTTCCGGGATGCGTGGCTGGAGGAGCGATCAGTCGAGGATCTGGAAAAGGAACTGCTGGCCCGCGCCGAGGCGAAGGAACCCGGTGCCTGGTCGACGCTTGGCCGAGCTTGGCTGGCGGCTGGCAAGACCGAGCAGGCCTTGGAGGCCTTCGACAAGGCGCGCAAGCAGTCGCCATCAGCCTGGCTGGACCTGGAAACGGCCAAGCTGCGGATGGCGGCGAAGGATTTCGCGGCAGCGGAAAAGGATGCGCTGACGGTTCCCGAAGGCGATCCCCAGCGCCTGGAGGCCTTGAAAGTCGCAGGTCTCGCCTGCCTGCGCGCCGAGCGGATCGACGACGCACTGGCCCACTGGACCAAGGCGGTGGCGGCGGCACCGGGCGACATCGGCTTGCTGGAGGATCTCACCGAGTTGACGCGCCGCGAGGGACGCATAGAGCTGGCGCTCGACTACTGCGGGAAATGGCGGGACGCGACGGTGGACGCCTATGGCAAGGCAATGGCGACCCTGAGACGCGCCGAACTTTTGTTAGGCTCGCAGCGATTTGACGAGGCGATGACGGAGCTGGCGGCGGTGCTGGAAGTTTCCGCCGAGGACTCATGGTTGGAGCGCGAGTCGCTGGCACGGGCGGAGCAGGCCCATCGGCAGCGGGGAAATTCGACCGGCTGGGCAGCGTGGATCGGCGCGCGGGCCGAGGCGAATCCTGCGCGGCTGAGTTTCCGCAGGACGAGTGCGCAGGCCTTGGCGGCAGTGGGAAAAGCAGACGAGGCGCTCGAAGTGCTGACCGAGGTGATGAAGCGCTCGCCGGGTGACACGGCGGTGCGTTGGCAGCGGATCGCGCTGCTGGAGCAGTCGATGAAACTGTCGCAGGCCTATAACGAGTGCGCGGAACTCGCGGCCAAGGAAAAGACCGAAGCCGCCGGACTGCGGCTGGCCGAGCTGGCGTTTCGTCTGGAAAAAAAGGATGAGCTGAAGCGTGCGCTGGACGGCGTGCTGGCAGCAGCAGAACCCGGAAAGCGAGTGGGCTTGGCGGGTCTCTACGCCCGCTATGGACTGCCGGAAAGTTCAGAGCGGATCTGGCGCGAAGAGGCGGGCGGCGAACAAGGCGCACTGGCGCTGCGCTTGTTGGCTAAGCACTTGCAGACGGCCGGTCATGACAAAGAATCACTCGAGGTCTGGAAACAACTCGGTGCGCGGCCAGTGGCGCTGGATCGGATGGAGGCGGCCCAAATGCTTGCCGCGGCAGGCGAACGCGGCGCGGCGCGGGAGATCCTGACGGGCGCTCGGGAGAAATTTTCGACGGAACCCGGCTACGAGGCGGCGCTGGCGGATCTCGCGATGACTGAGGAAAAGGCGGAAGAAGCGCGGGCGATTTACCTGAAGTTGGCAAGAACCGCGAAGCGTCCGGATGAACTGACCGCTGCGGCGAAAGGCTGGCTCCGCACCTCGGCCACCACTCCTGATCCCATCAAGGACCTCGGCGATGAAACCGCGGACCGCTGCCTGCGTGCGGCGTGGCTGGCATCGACGGGAAAGCCTCTGCCCCCGATTCGCGATGGCGATGAACTCGAACGCCCGGTGCGGCAAGCCCTGCTCCGCGAGATGGGCCTCTGGGCGGAAGTGGTGGCGATGCTGGAGGCGCGGCCCGGTGATCGCGGGCCGCTCTTTCTCAGCGAACTGGCCGAAGCAAAGCTGGCGGCGGGCGATCTAACAGGTGCGCTGGCCGTGACCCAGACCTGGCGCACGCGGGTGCCCGACCAGACGAGCCCGTGGTTGTTCGAGGCAGGCATTTTGGAAAAACTCGGCAAGCTTCCCGATGCCACACTCCTCCTGCGACGGGCAGCGGCGCGATTCGAGGACAACGAGGAAATCGCGCGGCGTTTGTTCGCCACGCTTCAACAAGCCCTCGATCCTCGCGAGTCGCTGGAGTTTGCGTGGAAGCGACACGACCGCTCGCAGGACGAATCCGTGCGCTCCGGCTGGCTGCGGCAGATTCTGGAGGTCTCGAAGCAACGCGAGCAGCTCGATGAGTTGCTGGCCCGCTTTGAGGAAAGGGCTCGCCGCGATCCGGCATCGCCGGGGCCCTTGATGGCGCTGGCGGAACTGGCGAAGGCACGTGGCGACTCGCGTGCCGAGCTGGACTTCCTCCGTCGTGCCGCGACGAATGCCCCACGCGATGCGGCGGTGATTTCCGCCCTCGCCACGCTGGAGGAGCGATCGGGTGAAACGGCGCGGGCACTCGAACGCCACGCCACCCTCGCACGACTCGCGCCCGGTCCAGACTCGGCGCGGAGTTTGGCTCAGGCCAAGATTCGTCTCGGCGACATCGAAGGCGGCATGCGCGACATGCAGGCGCTGGCTGGAGAAAAAGGCATCGACCTCCGCGCGCTGGAGCAGAGCGCCGGGGATCTTGCATCGCGCGGTTACGTCGAGGAAGCCATCCGCCTCATCTCGGCGGTGGAGCCATCGCAACGCACCGCGCGGCTGGAGTTCGTGCGGGGAATTCTGCTCGATGCCGATGGTCGGGAGTTGGAGGCGGTGGATGCTTTCATCCGTGTGATGGCCGAGCCTGATGATCCAGCGGAAGCGCCGCAGAGGGCGGGCTATGGCTCAAACCGTCAGCAGATCTCACAATTCCTCCAAGGCAACAGCGGGCGGGAAGAGTCGATTCCAGGCGTTTTCTCCGGGCTCCAAGTGCCGAGATCCCAAGTCGAGGCCCAGATCGCCGTCAAGGCACTTCTATCCCGGTTGGCGATGGAACGCGGTGGTGAAATCTGGACGAAGATCTCCAAAGCCGTGCCGCAACTGGCGGTCGCGACTCCGGAGCAATGGCACGAAGCGATGGCGTTTTCTCAGGCCCGGCAACAGTCCGGGAATGTCCGTTGGTGGGAATTCATCCGCAGCCAGCCCGGCAATCCTCTCGGCGTGATGTTGCTCGTCGAGACCGGCCAGATTAACCAAGGGACGCCGGACGAGGTCGAGGCCCTGCTGAAAACGCCACTCCCACCGCTCGTTCAGATGCAGTTGCGCTGGGGCAGGGGAGGGTGGCGTTCCGATAATCCAGACTTCATGGAATCGATCAAGCCAGCCGACTGGCAGGATGAGCAGGCGCGCAGCCTGGCGCTTAGCATGGCATTTCTGATGTCTTCGCTGGCTTCCCAGGAAGCCAATCAGCAAAAGGTCAGTTCAGTCGATTGTTCGCGGGTGATGGCGGTCTTGGGCAAGGTCGGCTTCACCGGCGCCCATGCAGGTCTGATGGAGTTGTTGAAAGCCCGACACGCCCTGCTGTTGGGAAACACGGAGGATTTCCTGAAGCATCTCACCGCTTGGGATGAGTCGGTCCGGAATCCCTCCCATTTGAACATGCAGCAGTATGCGTATGGTTACGGCTTCGGTCACGGCAGTCCGCCAATGGATGCTTTCGAGTCCTGGCGGAAAAAGGCCGGCGACCGGGCGGCAGAGGCCTTGATCGAGAAGATCACTTCGCCTCTGCTGCGCTGCCAATTAACGTCTGAATCGAAGCCCGGTCAGCGTCTAGCGCGGGTGAAGAGCGAGCTGGCGGCCCTGCCGAAAGATGCGCCGGTGGAGACACGACGCGGGCTTGTTCGCCTGAGCTGGTCGCTCTTCCCGAGGCAGTACGAGACTGCGGATGGTGAACAAGTCCGGGCCATCGACGATAACCTGCGCAAGCAGCTCGAAGCCGCCGTGGCGGATGAGTCTGATCCACGGATGGCTTTCGAGGCATTCATCCAGCTCAAGCAATACCGCCGGGGCGATCGCGCTGTAGCCAAGACGGACAACCTGAAACTCAAGGAACTCGCGACCAAACTGGCGTCGTCACCGAATCCCGCAGATCAGGCATACGCCGCCCAATACACCGGAAGCTACGGCCTGCGTCCGCAGCGGAATACTCCCGTGGCGACGCGCTGGGGAGGAAACTCCAGCTTTTCTGGCGGCAACAGCTACGGCAGCGGCCGCTCGATGCTGCCCGTCATCTTGGCGATGGAGGACAAGGAGCAGGCATTGCGTGAGGCGGCGAAGCTTTTGGAAAGCTCTGCCCGAGCTTGTGCAGGACGGCCGGAATACCTTCGTGAAATCATCGAATCGCTGTCCAAGTCCGAGCTTCTGGACGCAGCACTGGCACGCATTTCCTTGCCTCCTGAGGCCGGACTCGGTCGACGCGTGGCGATGCTTACCTTGATGGATGCCTGCTCGAAGAACGACCGCGTCCTCAGTCTGTTGGAGGAGATCGCGAAGTCGCGGCCATTCGAAGCGCGATGGACCGTGGACCTCGCCCTGCGCAGGCCGGACGATGCGGAAATGCGCCGTCTGTTAGACAGCGTCGCCGAACGTGATGACTTCGACCGCATCATGGGCGGACTGATCAAACCGCAGAACCGCGAGAACGCGAATGGACAGCTCGCGCAACTCGGACGCTTGGCGGACTGGGCACCGCAGGCGAAGGGCCGACGCGGCTGGATGGGTGCCGCGCTGTTCATGCTGGCGAAGGGTGGGGGAGGGTTGCAGGCGCTGACCTTGAAAAACACGGCCCAGATCGAATGCTGCCGCCGCTATCTGCGGCTCGTACTCGACGACCGCAGGCTGGCTGAAATCGGCTTTCGCGTGGCGGTCACCACCTTCGGTCTTGAGAGCCCGGAAGGCATCACTCAGGCAGCACGCCGGGTGCTCCTTTCGGGCGCATACCTGTCGGAAGAGCAAATCGATTCCGAGGTCTCTGGGCAGGGGCGCATGGAGCTCGCCTCGCTGGAGTACCTCATTTTGGAGGCTACCCAAAAAGGCGATGAAGTGGCCTTCCCAGCGGAGTTCCGCGAGCAACTGAAAACAAACGATCCGGCATCTGCCGCGTGGCTGGACAAACTCCTGGCCGCGAAATCCGTTTCGGACCTGCCCGATGTCTCCAACGACAAGGCGAAATCGTCCGGCTGGGTCACGCTGGCCCGCCATGAGGCGGCGATGCTTCGGGCGGTGTCCCTGCCAGGTCGAGACGCTTGGTTGACCAGCGTATTCCGCGAAAACAAATTCCAGTCCCTCTCCGAGAATCTCCGCCACGTCATTCGTGCGAGCCTGCTGGACGCTCAGAAAAAGAAGGCACTTTCAGAGCGCTTGTTCGCCTTGCTGGAGGCCTCCGCCGGACCGCGTAAGGACTGGTCGAAAAAGACGAGTTCAAACCAGTCCACCGCGCCTCTCAGTCTGCTCCAGCAGTCCGCCGAGCTGATCCTGAACGCCGCGGCGGAAGCCGATCCGGCCACATTGCTCGCGGTGCTCGATCATTTTCGCGTAGCGAAGGTGTCGGTCAGCAATCCTGATTCCGTCATGTCCCGGTTGAGCGCGTCTTGGAAAACGCAGAACCGGCAGCAGGCCATGACCGACCTTGATGACCTGTTGGGAAAAACGCGCGAGGCTCCCTACACATTCGGCGTCTGGCAAATGAACTATTACAACGAGTGGCAGAACAACGCCGGAGCCAAACCCACTTTCCGATGGTGTCTGCCAGAACTGCTTCAAAATCTCCGCACCGATTCATCCAGCGAGATGATCAAGAAGGTGAAGGCGGATCCGAACGCCGGATTCCTCGATCTCCTCCAGGCTTCTGCCTCCTCCGGTGAAGCAATTCTCCGGCGTCGCACCCTGCTGAAGGCGGCTCCGGATCTGGTGAAACTGCCGGTGGAAATCCGTAACTCGGTGATCGATCAACTGACCGCGAACAGGGTCGACGATGACACCAGCGGTCTGCCTGCCGTCGTCACCGCCCGTATCAGTGAAAACGCCGCGGCCCAGCGAAAACAACGCATCGCCCAGGCGCGCAATGCCCTCGAAAACTTGAAGTCCGGTTCGTCCGGCTCCTCGTATCTAAGCCAGCAATACGGATCGCTGTTAGGTCAGGTGGTCGGAGACGACGACGCGCTCACCGCTGAGATCCTCGCCGCCTGGCGACCCTTGGTGGAGGCGGACAAGAGCGGGAAGGAGATGAATGCCTTCATCGAAGCCCTGCTTTCCAACAGCCGCGCAGGTTTGAAGGGCACCCTCGCCACCCTTCGTCTACTGGATCCGCTGCTAAAAGACTCGATGCCTGCGCCGAGGAATCCCAACTCGGGCGATCCTTTGGGAAACCTTTGGAGCCGATTGACGCCTGAAAACAAAGTGGATCCCGCGCTCTGGAAGCAGATCGCCGCGCTTTCGCCGAAATTCCAGGCCCGCATCTGGCTGGCGGCCATCCGATACACGGGTGAAAATCTCGAACTCACTGCCGACCCCAAGCTCGTGGCAATTCTCCGCGACGCGGCCAAAGGTGGAGAGGTCACCCGCACGGCGCTGGAATGGCTGATGGAATCCGCACGCGTGCAGCGTGACAGCCAGACCCGAATCAATGGCGACAAGCTGCTCGCTTTCGCCAGCGCACTCAAGAGCGCGGGCGCGACTCCCGGTGACCTCTCGATGTTGCTTTCAGTGAATTACAGTCTGCTCCCACGCATGGAAAACGCCGGTGCCTTGATGGTGAAAACTCCGGGCTTGCTCGCAGGGAACAAGGCACTCCCCGCCGAACTGAGCAGTCAACTATTGCAAGGCGTTCAGCAGTTGTGGCAGCGGGTTCTCAATGACATCAGGAACAACGGTTCCGTGGTTTCGGGCTTGGCACTGCCCGCTTCCGTTTATCCGGTGGAAACGGCGGCCTTGCTGAAATTCGTCTTCAGCGGAGGCATCGATATTTCGAGGGGTTACTTTGACCGGAGCAACATGACCCAGATGGTGCTTTCCCTCAACGATCCGGACCTGCTGGGCCTCTGGATCAAGGTCGGCGGGAAATCGCTGGCCGGAGAGCTCGTGCTGATCGCTGCATTGCTCGAAAAAGACCGGGTGGCTGAGGCAATCGCCCTCGCCCCCGTAGCGGGTCAGCAGATGAGTTCCAGCATGCTCCGCTATTACACGAAGTCCCTCGAGTCACTCGTCGCGAAACTCCGTGCCGATCCTTCGCCGCAGGCCTTCAGACTGGCGGTTCGCTTTTCCATCATCCCGGATGCACAAGGGGATCATGCCCCAGTCGTGAAAATGGAGCAGAGGCGGTCTCAAATTCTCGCCGAGTATGAGCGCCTCCGCAACGGCCTGACGATCGCGGAGCGTGCTGAGACCTGTCTGTTGTTCAGGCTGAATTACCAAATCGGGGGCAACAGTCCGGTTCTTGATGAGTTCGCCACCGATCAAGCGGCGCGGGAATTCAAGACACTTCTCTCGGGTGAACGGTCCTCCCATCTCGCTCAGCTTTTTGTCCCGGCTGTCTGCTCCCGTGTTTATGCCGGAGATCTATCCGGCCTCGACCGTCTCACCGCCATCATCGGCTCGCTTCCTGTCGCCCGGCGGAATGAAGGTATGTTTGTCCAGTCTGTCATGACGCCGGTGCACTCTTCCTTGCTGCATCACCTCGCCGGTCTCGATGGGAAGCTTCCTCCGGCCACCCTGGAAAGCATCCTTACCTGTGCCAAGGTCATCGCGTCCTCGAAGCAGCCAGAGTATCGCGGCATGGCCTCGCAGCTTGTTCACTTCGTCTCTACAGATGCGGCCTCTCTTCAGGCCGGACTCAAACGCTGCGACCTGGCGGGAGTGAAGCCCTCGGTATCAGTCAATTATGGCCTTTTGAGAAACAGCGACCCAGCCACGCTGACGAAGCTTTTTCGTCTGGCGATCCTTCATCCTGTCGCTGCGGACGTGCTGCTCGATTCCCTCAATTCGCAGCGCGACTACGCGGTTACGAACAAGGCGTTCCTGTCGGCACTGGCTGATTCGAAACTAAGAGCCCGTATTTCGCCTACGGTTTTCCTGAAATGGAATCGACTCTCCATCCCGTTGGAAGCCGTGGATTTGGAAGCTTTGAAACTCTATGTCACCGAGCGACGCGCGGAGTTCGATGAAACCCAACGCGCTGAACTCGACCGCCTGCTGGAACGGTGGCAGAAAGCATCAGACCCACAAGTCCTCGATCAGATGCGCCTTCAGCGGGAGAAAATGAAACTCCGCGAAGAACAACAGCGTCGCAGGATGCAAACCGAGTGATTTCCCGTGGCGGCGCTTTCCAAGCGCCATGCCATCCACTGCAACGATCGGCCAGGCACTTGAAAAGCGCCGCCACGGCTAAGCCTTCGTCTGCCCGTTGCCCCGGACGCGGTACTGGTAGCTCGTCAGTTCACGCAGGCCCATCGGTCCGCGGGCGTGGAGCTTGTCGGTGGAAATGCCGATCTCCGCGCCGAAGCCGAACTCGCCGCCGTCGGCGAAGCGGGTCGAGACGTTGTGGAAAACACAGGCGGAGTCCACTTCACGGAGGAATCTTTCCGCAGCGGCAGCGTCGGTCGTGACGATGCTGTCGGTGTGGTGGGAGCCATACTCGTTGATGTGGGCGACGGCTTCCCCCTGCGATCCGACAATCTTGATCGAGAGGATCAGATCGAGATACTCAGTGGTCCAGTCGTCCTTGGTGGCGGCGACCACGTCTGTTAGAATCGCCTGTGTTTTCGCACAACCACGGAGCTCCACTCCCTTTTCGCGAAGGGCTACGGCGATCACGGGCAGAGCGGTGGCGGCGATGGATTCGTGGACGAGCAGGGTTTCCAGCGCGTTGCAGACGCCGGGCTTCTGGGTCTTGGAGTCGACCGCCAGCTTCGCCGCCATGTCGAGGTTGGCAGCCTGATCGACGTAGAGATGGCAGATGCCGTCGTAGTGCTTGATGACCGGCATGCGGGCGAGCGAGACCACGGTTTCAATCAGGCCCTTTCCGCCGCGCGGAATGATCAGGTCGAGCCACTTGTCCATGCCGGCGAGCACGGCGACGCTTTCGCGATCGGTGAAGGGGATGAGCTGGATGGCGTGATCCGGCGCACCGGCGGATGAGAGGGCCTCGGCGATGGCGCGATTCGAATGGATGGCCTCGCTGCCGCCACGGAGGATGGTGGCGTTGCCGGTCTTGAAGCAGAGCACCGCTGCATCGGCAGTGACGTTGGGACGGCTTTCGTAAATGATGCCGATGGTTCCGATGGGCACGCGGACCTGCTCGATGCGGATGCCGTTCGGACGGGTCCAGTCATCGAGGACTTGTCCGACCGGATCGGGAAGGGTGGCGACCTGGTCGATGCCGGAGGCCATGGCCTCGACGCGCGCTTCATCGAGCTTCAGACGATCAAGCATCGCGCCAGAGAGGCCCTTGGCCTTTCCGGCTTCGAGATCCAGTGCATTCGCCGCGAGAAGTTCAGGGACACGCGCACGGATGGCGGCGGCCATTGCCCGAAGAATGGCGTTCTTCTCATCGGACGAAAGCTGCGACAAACGATGCGCCGCAGCGCGTGCCTGCTGGCCCATTTGATGGATGGTTTCCTGGAGGGTGGACATGAGATGTCAGGGAAAATCTCTTCGTAGGCGCGATCTCAATAGGTTCGGATTGCGGGATGTGTGATAAATCGCATGAACGACAATGCTGGTCTCTCCGATGCTGAAGTAGATTCCATACGGAAAGTTATCGACCAAGGTCCGTCTGATCGAGCCGAAGCGTATGGGAAACATCTGGGGATTTTCTTCGATCCGCCGAAAAGCAACTTCCATCGAAGCAAGCAGACGCCCGCCCAAGCCATGATCCTGCGACTCATACCACTGGAAAGCAACCTTGAGATCATTTTGCGCTGCGCGCTGCACGTGCAAACGCTTATTCACGTCCAGTGCGGATTTGTTCTAGCGCGACTTCCCAAGGAATGGCCGATGAAGGATCGGCAAGATAGGCGGCATACCTGGTCTGCAATTCTTCAACAAGTTCAGGGGATTCCTCAAAATCGCGCTCTTCCTCGTAGATCGACCTTGTGAGTTCCTCGACGATTTGCTTCCGCTCCTTGATCGGGAGTTTTTTCAATTCATCCAGCGCGACCATGACCGGAATTCTACTCCGAAGGCGGACCGATTCAAGGCGCAATTGCCGCGTGGAAACGGGTCGAAATGCCCTTTCCAGAGACAATTTCCGCCAGACGTTCGGGGTGGCGGCCGTGGGCAATGTGGGTTTCGATCCCGGCCTCGACCGCGAACTTGATGGCGGAAAGTTTCGAGGCCATGCCGCCCATCGAGAAGCGGCCCTTGTCGTCGCGGACGTGCTTGAAGACCTCGTCGATATCGGCGACCTCGGGGATCAGCATGTTGGTTTCCGGATCGAGCAGGCCATCGACGCTGGTGAGCAGGATCACGCGGGTGGCTCCGGCGAGTTTGGCGACGCGCACGGAAAGCATGTCGTTGTCGCCGAACTTCAGTTCCTCGACCGCGACCGAGTCGTTTTCGTTGATGATCGGCAGGATGTGCGGCTCCATCAGCAGGCGACGAAAGGTGTCGCTCACATACTGCGCGCGTTCCGGTGTTCCAAGATCCGCAGCGGTCAGGAGGACCTGGGCGACGGTGATGTCGAAGTTCGAAAACAGGCTGCTGTAAGTCTGCATCAACCGCGCCTGACCCACGGCGGCGCAGGCCTGGCGGGTGGCGGTTTCCTTCGGATACTCTCCCAGCCCGAAGGCTGAAACCCCGGAGCCGACCGCACCCGAGGACACGAACAGGCAACGATGCCCGGCATTCATCAGTCCGGCAATGGCGGCCACCAGATGCACCAGCGCTGCGCGATCGAGCGTGCCGTCGGAGGATTTCGTCAGGACACCGGTGCCCGCCTTGATGACCGTGAGTTCGGGAGTGGAAAGGTTCATAAACGCATCGAAAGTTTCTTTGGTTGGAACTTGGCCCTTGGAACTTGGCGCTTCCTCACTTCGCGTGCTGCAGCGCATCGCTGACCGCCGGAAAGATCTGCTTCTTTCTGCTGACCACGCCGGGTGCATCGAAGAGGGTCTCGTCGATGCGGGCGAAGGGCAGCTTGGCTTGGATCTCTGGACTGCCGATGGCGAGGATCATGCTGTGATGACCCGCAACGTCGGTGACCGCGATGAGCGCGAGGTCGCGGG
>JANOKL010000289.1:0-19762 GCA_031419215.1 Luteolibacter sp. | reverse complement strand
GACATGAATGAGGCCCGTGGAGGCAATCATACCGGCGATGACCTGAATGGCATCGGCGGCATGAACACCGATCTCGGTGATCCGGTCTTTGCCGCGGCGGATGGCCTCGTTCTTCACACCGGGGAGCCTTCACCTGGCTGGGGAAACATCGTCATCATCAGCCATCGCACGATCAAAGGTGTAGTTCTCCAGTCGATGTATGCGCACCTCCACGAGATCAAGGTGAAGCCCGGCGAACTCGTCGCACGTGGTCAGAAAATCGGCACCGTCGGCACCGCCAACGGCCACTACCCGGCCCATCTCCATTTTGAAATACGCGCCAGTGACGGCATCGAGGTCGGAGGAGGCTACGCGGCGAATCCACTCAACCACCTTGACCCGATGAAGACCGTGGCAGCCCTGCGAAATGCACCCGTCGATGCGCTTTCGCCATCACCATTGGCACTTGCGTTGAAGGAAAAGTAAGTGCTGCCAGGGAATCCGCGGCAAGCCCGGACAAACTACCGTTGCTCCGATCAAGGCCTGGCGGGGTTCGCCTGCCGAACCTCCACGGCCCCTGACAGCGGCGGAAGCAAACAGCGTCCGTGCCGGGGATGCAACCCCGATTTCCGCCTCAGACGATCAGCATGCAGTCGCCATAACTGTAAAAGCGATAACGCTCCTCCACCGCTTTTGCATAGGCTTCCAGGACCAGCTCCCGTCCTGCGAAGGCGCTCACCAGCATGATCAGCGTGCTCTCGGGCAGATGGAAATTCGTCAGCAGCCCGCCAACCACTCCGAATTGATAAGGCGGATGAATGAAAATGTCGGTCTCGCCTGAGTGGGCTCTCTCTTCAATTCGCGATAAACAATCCTCACTCTTCAATTTCGAGAGGGCTTCCAGCACCCGCGTCACCGTCGTGCCCACCGCCACCACTCGCTTCGCCGCATTGATCCGCTTCGCCGTGGCTTCCGACAAAACGTAGCGCTCTGAATGCATGACGTGTTCTTCCAGCCGCTCCACCTGCACCGGTCGGAAGGTTCCCACCCCCACATGCAGTGTCAGGAAATCATGTGGCAGCCGATCCAGAAGTTCGGGCGTGAAGTGCAATCCGGCGGTTGGCGCGGCGATCGCGCCCTCCTCCTTGGCGAAGACCGTCTGATACCGTTCGCGGTCGGAAAGCTCGTCATCGCGTCCCATGTAGTGCGGCAACGCGAGGTGGCCGTGCTTGTCGAGATCCACCAGTTCCTCCCAATGGATCAGCCGGTCGCCGTTCTCGAAAGTTTCTACGACGGTTCCAGTAATTCCTCCGACCACCACTGATTTCCCCGGCTTCATCTTCCTCCCCGGTCTCACCAGGCAACGCCAGTCGAGCGGGGACAAGCGATCCAGACAGAGCAGCTCGATCGTCCCGTCATCGGAAAACACCCGCGCCGGGATCACCCGCGTGTCGTTCAGCACCAGCAGGTCGTCCGGACGCATGAACTGCTCGAAGTCCGTGAAGGCCCGATGCTCGATCACGCCCGTGTCGCGATGAATCACCATCATCCGTGAAGCCGAGCGTTCCTCCAGAGGCCGGGATGCGATCAGCTCCGGCGGGAGGTGGTAGTTGAAATCCTTGGTCAGCAATGCCATCGCCATTTCCCCTATGCTTCCACGAGCATTTGCTCAAGCCTCTCAACCGGCTTTCCCCAGATCCGCACCAGAGTGCGTCTGCCAATGCCGGCGCTTTGTTCGGTGGCAAGCAACAGCCGGGTGCCATCGCGCTCCACATCCCAGCGATCCGTTTCACCCGACGATCGCCAGCCTTCCGCGAGGAGTTTCCTCAGGAAATCCTCGCGCGTTCTGCCGGTTTCAGACCACAAGGCAAGCTCCTGCACCGCCTCGACCTCGGGAATCCGAAGGCTTTCTGATGCGGACGCCACAAAGCTCCGTCGCCTTGCCCATGACCGGACACGCGGTTGCAGCCAAATGACGATCTCCAACAGAATTCTCGCCAGCGATGAATCGAATCGTGGCTCGATCCCCCGCAGCGGCATCATTCCGGAGACGACCGATTGGTAGCCCGCCATCCCCATCGGCCCATGGTAAATCACCGAGCCACCGGTCGCGCGCAATGGCCCGCCGTTGTAAACGAAGCCAGCCCAGATCGCGTCGCCGTTTGCAGTGAAGCGCTGCGGATGCTTGCCTAACAGAAGTCGCTCCGCTTCTCCGTAACCGCGCTGCTGCCGGAGAAAGGTCCGCAAGGAAGGGCGACGCCAGTGCCAGACAAAGGCTCCCGGTGCGAAGCCGAGCCGATGGCCCGCACTCCGCAGCCGCCAGCAGAAATCGACGTCGTCGCCGGCTGTATGGAAGATCGGATCGAAGCCGCCGACCTGATCGAAGGCCTTCTTGGTCACCGCCAGATTGCAGCCCGGCAAATGCTCAGCCTCTTCATCATCCAGCATCACGTGACTCGGCGCACCCGGCGCTGCGGATACCACCGCTTGCGCCAGCGACCGAGCCGGAGGAGGGAGGTTCGGCCCGCCGACCGCCGAGAAACGTCCATCTGCAAACACACGTTGCAGGCGCATCAGCCATTCGCGATCCGGCTCGCAGTCGTCATCCGTGAAGGCAAGAACCTCTCCGATTGCAGCGGCGGCCCCGGCATTGCGCGCAACACTCAGGCCTCCGGGACGCAGACGGATCAGCTTCACCCACGGGAAATTTCCAACTACGAGATCCGCCGTACCATCAGTCGAGCCATCATCGATGACAATCGTTTCAAAATCCGCACCGCTCATGCCTTGTATTGCACGAAGGCAGTTGCCAATGCGGTCGGCGCCATTGCGGGTGCAGACGATGACCGAGAAGAAGATTGTAGATTGAAGATCGGGGATCGTGGTTTCTGAGACGGCGTTGAGCGCAGGCTTTGGCTGGCCGCTGCGGTCGATGAGCCCGAAGTCCCAGTCGTGCATCAATCTTTCCCCATTCTGCCAGCGGTCGCTCCACGCGTAGATCGTGAATCCCGCGGCCTCCTCCTCCCTCGCGGCACGACCCGCCCAGACAAGCGTCTCTGCTTGGGCTTCGAGCCCGTTGCGTCGCGAATCGAGCCCGAATTCGGAGATCATCACCGGGCGATCACCCGCGATGTGATGCAGACGGCGGAGGTAGCGGCGAAAGGCAGCTTCGTTCTCGAGATAGACATTGAAAGCGGTGAAATCCGCGTTTTCCGGTTCGAGAAACTCGGTGCTTGGATAGTTCCCGTAGGCGAAGAGAAGCTCGGGCGCGAGACTCCGGCCGAGATCGATCAGCGACTCGATCACTTCACGAACCTTCACGGGCCCGATCCATCGCACCACATCGGTCGGGATCTCATTGCCGACATACACGCCCGCAAGTGCCGGATGATGGCGGGTCTTTCGCAGCGCCTCCGCCAGTGAGACCCTCGCGCCGCTCAGATGCCTGGGCTCGCGGATGAAGTCCATGCCACCCGCCCACTTCAAGCCACCGAAGACCCACAACCCGTGCTCCATGGCGGCATCGAGCAAGGCTTGTCCCGGCATATCGAAGAGCCGCAGCGCTCGGAAACCTGCTGACTTGATGCGTGTGAAGTCCTCGTCGAACGAATCCGGCCAGCCGCCCGGAAACGGCCCATACGTCACCGCCCTGAGATGGACGCGATCCTCCCCGGCGCGGAAAAACTTTCCATCGGTCCGAAGGGGTTGCATCGGCGGAAAGGTAGGGCGGGCACCGCCACCGGGGCAAACCTTCACTTCAGCCGATCAGCCAAATGCGCAGGGCCCAAACTTTTCCCCAACTTTGTGGAAACCTTTGCCGAGAATTCTTTTTGAAAGGAACGGAACCATCCAAACCCCCTGTCAAAATCATGAAACGAATCCCCATCCTGGCCAGCGTCATGGCCACCCTCGCTGCCGGAGCTCCGCTGCTGTCAGCCCAGAATCGAAACACCGTCCCACTCTTCAATGTCGCGAGCGGTGCGGGCACCACCGAAGTCTGCGCCTCCGGCGACTATGCTTATCAGGCCCGAGGCAGCGAAGGCGTCTCAGTCGTCAGGATTTCCGGGGCAGGAGCCCCCGCTTACGTCGGAAGCATCCAGCCGTACCAAGGCGTCGGAAACACCGACATCCAGGACGTCGAGACGGTGGGAAACATCCTCTACGTGGGCAATGAAGTCCCAAACAACAGCGCCACGCCGCACACCGGTCTGTTCATGTATGACCTCGCCGCGAATCCGGTGAATCCTCCGCTCGTCGGCACGATCACCTGGGGCGCGGGTCCCGGCTTCCACCTCGGTGCCAGCCTTCACAACTTCTGCATCGATGTTTCCGCCGGCCGAACCTACGCCTACATCGCTTCCGCCATCAGCAATGCCGTTGAGGTCTTCGATGTGACCAATCCCGCGCTGCCGGAATACAAGGATGCGCTCCGTCCGCCTGCGGGGATCTACGGCTTGATCTGGGGCTCCGTTCACGACGTCACTGTGCGGAATGGAGTTTGCGTTTCCACCTGGCTGGATGGTGGCTTCGCCATCCATGACGTGAGCAACATCGCGGCCAGCCACATCGACTTCCAGCTTGAGGAACTCGTCAGCGCCACCTCGCTGCTCAACCACACCAAGTATGCCAACGCGAACACCTACCATGCCGCGATCTCCGAGGATGGCCAATGGCTGGTCACCACCGATGGCCGAAGCACCATCGGCTGCCGCACCTGGAACCTTGGCAGCATCTCCTCGCCAACGGTCGCACTGACCCAGACCTCGCAGTTCACCAGCCCCACCGGCACCGTGATCCACAGCGCGGAAATCAAGGGAAAGTATGTCTACGTCTCGAACTTCATGGACGGCTGCCGCATTCTCGAATTGACCCCCGCTGGACTGCTCCGTGAGGTCGGTCGCTACGACACGACACCGACCACCGGTGGGCTCGGCTACAACGGCGTTTGGAGTGTGTCTGTCGCCGGGGAAAAGGTACTTCTTTCCGATACGACCCAAGGCCTGTTCGCAGTCGATTTCCGCGACAGCATTTCCGTCACCCTCGCCGAGTGGAAGCGCTCCACCGGCACGCTCACGATCGAATCGACCAGCACCGCTTCGCCGAGTGTTGCCCTCGAAGTGGCTGGCTTCGGCACGATGATCTGGAATGCGAATCTCGGAAAATACCGACTCGTCGTCAGTGGCGTGAGCGGCAACCCCGGAACGATCACCGTGACCTCGGACATCGGTGGCAGCCAGACCTCCTCGGTCAGGAAGAGATAGCCTGATCGCGCTTGTGACATGACGTCCCCCCTAAAGCCGCCGGTGACCCCGGCGGCTTTTCTGTTGGAACCCACCAAGGATTCGATTGCGTCCACTCTGGCGTGGGCCATAAACAGGCATGCGACAGGAATTGCTGCAAAACCCGGTCTTCGGCATGGCCGCCACCCAGTTCGACCGTGTGGCCGACTTTCTTGACCTCAGCGAGGAGCTTCGCGAGCGCTGCAAGTGGCCGAAGCGCCTCATCAGCGTCACTGTGCCGGTGAAGCTTGATTCAGGCGAGGTAAAGGTGTTTTTCGCGCACCGCGTGCAGCACCATCTCACACGAGGTCCGGTGAAAGGCGGGCTGCGTTACCATCCGGCCGTCGATCTCGGCGAGGTCGCCGCGCTGGCGATGTGGATGAACTGGAAATGTGCGCTCATGGATCTTCCCTACGGCGGCGGAAAGGGCGGCATCGCTTGTGATCCGCGTGGCATGAGCAGTGGCGAACTCGAACGGATGACCCGGCGTTTCACCATGGAGATCCTGCCGTTCATCGGTCCGGAAATCGACGTGATGGCCCCGGACATGGGAACCAACGAGCAAACGATGGCGTGGATCGTCGACACTTACTCGACCCATCAAGGTTACTTCGTGCCCTCCATCGTCACCGGCAAGCCACTGACCCTTCAAGGCTCCGCCGGACGCACGCAGGCCACCGGCCACGGCGTTGCCTTCCTGGCTTCCAGCGCGCTCCACAAGCAGAACCTTTCCGTCGAGGGCGCCACGGCCGTCATCCAGGGATTCGGAAATGTCGGCTCCTACACTGCCAGCACAATGGCCAGTTACGGGATCAGGGTTTGCGGCATCTCGGACGTCAACGGCGCGATCTGGAATGACAAGGGTCTCAACGTTTACCAGTTGAAGGAACACGTCGCGAAAACCGGTAGCATCATCGGCTTCGCGGAGTCGGAGGCCATCGCGCCCGATGAGCTGCTTTGCCAACCTTGCGATGTCCTCGCACCGGCGGCGCTCGACCGCGTGATCACTGGAGAAAACGCCGGGAAACTGCGTTGCAAGATCCTTGCCGAAGGTGCCAACGGCCCAACCACTCCCGAGGCCGATGCGATCCTCGACGCACGCGGCGACATCTTCGTCATTCCCGACATCCTCTGCAATGCGGGCGGTGTCACCGTCTCGTACTTCGAATGGGTGCAGAACCTCCAGCGCTTCCAATGGACCGAGCGCGAAGTGCTCTCGAAGCTCGAAACCATGCTTCAGAAAACCTTCGAAAAAGTCCTCGCCTTCGCGTCGAAGCACGGCGTCTCACAACGCGTCGCCGCCCAGGCCATCGCCATCAAAACGGTTGCCGACGCCAAGGCCCAGCGCGGCATGTTCCCCTGATCGTGGCGGAGCTTTCCAAGCGCCAAGCCTATCCAATTTCCCATGAACCACCTCGTCTTCCACCAGACCGGAAAGCCTGCGGAGGTTCTCTTGCTTGAGCCTCTCAAACTCCCACCGTTGAGCGAAGGGGAGGTCCGTCTTCGTCTGCTTGCGGCTCCGATCAATCCAGCGGACCTCAACACCATTGAAGGCACTTATGGCGTCAAACTTGTGTTGCCGGCGTGTCCCGGCATCGAGGGAGTGGGAGAGGTGATCGATAGTCACGATCCGTCTTTCGCGCCGGGCGATCACGCCATTTTCCTGCGCCGTTCCGCGACCTGGGCCACGCATGCGCAAGTCTCCGGCGACACGCTTTTCAAACTGCCTGTCATGGTCGATCCACTCCAGGCCGCGATGCTGAAGGTGAACCCGGCGACCGCGTGGCGGCTTCTAACAGGATTCCAGCAGCCGGAGCCAGGACACTGGATTGTCCAGAACGCGTCGAATTCCGGAGTCGGCCGCTGCGTGATCCAGCTCGCGAAGACACTGGGCATTCGTACGATGAATCTCGTAAGACGTTCGGAGCTTGCCGGAGAGCTGAGAGCGCTGGGTGCCGATCAAGTTCTCACCGACGACGACGATGGCCTCGACCAAGCGAATGCCATCCTCGGCCAGCAACGCGCGAAGCTCGCCTTCAACGCCGTCGGCGGCGACAGCGCCCTGCGCCTGATGAACCTGCTTGACGAGGGAGGCATCCACATCACCTACGGCGCGATGGGCCGCAGGCCGCTGACCATTCCGAACGGCCTGCTCATCTTCAAGGACCTCCAGTTCCGTGGTCTGTGGGTCTCGCGCTGGGTCGAGAACGCCCCACCCGCCGAGGTCGCGGCGGTCTATGGTTTCCTCGCGTCCGAAGTCGCTGCCGGGCGACTTCTGCAACCGGTCGATTCCACCTTCGTGCTGGAGGATTTCACCAACGCGATCACCCGTTCGATTGAAAGCGGCCGCGCTGGCAAGGTGATCTTTGATTTCCGGCATCAGCCCTTGTTCTGAACGTTTCGAATTTCAGATTTCGAATTTCGTGCTTTCTGTAGTCCATGCAGATGCGCGAGGCCGCCGAACGCATCCTCTTTGCGGAGACGCTGGAGGAGAAGCTGCTGCTTGCCCCGGCGGTGGCTTCGGATGATGCACCCGGCAAGGCGATCCTGACTCCGGCGGGTCCGGGTCGGCCGGATGAACTGCGGATCTGCGCGAAAGGTGTGCGCGTCGAGTTTCCCGGCATTCATCGGCTCGACGACGATCGTGAGCGCGGGACCATGCTGCATTTCCTGGCGAACCATGAGCTGCTGGCCTCCGAGCTGATGGCGCTGGTGCTCTTGAAATTTCCCGATGCCCCGAAGGATTATCGCGCCGGAGTCTATGCCGCGATGCGCGAGGAGCAGATGCACACGCTGATGTATGTGCGCCGCATGAAAGAGTGCGGCATCGCCTTCGGGGAGCTGCCTCTGAACGACTACTTCTGGCGGCTCATCGCGCCGATGGCGACACCGATGGACTTCGTCACGCGGCTGAATCTGACCTTCGAGCAGGCGAACCTCGATTTTTCGAAGCACTACGCCGGGCTGTTCCGTGAGGTGGGCGATACGTCGACGGCTGCGGTGCTGGAGAAGATCTATCAGGACGAGATCGGTCACGTGGGCCACGGCTTGAAATGGTTCCGCCGCTGGAAGGATCAGGGCTCCAGCGATTGGCAGGCCTTTGGGAAATGCCTCAGCTTTCCATTGGCTCCCGCAAAGGCGAAGGGACTCGCGCCGTTCAATACAGAGGGCCGACGGCTTGCCGGGCTCGATGACGATTTCATCCGCCATCTGGAGGTCTGCGAGCAATCGCGCGGCCGCACGCCGGTGGTCCATTGGTTCAATCCCGGAGCCGAAGACCAGGTGATGTCCGCAGTCAGCGGAAAGCCCTTCCAGCCGAACAAGATGGGCCTCGCGCTGGAGGAGGATCTGGAAATTCTCATGCTCGCGGTGTGCCGTCGCGACGATGTGCTGCTGATGCGCCGCCCACCCTCGAACGAGCACCTCGCTTATCTGAAACGCGCCGGTTTCGATCTCCCGGAAATCACCTGTGTCGAGACCCTGCGCGACCGCAAGCTTGGTGGCCTGCTTCCCTGGGCTTGGTCGCCGGATGCCTCCGAACAGCTCAAGCCACTCGCCACCGACGTCTCGCCGAACGTCCCCTGGCAATGGCGCGAATCACTCCCCTCGCTCTGGTTTTCCAAAGAGATCGGCATCGAGTTGGAAAAGCGGCTAGGCCTCGAACAGGAAAGCGGAGCGGTCTGCCGCGAGGTCGATCACGCGATGCAGGAGATCGCCCGCCATGTCGAATCCGGCCAAGCCCTCGTCAAAGCCGTCCACGCCTGCGCCGGTCGCGGTCATCTTCGTGTGAACCACGGGAGCAAGGACGCCGACACGCGGCTATGGCTCGAACGCACGCTTGCCTCGCATCACGCCGTGGTCGTTGAGCCGTGGCTCGATCGCGTCGCCGATTTCTCAGCGCTGTATGAAATGGACGCCGCCGGGAACGCGAACCTGATCGGCCTCACCGTGATGGAGAACGATGCCGCCGGCCGTTTCCTTGGCAATCGCGTCGGCCCGAAGTGGGGCTCCCTCCTCGAACCCGAAGTCGCCGCCTTCCTGTTCAAGCAGGGCATCCTCGACTTCGTCGAAACACAGGCGCCCGCCGCTCTAACAGAACTTCTTCCCGGCTACTGTGGTCCCCTCGGGATCGACCTGATGGTTCATCGCCGCGTCGACGGCAGCCTCTCCCTCAAGCATGTCGTCGAGCTCAACGTCCGCCTGACCATGGGGCGCATCGCGCTGGAGCTTCTGAAAAAATCCACCCCACAGCGCAGCGGATGTTTCCGAATTCATCGGGCGAACAAGGTTTCGTCCGCTGACGAACTCAATGCCTTCCGTTCCGGCAGTCTCGACGGGGGACCGGTCCTGCTGAACGATCCAGAGACCGCACAAGCCTTCTTCGCAGTGTGGGAGGTTGGGATGTAGCTTTGAAACCCCATCGTGAAGACGGGCTTTCAGTGTCATTTCAAGGCCCCGAAGGGGTATCGGAAATTAGCCGGTGCGCGTCAGCCACCGGATTTTGATCCATAGAATATTGAGCCCCGGAAGGGGCGTCAGACTCCAGAGGCTATGCGCAGTTCCGGCGACCCTACGGGGCGCAATTGTCAGAGCGTGAATTATCCGGTGGCTGACGCACACCGGCTAATTTCCATGGTCCCGGGGGGACAAAGAGAAGACGCAAACGGTCGTAACCAAGCACCATTTTGCCATTCACTCCGGCTACTTCTCCACCACCGGAGCCGTCTGTTCCGCCGTGGCATTTCCACCCGGCAGCTCCATCAGGCGGATCTTGCGGAAATGGATTTCCGAGCCTTCCGATTCCAGGCAGAGGTAACCCATTCTCACGCTCGCTTCGCGCATGCCGTTGACGAACTTGCCGTTGATCGAAAGCTTGATCACGCCATCCACGCAGACGACCAGGTAGGTGTTCCATTCGCCCTTGCCGAGGCAGCGCATCTCGCTGGACATGCTGCGCTCGCCGCGCGGGTGGTCGGGGGTGGCGGTGAGGCCATTGGCTCCAAAGAGCTCGCCGGACACGAAGCCCGGATGACGGAGCTGGCCATCGGCTTCCGGATTCAGCTTCGGCCACTCCAGCTCCAGCATCTGCACTTCCATCCCTTTCGGCAAGGGACCCTTCGCCGGCGGCTGACCTTCGCTCCAAACGAAGACGCCTGAATTTCCGCCCGCCTTCATGTGCCGCCACTCGATCTCCAGAATGAAATTCTCATACTGCCTCTCCGAGCGCATCACGCCGATCGGTTTCCCGCTGCACACCAGCAGCCCATCCTTCACGCTCCAGGTTTGTGGGCTGGTGTTCACATCCACCCAGCCGCTCAGATCTTTGCCGTTGAAGAGATCACGGAAACCCGGCGTCTCCTCCGCACGAAGGACGGACAGGGAAAGCACCCACAGGCAGAGGGAAATGGCGCGAGCAATCATAAGCAAAAAGTCACCGCGGATAAGCCGCCTGGCTGGACCTTCTTTCAACAGGAATTTACTTCAAGGCCACCCGCAGCACCCGATCCTTCGAGGTGATGAAAAGCGTCTTTCCGCCCTCGCCGAATCCCACGTTCGCGGTCGCTCGAGTGCAGAGGATGCGGCCTAACAATTTCCCAGCGGGATCGAGGATCAGCACGCCACCGGGCCCAGTGGCGAAGACATTGCCCTTCGCATCGACCTTCATGCCATCGGGTCCGCCGGGGCCTTTGAGCTTGCTGGCATCGAAGAAGACCCGGCCCTCGCCGCCGCTGCCGTCTTCCTTGATGGGGAAGGCCATGAGAATCGGGCGGGCTTGAAAGGAGTTGGCGACGTAAAGGGTCTTTCCGTCCGCTGACAGCGCGATGCCGTTCGGCCGCTCAAGTTCGCGGCTTATCAGCGTGACCTTCCCCGCCGGCGTGACTCGGAAGACGCCGTGATAAGGATACTCGCGTACCTCGCTCATCGCGCCGCCGGGCAGGCCGTAGGGCGGATCGGTGAAGTAAACATCGCCGTTCAAGTGGATGGCAAGGTCGTTCGGGGAGTTAAAGCGCACACCGTCGCAGGAATCGGCGAGCGTCTTTTTTCCCGCGCCAGGTGCCATGATCGAAAGGCGGCGGTCGCCATGCTCGCAACAAAACAGGCGGCCCTTGGCATCGATCGCGAGACCATTCGAGCCGGGCTCCTTGCTGTAGTCGGCCACGCCGGTGTAGCCGGAGGGTTTCATGAAAACGGCTGCTTCCTTGTCGCCCTCCTTCCACTGATAGATCGTGTTGCGTGGGACATCGGAAAACAGCAGGCGCTTGCCCGCCGCGTCCCAGACCGGGCCCTCGACCCATTCGAAGCCCTGACACAGCGTCTCGATCTTCACGTCCGTGGCTAAGATCGCATCAAGGGCGGGGTCGAGGCGTTCGATCGACTCCTGGGCTAGGGAAATGCCGGGGATTGCGAGGAGCAGGGTGAGAAGTGTTTTCACCCCATCATCCAACAGGCGGGACGCACGAAATCCCAAGCACTAAATTCAAAACGAAGCGTCTTCTCCGATCACAGATCACTGCTCACCCGGCACATTGTTTGGATTTCTTTCCAAGCCCTCTTGCCCTCGGTTGACAAACCCACTAGGCATGAGGGAAATCCATTTCATTCTGTGTCCTCCATGGCCCCACGCAAACCCCGCATCCTCGTCGTCACGCCGGAAATCACCTATCTGCCGGACGGGATGGGGAACCTGACCCAACGGATGTCGGCAAAAGCGGGGGGCCTGGCCGATGTTTCCGCCTCGCTCGTGAAGGCGCTCTACGATCAGGGCGCGGACGTCCACGTGGCGTTGCCTAACTACCGGCGGATGTTCCATCTCGACGTCGCCAACGTGTTCGAACTGGAGTATGAGAAGGTCTCGCGCTCGCTGCCGGAGCAACGCATCCACCTCGCCGAAGACCGCGTGTTTTACCACCGGTCCAGCGTTTACGGCACCGAGAACCACCTGATCTCGCTGGCCTTCCAGCGCGAGGTGATCAACCACACGATCCCCCAGGTCCGGCCCGACCTGATCCATTGCAACGACTGGATGACCGGCCTGATCCCCGCCGCCGCGAAACGCCACGGCATCCCCTCGCTTTTCACCGTCCACAACATCCACACCGAGCGGCTCTCGCTGGCGCAGATCGAGGATCGCGGAATCGATGCCGCCGATTTCTGGCAGTATCTTTATTACACACGTCCACCGAGTTCGTATGAGGAAACGCGGGCCCACAACCCGGTCGATCTCCTCGCCAGCGGGATCTTCGCGGCCGACCACGTCAACACGGTGAGCCCGAAGTTCCTCAGCGAGGTCATCGACGGCTGCCACCAGCACATCCCCGGTCACCTCCGCCACGAGCTCTGGGCCAAGGCCAATGCCGGTTGCGCGACCGGCATCCTCAACGCACCGGACGGCGACTTCAACCCGGAGACCGATCCCTACCTCAAGGACCACTACAGCGTGGAAAACCTCATCGCCGGCAAGAAGGCCAACAAGAAGCGCTTCCAGGAACGCGTCGGCCTGCTGGTCGATCCCGAGGCCCCGCTGTTCTTCTGGCCCTCACGGCTCGATCCGGTGCAGAAAGGGTGCCAGCTTCTAACAGACATCCTTTACAAGGTCGTCAGCGACTACGCCAACGAAGGCCTTCAGATCGCCGTGGTGGCAAACGGATCGTTCCAGAAGCATTTCCATCAGATCGTCGATCAGCATCGCCTGCACGACCGCGTGGCGATCCGGGATTTCTCGGAGGAGCTCTCGCATCTCGCCTATGCGGCCAGCGATTTCATCTTCATGCCGTCGTCGTTCGAGCCCTGTGGCCTGCCGCAGATGATCGCGCCGAAATACGGTGGCCTCACCCTGGCGCACGACACCGGTGGCCTGCACGACACCGTCGAACACCTCGACCTCGAGAACAACCGCGGCAATGGCTTCCTCTTCCAGCACTTCAATGCCGCCGGGCTGAGATGGACCGTGGATGAGGCCATGCGCTTTTATCACCTGCCGACCAAGGAGCGGGAAAGCCAGCTCGCCCGCGTGATGAAGGAAGCCACCGCCCGTTTCAACCACGAGGCGACGGCGGCGGAATACATCAAGCGCTACGAGCAGATGCTGGATACCGCGCTGACGGAGTGATCAGGCCTGCGTGCTGGGAAGCGAAAGCACGAAGCACGCGCCTCCCTGATCGGACGACTTGCACGTGAGGTCGCCACCGAGTGACTTTGCCAGACGCCTGGAAAGCGCGAGGCCGAGACCGACGCCGGGCTTTGACTCCGCTGCCTCGTGGGCTGACTTGTGAAAGGCCTGGAAAATGCGGCTGCGCTCGCTGCTGACGATGCCGGGACCATGATCGGCCGCATGGATTTCGATGCGGGCTCCATTGCGCGCGATGCGGATCGACAGCATCGGTGGCTGCACTCCGGACGCATACTTCGCGGCGTTGTCGACGAGGTTGAATAGGATGTGTTCCACCGCCGCCGCGTCGACTTTCATGGGCGCCGAGGCGGCTTCACCGGTGAGGTTCATTTCCAGCGTCATTCCTGCCGTGATGAGCCGGGATTCAAAGCGCTCGCGCATCGGTTCCAGCAAGTCAGAGGCGTTCGTCACCCGCACGGCGGAGCGGGCGCTGCCGCGTTCGATCTGGGAGAAGGCCAGGACATTTTCCACAAGATGCGAAAGCCGGTCGGCCTCGCGTGAAAGGACGCTGAGGTAGCTGCCACGCTTTTCCTCCTTCACCGCGCCGCTTTGCAGCATGTCGGAATAAAGGCGGAAGGTCGTGAGCGGGGTCCGCAACTCGTGCGTCACGGCGGAGACGAAGGAGGCGCGACGCTCGCTCAGCCGCATCACCCCGCGCACCAGCAGCGAAGCGGTCGCCAGCGCGACAATCACCGCCGCCCAGCCAACAAGCAGCGGCAGGCTCAGCGGCGTGGCCTCGATCACGGGCGATTCATTTCTCTGAAGAAGCAGTGGAAACGACACCAGTGCCAGCGGATCCGATTGACCTGTTAGAGATACGAGCCCGGCTTTCGGCAGCAGGTCGGCAGCTTCCGCGAGCAGACGTTCCTTCACCTGTTTCACATCCAGCCAAACTCCCTGGATCCCCTTCTCTACCGTAGGTGAACCCTCCGGCTCCCCTTCCTGCAGAACCAGGGTCAATTGTCTGAGGAGAAACAACTCACCACCAATCCAAACCACCCGCATCGGGCCGATCTCCTTGATTTCCCGCCCGTCGCTGCCCTGCCTCAGGTTTGCAGACAGCAACTGCTGGGGCAATGAGTTGCTGCCGTTGTCGAACTGCTGCTCGACGGCTTTTGCCCGCTGCGCTTTTTCCACCTGGTTGAAATTCGTCTGATAGGTGGTGTCGCCACGGTTCTTCGAAGCCGGATTGTTGATGCGCAGGTCGTTGTTTCCGATCTTCGCAACAGAGGCGTCCTTCGAAAGCGCTTGCCAGGCATTCTCGCTCACCTCGACCGCGCAACTGAGCAGCTTGAGTTCATCGCCGGGCACAGGGTTCGCCGACAGCACGCCCTGCAGCTCCTTGAGCCGCCCGATTCTTTCCGCCATCACGACGGGTGGCAACATGGAAGGACCTTTGATTCCCGGCGAGCGCAGGCGACCATCCTGCCCGATCTCGAAATGCAATTTCACCAGCGGATCATTCCCTGTTAGAAGCGGCGAGTCTTCCGTGGGATCCGAGTAGTCGGTGGGTGGACGCTGGTTTTCTCCCAGCAAGATCGCCGCGCCAACGGCATCCATGCGCCACAACGCAAGGCGTGTCCTTTCCTCCAGATCCGCGCGGGACTCCGCCATGGCACGATCCCGCTCGGAGGACAGTACGCTGCGGGTCAGCCAGGTCATCGCTCCAAGCACCATCACGGCGCAGAGCCCGAGCGCCGTCCACACACAGAAGATCTTTGGCGCTCTCACGTCTTTGATTCTGTTAGAAACTGATAGCCCTTGCCACGCACGGTCGCGACCATCCGCTGATCCTTGTCGCGGAGCTTGGTGCGGAGGTGCATCACGTGCATGTCGATCGTCCGCGTTTCCGTCCGGTCGGGATCGAGCCCCCACAGGTGGCGCAGTATTTCCTCGCGGGAAACAATCCGGCCCTGGGAGTCGATCAGGTAGCGCAGCAGGTCGGCCTCGCGTTCCGAAAGATCCTCGGTGCGTCCATCCTCGAAGCGGATCACGCGTTCCTTGAAATCCGCCGTGCCACCCGGCACCGGACGCTCGTCCGATGGCGCGGCACGCTCGCAGGTCCGGCGCAGCACCGCATCCACACGGGCAAGCAGCTCCTTCATGCTGAAAGGTTTTACCACGTAGTCATCGGCCCCGGTGGTGAGGCCGCGTACGCGGTCGTTCTCCTCGCCGCGTGCGGAAAGGATGATCACTGCCTGGCCGGGTCGCTTGCGCTTGATCGCTTGGAGGATGTCGAAACCCGAAGGCCCCGGCATCACCAGATCCAGCAGCAGCAGCCGGTAATTCGCCTTCAGCGCCAGCTCCATCCCCGCATGACCGTCACCCGCTTCCAGCGTGCGATATCCGGCATACTCCAGCACATCGACGACCCCGCGTCGGACCGCCGGATCGTCCTCGATGACAAGGATGGTGATGTCGCTCATAGGGGTGGAAAGCACTAAATCTTAAGCACTAAATTCAAAACGAAAGAAGGTTCTTTTCTGCCGCATCTTCCTCATTCTCTTCGTTTAGACTTTAGAATTTTGGATTTAGTGCTTTGGCACGTCCGTGCCCTCAAACTCGATCTTCGTTTTCTTCACATCCAGCAGCGGCCCCAGCTCAATGACGTTCTTGTAGCCGTAAGCGTGGAGGTTGATGAAGGTCTGGATGTTCAGCGCGACCCTCAACTCCTTACTGGGGAAATTCAATGGCTCGTTCTCGAAGTTGTTGTTGCAGTAGATCAGGATCCGCGTCGCGGTGTCCGGGATCAATTTCCGCAGAGCTGGCTCGGTGAAATCGGTGAAGGCCAGATGGATCGCGCCCTTGATGTGCAGCGCCTCGTAGCGGTCCTTGCTGCGAGCATCCAGGATCACCGTGCCGGGTTCCTTTGAAAGCCGGATGAACTCGTCCTCGCTCACCCGATTCGCCTCGCGGGTCTTTTCCAGGTCCGAGGCCAGAGCCGTGAAACCGACATAGTCGATCTTCGGATTCGGAATCGGATCAGCGGCGAGGACACATCCGAACGGCAGGCAGCAAAGCAAGGGCAGGAGTTTCATGACGCGGCCACCCTATTCCGCCCGCTTGCCCCCGTCCGTAAACGCTCGGTAAAATCAGCGTGTCGGCGGGCCTCGACCGCAAATCCTGTTGTCGGGCAACAGTCGCGGTGATTGACTCCAGCCGCCTCAATCCATCGGTAATCTGGCCTGCTCCGCATGACCTCAAAGTTTTCGTATCACTCTAACCCTGAGGATTCCCCCAGTTCGGTGGTGCGCGAAGAGCACATCGAATACGGCTTCATTGGCACCCTTCAGAAGCTGAAATACGAGTATCGCCCGGACATCACCGACCGCGCCACGCTGGAAACCAACTTCCGTGAGAAATTCCAGGCACTGAACCGCGTCCACCTCACCGACTCCGAGTTCGCCCGCCTGCTGGATGAAATCGTCACCCCGGACGTCTTCGCGGCCTCCAAGATCCTGCGGAGTATCAATAGCTTCACCCGCGACGACGGCACGCCGTTGAACTACTCGTTGGTCAATCTCAAAGACTGGTGCAAAAACACCTTCGAGGTCGTCAACCAGCTCCGCATCAACACGGACAACAGCCACCACCGTTACGATGTGCTCATCCTCATCAACGGTGTGCCCTGCGTGCAGATCGAGCTGAAGACCCTCGGGGTGAATCCACGTCGGGCCATGGAGCAGATCGTCGAATACAAGAACGATCCCGGTAATGGCTACACCAAGACGCTGCTCTGCTTCATGCAGCTCTTCATCGTCAGCAACCGCGACCGCACCTATTACTTCGCCAACAACAACGCCCGCCACTTCGCCTTCAATGCCGACGAGCGCTTCCTGCCGGTTTACGAGTATGCGGACGAGGAGAACAAGAAGATCACTCACCTCAATGAGTTCGCGCTGCGCTTCCTGAAGAAGTGCGACCTCGGCCGAACCATCAGCCGCTACATGGTGCTCATCGCCAGCGAGCAGAAGCTGATGATCATGCGGCCCTATCAGGTCTATGCCGTGCAGCACATGGTCACGTGCATCGATGACGACAACGGCAACGGCTACATCTGGCACACCACCGGCAGCGGCAAGACACTCACTTCCTTCAAGGCCGCCACCCTGCTCAAGGAAAACGAGCACATCCACAAGTGCGTCTTCGTCGTGGACCGCAAGGACCTCGACCGCCAGACGCGCGAGGAGTTCAACCGCTTCCAGGAAGGCTGCGTCGAGGAAAACACCAACACCGCCGCGCTTGTCCGCCGCCTGCTCTCGGACAACCACGCCGACAAGGTGATCGTCACCACCATTCAGAAACTCGGCCTCGCCCTTGACGAAACCAGCAAGCGCAACAAGCAGCGCGCCAAGAACGACCAGCCCACCTACAAGGAGATGCTGGCCCCGTTGAGTGGCAAACGCCTCGTCTTCATCTTTGACGAGTGCCACCGCTCGCAGTTCGGGGAGAACCACAAGGCGATCAAGGAGTTCTTCCCGAAGGCCCAGCTCTTCGGCTTCACCGGCACGCCGATCTTCGATGAAAACGCCTCCCTCCAGAAGATCGAGGACACCACGGCCTCCATGCGCACCACGGAGGACCTGTTCCAGAAGCGCCTCCACGCCTACACCATCACTCACGCCATTGAGGACGGGAACGTCCTGCGCTTCCACATCGACTACTTCAAGCCCGAGGGCAAGAACCCGCCGAAGCCCGGCGAGGCCATCGCGAAGAAGGCCGTCATCGAGGCCATCCTGGCGAAACACGATACCTCCACCGACCATCGGCGCTTCAATGCCGTCCTCGCCACCGCGTCGATCAATGACGCCATCGAGTATCACGCCTTGTTCAAGACGATGCAGGCCGAGAAACAGGCGGCCGATCCCGATTTCAAGCCGCTGAACATCGCCTGCGTCTTCTCTCCTCCCGCCGAGGGCGATCCGGATGTGAAGCAGATCCAGGAAGACCTGCCCCAGGAGCAGGAGGACAATCAGGTCGAGCCGGAGAAGAAGAAGGAAGCGCTCAAGACCATCCTCGCCGATTACAACGCCCGCTACGGCACCAATCACCGCATCTCCGATTTCGATCTCTACTATCAGGATGTGCAGAAGCGCATCAAGGACCAGCAGTGGCCGAACTCCGATTTCCCCGCTGCGCAGAAGATCGACATCACCATCGTGGTGGACATGCTGCTCACCGGCTTCGATTCCAAGTTCCTGAACACGCTCTACGTGGACAAGACGCTCAAGCACCACGGCTTGATCCAGTCCTTCTCCCGCACCAACCGCGTGCTCAACGGCACCAAGCCTTACGGAAACATCCTCGACTTCCGCCAGCAGCAGGACGCCGTGGATGCCGCCATCGCCCTCTTCTCCGGGGAAAAATCCAGCGAGCAGGCACGGGAAATCTGGCTCGTGGAAAAAGCCCCCGTCGTCATCCAGAAGTTGGAGGCCGCTGTCCAGCAGTTGGACACCTTCATGAAATCCCAGGGCCTCGACTGCACGCCCTCCGCCGTGGCGAATCTGAAGGGCGATGCCGCCAAGGCCGCCTTCTGCACCCAGTTCAAGGAAGTCCAGCGGCTCAAAACCCAGCTCGACCAATACACCGACCTCACCGAGGAAAACAAAGCCAGCATCGAGCAGGTGCTGCCCGAGGAAAACCTCCGCGGCTTCAAGGGTCAGTATCTGGAAACCGCCAAGCGGCTCAAGGAACAGCAGGGCAAGGGCGGCGACAAACCCGGCTCCGACGATCCCGTGGATCAGATCGACTTCGAGTTCGTGCTCTTCGCCTCCGCCGTCATTGATTACGACTACATCATGGGTCTCATCGCCAAGTTCTCGGAAAAGGGGCCGGGCAAGTCGAAGATGACCCGCGAGGAACTCATCGGCCTCATCAGCGCCGATGCCAAGTTCATGAACGAGCGCGACGACATCGCCGAATACATCGGCACGCTCAAGGCTGGCGAAGGCCTCAGCGAAACCGCCATCCGCGACGGCTACACCCGCTTCAAGGCGGAGAAGGACGCCAAAGAACTCGCTGCCATCGCTGCGCGGCACGGCCTCGCCACCGCCGCCCTGCAAACCTTCGTGGACGGCATCCTCGACCGCATGATCTTCGATGGCGAGCAGCTCAGCGACCTCATGGTCCCACTTGACCTCGGCTGGAAAGCCCGCACCCAGGCCGAACTCGCCCTCATGGCCGACCTGCACCCCCTCCTCACCAAACGCGCCGGTGGCCGCGACATCTCAGGACTCAGCGCGTATGAGCAGTAAGACGAAGACCATCGCCACGAAGGGAGAGGCAAAGCCCTCGCTGGTGCCGAAGCTGCGATTTCCGGAGTTTCGGGATGCGG
>JANOKL010000288.1:0-3717 GCA_031419215.1 Luteolibacter sp. | reverse complement strand
GGACCGGCCTGCATTTCCTGACCCTCAAGGGCAAGGACGCCGCAGGACATCCCTTCGCCACCACGACCTCCTACTACGTTTACGGTAGCAACGAGTATCCGTGGGCCTACGAGGACGGGATGAAGATCAAGCTCGTCGCCGAAAAGAAGAGTTACAAGCCCGGCGAAACCGCGCGGATCCTGGTGCTTTCCCCGATCGAGGGCACGGCACTGGTCACCGTCGAGCGCGAGTCCGTGCTGCGCTCGTTCGTGATTCAACTGAAGGCCGACAACCCGGTGATCGAAATTCCGGTGACGGATGCCGATGCGCCGAACGCGTTCGTCTCGGTGCTGGTGGTAAAGGGCTCGAAGGACTCCGGCCGCAAGTTCAAGGAACCGCAGCTACGGCTCGGGTATTGTGAACTGACGGTCGAGGATCGTTTGAACCGTCTGGCTGTCGAGGTGAAGGCTGAGAATTCGGCCGATACTGTTCCGGTTTCCACCAATGGGGCCGTGATGCTGGCAGCCTACCGTCCCGGGGACGAGGTCGTGCTTTCGGGCACCGTGACACGTGCCGACGGCACCCCAGTCAAGGGCTCGGAGGTCACTCTCTACGCCGAAGACGAAGGCACACTGGCGGTCATGGGTTATGAGAATCCCGACCCGCTGGGCTTTTTCCACGATCCGCGTCTTCTGACCGTGGACTCCGGCACCTCGCTGGACCAGTTCATCGCTGAAGATCCCGACAACCAGAGCTTCTTCAACAAGGGCTTCTTCGTCGGCGGCGGGGATGAATTCGGAGCAAATCTGTCTGATCTGCTGCGGAAGAACTTCGATCCTTGTGCGACTTGGGCACCTACGCTGGTGACGGATGAGCAGGGGCATTTCCGACACAGCTTCAAAGTGCCGGACACGCTGACCCGCTATCGCGTGCTCGCGGTGGCCACGGAGGGCGCCTCGCGCTTCGGCAGCGTCCGCACCGACTTCGTGGTGAACAAGCCGCTGATGCTGGAACCGAAGGCGACGCGTTTCGCGAACGTTTCCGACCAGTTGAAGCCGCAGGTGCTCGTCCAGAATGCCTCGTCCTACACGGGAGTCTGGAAGGTCACGCTCATGCCTGGTGAGGCCACCAACGCACCAGTCTATCGCCTGCTCTCGGAAAACGACGTAACGGTCACCCTGGCTCCCGGAGCCTCGCAGACCATCCCGTTTGAAATCGCCGTGGAATCCGAGGGGGAAGCCGTGCTGACGTTCCGCGCCGTGCCGGTCACGCTGGATGGCAACCCACCA
Source organism: Luteolibacter sp. (assembly GCA_031419215.1). Taxonomy (GTDB): domain Bacteria; phylum Verrucomicrobiota; class Verrucomicrobiia; order Verrucomicrobiales; family Akkermansiaceae; genus Luteolibacter. The sequence continues at coordinate 2,449 of JANOKL010000288.1, read as the reverse complement.
ACTACGATCCTCGCCAAGAAGATGTCCGATCTGGTGGAGACCCGCTTTCCGGTGAGCTACCCGATGCCACTGATTCGTCAGTCGAAGCTCGTGAAGCTGGAGAAATCCGGCATTGGAGATGAGCTGCATGGCTTGCTCGATCCGGCGCTTTTGGAAGGTAAGGGCGACATTGAACTCGAATTCTCGCGGTCCCTGCTGCTGGAATCCGGTGCCTCGATCCACTATCTGCTGTCCTATCCACACGGCTGCGTCGAGCAGACGACCTCGTCGCTGATGCCGTGGTTCGCGGTCGAATCGCTGCGCCCGGTGGTGCCGCGGTTTGCGGCGATCTCCGATGAAAAGGTCAAAACCGCCATCCAGGCCGGTGTGGATCGCTTGCTCTCGATGCAACTGCCGACCGGTGGCTTTGCCTACTGGCCGGGTGGTCGGGATCGTGTCGACTGGGCGACGTCGTATGCCGGACTCGGCCTGGTGATGGCGAAGGAAGCTGGCGCGAGCATTCCGGACAGTTCTCTGGAGCTGCTCGGCAATGACCTCATCGCTTCGCTGCGCGGACTTTCCAACATCAAGTCGCCCGCCGAAATGGAGATCGCCACACGTGGGCTTTGGGTATTGGCGCGTCTGGGGAAACCGCAGACCGCGTATCACAATACCCTGCGCGATCGACTCGAAACCGTGCCGCCGCGTGGTCGTTGTTTCCTCGCTCTCGCGATGGCTGCGAACGGAGAGGACAAGGCTGCCGCGCTTGCCGTTCTCGAATCGAACAAGCCATTCAAAGCGAAGGACGATTCGTGGATGCCGTGGAACCCGGACGAGGCGCTCAACCTCCTCGCCTCCGCCACCTTGGCTCCTCAGGATCCGGAATTGGGCAAAGCGGTCGACAAGCTGATGCGCGACCGCAATCCCTACGGTGAATGGCGTACCACGTGGATGAACGGCTGGAGTCTGCTCGCGCTTTCCGCCTATGCGAAAACGGAGACCGGTCGTGACGACACCGTCGCGATCAATCTGGGCAATGGTCAGGAAACCTCCTCGGTCCAATTGTCCAAGGAGACGCCTGTGGCCAGCCGTTCGTTCAAGACCGGTGCCGGATTGAAACTGTCGGTGAAGTCCGATGGCATCGCGATGGTCCGCGCAACGATCGCCTCGAAGCCCGCCATCGTGCCGATGCAGCCCATTGCCCGCAATGGCCTGGAGATCACTCGTTTCCATGAACGGGTCAAGCCGGACGGGACCACCGAGCCACTCGACAAGCCCGCTGTTGGCGACCTGATCAAGGTTTCGCTGCGGGTGACCCTGCCGAAGGATGACAGCCGCTATCTTGTGATCGAAGATCCGCTGCCCGCGATCTTCGAAACCGTGAACAGCGACTTCGCCAGCCAGAAGTCCGCCAACGGACCTGCCACCAGCGAACGCGACTGGCAGATTTCCCACAGCGAACTGCGCTCGGATCGTGCCGTGTTCTACCTCGACCGCGTCTGGCGCAGCGGCACCTACACGGTGACCTACCTCGTGCGTTGCACGGTCGCCGGAGAAGCCACGGCTCCACCTGCGAAGGTCGAGTGGATGTATGATCCGGAGAACTACGCGCTGTCGGCGTCGCGGGTGTTCCACTCGAAATGATCCGCCTTCTTGGCCCTTCGACCTTTCGAGGGGCCAGGAGGCCTCTGTTGTCTTCCTGAAAACTGAACACTTGAACCTGAAAACTTGAATTTCAGTGTCCATCTCCGCCGCAAGCGCGTGCGCATTCCGCTCGTGCTTGTGGCCCTGTGGGCGATCGTCTGGTTCGCCCTGCCTTTCGCAATTCCTCTTCCAGAGGATCTGTTGAAACATCCTGATGCCTCGCCGGTGCTGCTTGATCGGCATGGCGAGCCCATCACCCGCCTGACCCTGCCGGATTTCACCCGCAGGCAACCGGTGGCGCTCGACGAGCTGCCGCCTGACTTTATCGCCTGCACCCTCGCCGCCGAGGACAAGCGCTTCTTTTCCCATGGCGGCTTTGATTTCCTCGCTGCCTCGCGCGCCACTCGTGATCTCTTGTCGCGGGGTCGTGTCGTGTCCGGGGCCTCCACCATCACTCAACAGCTGGTGAAAATTTCCCGCCCTCCGGTGAAACGCGCGCTCGCCGCGAAGGTCAGCGAACTCATCGGGGCCCGGCGTTTGGAAATGACCTGGTCGAAACAGGAGATCCTCACCGCCTACCTGAACCGCCTTGACTACGGCAACCTGCGTCGTGGGCCGAAGGAAGCCGCTCGCTTCTATTTCCAGAAGCCCCTTTCCGATCTCTCGCTGGCCGAGTGCGCCTTGCTCGCCGGGCTTCCGCAGGCTCCGTCGCGGCTCAATCCATTGAAACGTCCGGACTCCGCCATCGTCCGCCGCAATGTGGTGCTCGGACGGCTGGCGGATCAGTCCATCTACGACATCTCCCGTATTTCATCCGCCCTCATTG
>JANOKL010000287.1:0-8704 GCA_031419215.1 Luteolibacter sp. | reverse complement strand
GCTTCCGCGAGGTGGTCGCGGAGTAGGGCGGTTTCGGATTTCCCTAGAAACAGAAAGGCCGGGGTTTCGCCTTGGTCGGATTTTGAGCGGATGAGCTCGGCGACGGCGGCGGAGTCCCAGAAATCGCCGAGGGTGATTTCCGAAGCGATCGGGGTGGTGTCGGGGATGGACGCAGGGTGGAGGAGGTCGTTCATGGCGTGTGAGGGATCAACACGCGGAACTTAACCTTTTTTCCCAAATCGGCGGGTTCGGAAGGGTGACGGTTTTGTGAGACGTCGAAGGTCTGAAAGTCCAAAGTCTGAAAATCCCAGAGAATGGGTTTTGTGACCTTCGACCTTGAGACTTTCGACTCTTACCTCCCCTCGCGGAACCAGCGCCACACCATCTCACTCCAGACGGCGGCGTGGCGCATCCATTCGTGGGCGAAGTCCTTGGCGCTTTGCCAGGGGGATTCGGCGGCGAGGCAGAGAAGCAGGGCCATGACGAGGAGATTGGCCAGGTAGATGACCACGAGGGAAAAGAAGGTGCCGTTTTCCTTCAGGTCCGGCTGGTCACGCGGGATCATCCACAGCGTCCAGACAAAGTGGAAGGTCCAGGTGACGCCGATGGTGGCGAAGAGCACCTTTTCAGCATGCGCCGGCAGGCCGGTGGTGTGGCGGAAGAGCATGAAGATCGCGACGGCAACGACCGACCAGAACGGCACAAAATACGGCGAGAGCGCGATGACCAGGTTGGTCTTGTTGGTGGTGATGTAGCCGCCTTCGAGGCTGACGTGGAAGTCGGTGACCTTTCCCCGGAAAAGGTAAACGAACATCGCGTGGGTGAGCTCGTGGCCGAGGACGTAGAGGTAGAGGAATACCGATTGGAGCAGGCCGGAAAGAAACCAACCCGCCATGAGCAGGGAGCCGGTGGCGAAGTACCAGAATGCGGAAGTTTGCCAGAAGCCACGGTCGATGGCGGCGTGGGAGAACTGCCCGAAAAAGGTCCAGGTGGTGACCCAGCCGAAGGGGATCAGGATCAGGCCGCAGATCCACCGCATGAGGCGGTTGATGAAGGGCATGTGCTCCAGGTCGTGCTCGATCGCGGGGGCGGCGGACGATGCCGGGCCGGAGGAGGCGATGGCGGCCTGGATCGACTTCTGGCCGCGCTTTCCGATCCGGCGGTTGGCCTGATCGTGGGCGCGCTGGTTGGCACCGCGAAGGACCTCGCCGAACGAAAGCCGCTCACGCCGACGGTTTTTCGACAGTCGGTCGGAAAGCTTGATGGTGCGGGGCCGGGCCATTCGGAGGCCGCCTTGATACTTTGGGAAAGTTAAAGAATCAAGGGGCCGTTTGTGGCGGCTCACACGATTTTCAACCGCGCCAGGTCTTGGCTGTCGATGAGGCCGACCGGGCGGTCGTCGGCGTCGAGCACCACGACGTCATCGATGCGGTTACGGCCGATGGTTTTGACGGCTTCGGCGGCGAGGGAGTCGGCGTGGACACTGACCGGCTTGCGCGTCATGAAGTCGGCGACGGGGTGGTCGGCGATGTTGGCATTCTGCTGGAAGCAGCGGGCGAAGTCGCCGTGGGTGAAAATCCCGGCGAGCGCACCGCTTTCCGTCAGGATCAGGCAGGCCCCGGAGCGGGCGGCGGTCATGGCAGCGAGGACCTCGCGGATGGTGGCGGTCTCGCCGACGGTGGCGAGCTCCCTGCCGATGCGCATGATGTCGGAAACTTTCGTGAGCAGGGCCCGGCCCAGCGCGCCGCCGGGATGGTAACGGGCGAAGTCCTCCTCGGTGAAGCCGCGGGCCTCTAACAGGACCATGGCGAGGGCGTCGCCCATGACGAGCATGGCGGTGGACGAGGAAGTGGGCGCGAGGTTGAGCGGGCAGGCTTCGCGCTCGACGGAGGTGTCGAGCGTGATGTCGCAATGACGGGAAAGGGTGGAGTCGGTCTTGCCGGTGAGGGCGATGAGGCGAACGTCGAAGCGCTTGATGAAGGGGAGCAGGTCGAGCATTTCCACGGTCTCTCCGGAATAGGAAAGCACGATGATCGCATCGCCATCGGAGAGCAGGCCGAGGTCGCCGTGGAGGGCGTTGAGGGAATTGAGGACCACGGCGGTGGCGCCGGTGGAATTGAGCGTGGCGGCGATCTTGTGGCCAATGTTTCCGGATTTCCCGACGCCGACGACGACGATCTTGTTGCGGCGATCGAGGGTGTCCTTGAGCAGGTCGACAGCATTGCTGAACGAGGTGTCGAGCCGATCCGCGAGCCGTTGCAGGGACTCCGTCTCGATGCCGATCACGCGGCGGGCTTTTTCAATCGCGTCCATGTCCGGAGCATGAGCACCGCGTTTGGAAAGGTCCAAGCTTGAAGATGAGTCGGACTTTATTCCGGTGCGCCGGCCTTGATCCAGTCGAGAAGGGTCTGCTGCATGCCGGGGGCAACGGTGGGAAGCGGGTAGGGCGGCATGCTTTTCGTGCCGATCATTCCGAGGATCGGGCTCTTGGCGGGCTCCGCGAGGTTCACCTTCGCGAGGATGCCCTTGTAGGTGGAAAGGTCGTGCTGGGTGCCGGTCATGTGGCAGGGGAGGCATTGCTTTTCGATCAGGGATTCTCTGAGCCAGCGAAAGGTGATGGGTTCGGATGGCCGAGGGGTTTCCGGTCCGACCGGTCGGGCGGCGGTGGTGCGGCCGGCGAGCTTGTCGAAGTGCTCGACGAGCTGTTGGGCGGTGTTGCCGTTGGCAGGCTTTTCCGGGACGCGGAGAGTGTCGGGTTTTCCGGACGGTGCGGGCGCAGCGGCAGGAGAGTCCGGGTGCAGGCGGTTGAAGGTGGCGTAGAGGTCGACGTTCACCGGCTTTCCGTCGGCGTCAGTCAGCTTTCCGAACACCTGCGTGCACATCGCGGGCTGGAGGGTGGGGATTTCGAGGAAAATGGACTTCCGGTCTGGCAGGGCGGTGATCGAGCGGATTTCCAATCGGTCATGGCCGATCTGCTCCGGATGAATCACCGAGTATTCGGGTGAGCCGTAGGTTTGGGCGGAGTCGATGACGTTCCATTGCTGGGCGAAAAACGCGCTCTTCTGCGGAGTTGAGATCGGATGGTTGAAGCGGAGTTCGATTCCATTTCGACAGGCCTTCCATCCCGTGATCTTCGTGACTTCCCGGCCGGTGAATCGAAGCCGATGAAGGCAGCCTTCGGTCACTCCGTAGTCGCCCCAGCCATCGAGTCCGGCGACAAACACCTGTCCGTCCACAGGATTCACCGCCAAGCGGCAGGCACCGCTGGAAAGCTCACCCGGCATCGGGATGATCGCGGCCTGTGGAGTCCCGTTCACAGCATCCCGAAGCATTGTATACCAGACGCCTGCTCCGAAACTGACGCCGAGGATTTCAGTTCCGATCGGACCCATGCGCGGTTCATTGAGGAACAAGCGGCTTCCCGGCGAATTGTCGACGCCGCGCGGGAGATGGAGGATCCGGCGGAGCTTGGCGGATGAATTGGCGTTTTCGAAAGAGTCGGATTCGAAGATCGTGCAGGTGCCGTTGTTCTCGCCTTCGGAGGAATCGGAAAGCGCTAGGCCATCCGCCCGCACGCCGAGCCCGAAGGGATTTCGCGAGCCGTGGCCGGTCTTGGTAAGCACCTTGCCATCCGGGCTCAGCCGATAGGTGCCCGAGACCGCGTTGAAATGGAAATTGCCCGCCGCATCGCGTTGAAGGTCGTGGCCGGTGGCATCGGACGTGGGCAGGTCCATCTGGTTGAAACGCTCCACAAAGTCGGCTTCCCCGTCGCCATTCAGGTCGTGCAGCTTGAGGATGTTGCGGCGCGTGTTGATGAAGGGCACACCCTCAACCACCGCAATTCCCAAGGGCAGATCGAGTCCGCTGGCGAAACGTTTCCATTCGATTTGTTGGAGATTTCCGCTCAATCCCGAAACTTTCCAAACATCCCCAACGAGCGTTGAAAGGTAGGCGATGCCCTTCGCATCAAACGCGATGCCGCTCAGCGTCATCGGCGCGTGATAGGGATTCTCCGACGGCACCGGAATGTCGTCGATTTCGTATGCTCCACCACTTGCGGCAGGATCAGCGTTGAGTTTGCCGGCGACCTTCATGGTTTGCGGAAATCGCGAGGGTCCGCCGGTGATCAGCGAAGAAGGCCGGGCAGCAGACTGGAGCGCTGCTTTCAGGCCTTCCTCCGCCGCCGCCGCATCCGCGAGTTCGCCTTTCCATGTTGCAATGACCAGGCGGGCATTCGGCTGGATTTTCGAAAGCTTCAGCGAGCCACCATCGGGATGAACCGCGATGCCGAGGGTCGTCGAAACAAGGTGCCGGACACTTGTTCCTTCATCGTCGCGGCGGATGAAAAGCAGTCCTTCGTTGGCCTCACTGGTCGCGATCACCTCCGGCAGCATGAAATCAAGTTCCGCCGGCACCTCGTTGATGAACTCGAAGTCCCGTAGCAGGAAGGAACGCTTTCCGTCCTTGGAGGTCGTGATGGAAGGCCTTTCCAACAGCCCACCCGTTCCGAGATCCCAACGAAGCATGACCGCTTCTCCGTGAAGATAGTAGCCCGCATACCTCGCCATTGGTTTTCCCGCGAGGCTCCACTCCGGCTTGTTGATTTGAAACTGCGCCTCGCCATTCACCTTCAAGCTGAGCCCGAAACGATCCGCGCCCTTGTCAAAGGCATGCTCCGGCACCTTCAGTCGCCCCTTTGGAAATACGGCCTTCAGACCCGGTCGCAGCGTGTCATAGACGAGCACCGCCGAACCACTGAGCACCTTCAATTCCCCATCGCCATTGCGCGCGGTGACAGGCGTGAACTCCGGTCCCTGATCGCGCACGAAAGCCGTGGTGTTCTTCTCATTCGTCACGCCCCAATGGCCACGCCTTCCTCCATCGAGTCCGGGGAAGGGCGGCAGCAGCGACGATGGATCCGCCGGATTCGCAAGGTGGTAGGACGCTTGGCGGGCATAGAAATCGTAGATCCGATAACGGTTCACCTCGCTGCTGGAAAAGCGGTGCGCCTCCCGACCTCCCTCCGTCGCATAGTAGGGCAGCGGGCTCAGGTTGGATCGCAGCGGTTGTTCGCCGTACCCTTGGGCCGACGATTGGATGGTCGAACACAACAGGACCGAAATCAGTGGCCGGAAAATGGAAGTCGTCATGGGAAAGCAAAGCCGATCGATCAAAAGAAAAGCCCATCTACGGCAGCTTCTGGCTTCGGGTTTCAGCGCGATCCAACCCGTCTCCTGCCGAAAAACAAAAAAGCCACCGGGATCCGGTGGCTTGTTTTCGTGAGATGGCGACCCGTAAGGGAGTCGAACCCTTCTTGCCAGGATGAAAACCTGGAGTCCTAACCGATAGACGAACGGGTCGTAAGTCGCGGTGGGGCGGAAAAAACCCGAGTAGGCCGATCATTTCAAGAACAAAGTGACGAAAATGAGGCCGATTCATCCGGCAAATGACGCGTTCCCCCATTTGAAGAGGAAACCCGGCTTGTCATCGGGCTGCATCTCCCTACGGTCTCGACCCGTTTCCACTCCCTGATTGCCAATGAATACCACCCTGCTCGCCAACGCCGCAGCCCAAGCCCGTGGCCTTGCCATGGATGCCGTCCACGCCTGTTCCTCCGGTCACCTCGGCCTGCCACTCGGCTGCGCCGAAATTGGTGCGGTGCTCTACGGCGAGTCGATGCGCTACTACCCGGATGCCCCGAAGTGGCTCAACCGCGACCGCTTCATCCTTTCCGCCGGTCACGGCTCGATGTTCCTCTACAGCTGGCTGCACCTCTCCGGTTATGCGCTTCCGCTGTCCGAGCTGAAAAATTTCCGCGCACTCGGCTCGCACACCCCAGGCCACCCGGAATCGTTTGAAACCGTCGGCGTCGAGGCCACCACCGGACCGCTCGGCCAGGGCATCGGCAATGCCGTCGGCTTCGCGCTCTCCGCCAAGCGCGCCGCGGCCAAGTTCAACACCGCCGACCACGTCATCTTCGATCAGCACGTGTTTTCCCTCCACGGCGACGGCTGCCTTCAGGAAGGCGTGGCCAAGGAAGCGATCGCCTTCGCTGGCCATGTTGGTCTCGACAACCTCGTGCTCATCTATGACTCCAACGACGTCACCCTCGACGCCATGGCCGATGTCACGCAGGGCGAAAACTCCGAGCAGTACTTCGCCTCGCAGGGCTGGGACGCCGTGACCATCGACGGCCACGACTTCGCTGCCATCGCCGGAGCCATCGCCACCGCGAAGGCCACCAAGAACGGCAAGCCGAAGGTCATCATCGCCAAGACCCTCATCGGTAAGGGCATCCCGGAAGTCGCCGGCACCGCCAAGGCCCACGGCGAAGGGGGTGCGAAGTTCATCGACTCCGCCCGCGCCGGTCTGGGACTTCCTGCCGAGCACTTCTACGTGTCCGACGAGGTCCGTGCCTTATTTGCTGAGAAAAAGGCTGCCTCGAAGCTTGAGTTCGAAGCCTGGCAGGCCACCTACGATGCCTGGGCCGCCGCCAATCCGGCGCTCGCTTCCGAACTCACTGAAAGCATCGCGCTTTCCGTCCCGGCGGACCTTTCCGAGCAGATCCCGTCCTTCGCTGCCGACTACAAGGACGCCACTCGTTCCGCCGGTTCCACCGTCATCAACGCCGTGGCCAAGGCCATGCCGTCCTTCATCACCGGCAGCGCCGACCTCTTCGGCTCCACCAAGAACTACCTCAAGGACTGTGGTGATTTCTCGGCCAAGAATCCGCTCGGCCGCAACATCTGGTTCGGCATCCGCGAGCACGCCATGGGCTCCATCCTCAACGGCATCGCCTACGACGGCATCTTCCGTGGCAGCGGCGCGACCTTCCTGGTCTTCGCCGACTACGTCCGTCCCGCCATCCGTCTCGCCGCGCTTTCCAAGCTCCCCGTCACCTACATCTTCACCCACGACTCCGTCGGTGTCGGTGAGGACGGCCCGACCCACCAGCCGGTGGAAACCGTCAGCGGCCTCCGCGTCATCCCGAACCTCGACGTCATCCGCCCGGGCGATGCCGAGGAAACCGCCGGTGCCTTCGTCGCCGCCATGCACCGCACCGATGGCCCCACCGCCCTCATCCTCACCCGCCAGGCGATTCCGCTCATGAATCACCTCACGGTCGAGGAGCGTCGCGACGGCACCCTGCGCGGCGGTTACATCGCCAAGAAGGAAACCGGTGCGCTCACCACCATCCTCCTCGCCTCCGGTTCGGAGCTTCAATACTGCATCGCAGCTGCTGCCGAGCTTGGTGACGGCGTCCGCGTCGTCTCGTTGCCCTGCTTCGAGCGCTTCGACCGCCAGAGCGCCGAGTATCGCGAAAGCGTCCTGCCGAAGTCGGTGACCAAGCGCGTCGCCATCGAGGCCGGCGTCACCGGTCTCTGGTGGAAATACGTCGGCACCGAAGGCAAGGTCCTCGGCATCGACCGCTTCGGCCTCAGCGCCCCTGGAGACACCGTCTTCAAGAAGCTCGGCATCACCAAGGAAGCCGTCATCGAAGCCGCGAAGTAATCCTCCGCTTCATCGAAGTCTCCCAAACGGCCCGCCCGAAAAAGCGGGCCGTTTTTGGTTTTGCGGAGTCACCATACTCCTGTGGTGTCTTCGGCGGTGGACGTCGAAATGGGGACAAAAGTGTCCCCACTCCGGTCGCAGAGAATCACGGTCAGTCAGTAGGGGACTTCCTCCTTGTCTCCGTCGTCGTTGCGCCGGATTCTCTGCGCTATGCGACAAGTCGCCGAGAGCCCGAATTCCTGTGCAAGACGACCAGTCACCGAGTAAGTGTTAGGCATTGTTTACCATGAGCAAGAGTTTCCAATATTTTAGCGGCGAGATTATTCAGCGGGGAGACAGAGTTCGGGTTGCTGGCCGACTTGGGCGAGTCGAGGACGTTTTTCAGCCCGGTTCGAACAACTCGTTGGCTTACGACTTTCCAGAGGGCGGAGTATTGACGGTTGCAAGTTGGGACGGCATTGAGAGCGCAATGGTTTGGCAGCCTCCAGATGGCGAGCTGTGGGAGGATTTAGAGTTTCTTGGCCGGAAGGAAGATTCAGTATGAGTCTTACCCCGATGTTCAACCAGGCGGTGCAGCTAATCGGGCCACCGCGCTCCGGTTGCAGTCCACGCGTCCCGTGGGCTAGGTCGCTGAGATTGGGCCTTCAACTTGTTGCTTTGCTTTGCCCTCTTGGATACCACCAGAACCACAAAGCCTGCCTATCAGATCCTTGAATGCAGTAGTCGCCCTCACCGCGGCGGATGTCCTCCACACCTTTGATGATTCGCTCAACCTGTTGTGGGGAGCACTCCAAGCTCAGGCTACCCAATTCCTCCGAGAAGTGAAGGTGATCGGAGGATGCGTCTGGCCTGACTTCCAACTTGAAGCTTTTGAAGTCAAGGTAGGAGGCTGAACCACCCCGATTGTTTGGAACCTTGAGCACCTGTTGCGTAACGGGATCCAATTGGAATTTGGCAGTCTTTCTCAAGCTGCGAAGTCCTGCGAGTAGGGCTGCGCAGCCATCAGCGTCAGCGCTTAGGTTGTAGCCGGGATAGTTGCGCTGATTTTCTTGGTTCTTCCCGCGATTTAGTGGGTGGCCTCCGGTCGTAGGTCCAGGCGACCGCAGTAGAAGAGGATGCGGGTGCGATAGTTCGCAAACTTTCGGAAGCCCCTCGCCGCGGCCTTGATTGACTGGATCTTGCTGTTGAGTCC
>JANOKL010000286.1:0-10976 GCA_031419215.1 Luteolibacter sp. | reverse complement strand
ATAAGGGGGCTTGAAGGTGCCGCGATAGGTCGGGCAGGTGAAAGTGAAGAGCTCGTAGAAGCCGTAGCCGAGGCGGCGGAGGGCGCGGTTGGTGCCATCGACAGCGCCGTAGGACCATTCAGCCTTGCGACCGAATCCGTCGTTCTTGCGGACCATTTGCTCAGGGATTTCAACGATGCCGTAGAGGATGTTGCTGATCGCGCGGCCCAGCTTGCGGGTGGAGGTGTAGGTGGAGCCCGGAGGTGCCTGGATGTCAGCGCTGGCGAGACCGCTCAGGGCTGTAAAAACGGTAGCAAGGACAAGGAGTTTTTTCATGCTGGGAGAAGGTTAGGAAAGTGTGGCGGGGGTTGGCAACGGATTTCTCAGGTCCGATGCCTGCTTTTTCAAAGCGAGAATGACAAGACGCGGAGGATTCCCGGAGTGGAGCGGAGCTCCTCCAGCAGGGAAGCTGTTGGTTCTGAGTCGACTTCGATGACGGTGACGGCCTTGGTGCGGTCGGAGGTGCGGCTGAGGGCCATGTTGGCGATGTTGACGGAGGCCGCGCCGAGCGAGGTCCCGAGAGTCCCGACGATGCCCGGGCGGTCGTCGTTTTCGACAAACAGGAATTTCCCGGTGGGGTTCGTTTCCACGTAGTGGCCGGAGATGTGGACGATGCGGGCGGAGTTCCCGAAAAAGGTGCCGGCGACGGTGCAGACTTCGCCTCCCTTGAGAGCGGAGACCTCGATGAGCTCGGTGCAGTTGGTGGCGAGGGCCGCGTTGGACTTCGTCACGCTGATGCCATGGGCCTTGGCGATGGCCGGGGCGTTGATCAGGTTGACCTGAGCTTCATGGTAGGCGGATGAGAGGTAACCGGTCAGCACCTTGCGGGTGATCAGTTCGGTATCCAGTTCCGAGACCGGGCCGAGATAGGAAACGCGGATGCCGTCACACTGTGATGGGGCGATTTTCGAAAGCAGCTTGCCGAGGGAGTCGGCGAGTTCGAGGTAGCGACCGACGCTTTCCAGCGTCTTGGCGTCGAGATTCGGCATGTTGACCGCGTTGACGATCTCGCCGGTGGTGAGGAAATTCTTCACCCGGTGGGCGACTTCGATGCCGACGTTTTCCTGAGCCTCGGCGGTGGAGGCACCGAGGTGCGGGGTGAAGACGGCCTTTTTCGCGCCGAAGAGGGCGAAATCCGCAGGCGGCGGCTCGACTTCGTAAACATCGAGTGCGATGCCGCCGAGGTGGCCGGCGTCCATCGAGGCCTTGGCGGCGGCTTCATCGACGAGTCCGCCGCGGGCGCAGTTCACGATCAGCGCGCCGGGGTTCATCAGGGCGATGCGGTCGGCGTTGAGGATGTGGTTGGTTTCCGGGGTGAGGGGAATGTGGAGGGTCACCACGTCGGCTCCCTTGAGGGCGATGTCGGCGCTTTCCGCGAGCTCGACCTTCAGCGACTGCGCGCGGGCGGCGGTCAGGAAGGGATCGTAGGCGACGACGGTCATGCCGAAGGCCTGGGCGCGCTTGGCGAACTCGGTGCCGATGCGGCCCATGCCGAGGATGGCGAGCCGCTTGCCGAACATTTCCACGCCGGAAAGCGACTTGCGGTCCCAGCGGCCGGCGATCATCGAGGCGTGGGCCTGGCCGATATTGCGGGCGAGGGAGAGCATCAGCGCGAAGGCATGCTCGGCGGTGGAAATGGTGTTGCCGCTGGGGGTGTTCATCACCACCACCCCGTGATCGGTGGCGGCGGCGCGGTCGATGTTGTCCACGCCGACTCCGGCGCGGCCGATGGCCTTCAGGTTCTTCGCGGCGGCGAAAACCTCAGCAGTCACCTTGGTTTCGGAGCGGACGACGAGGCCGTGGTAGTCGCCGATGATGGCAAGCAGTTCGTCGGGTTTGAGCCCGGTTTTGACATCGACGGTGATCTCCGGAGAGGAGCGGAGGGCATCCACACCTTTTTCGGAAATCGGGTCTGAAACGAGCACTCGGTAGCTGGCCATGGGAGGGCGGAAGTAAACGAGCACCCCGCCGATGGCAAGAATCATGAGAAACGTTTCGTCTGACCCTGCCTTGACGCGGGGGGCGGGGCCGGGAAAACATCCTCCCGATGTCCGACACTACCCGCACCTTTTCCAGTCTGGTTCTTGATGGTCCCGATCGCGCGCCCAGCCGCGCCATGCTTTACGCCGTCGGCTTTGAGAAGCCGGACTTCCAGAAGCCGATCATCGGCATCGCCTCGACCTGGAGCGAGGTCACCCCGTGCAACATCCACATCGACAAGCTCGCCCGTGAGTCCGCTGTCGGGGCCAATGCGGCCGGCGGCAAGGCGATCATCTTCAACACCATCACCATTTCCGACGGCATCTCGATGGGCACCGAGGGGATGAAATACTCGCTCGTCTCCCGCGAGGTGATCGCCGACTCGATCGAGACCGTGGTCGGCTGCGAGGGCATGGACGGCTTTGTCGCCATCGGCGGCTGCGACAAGAACATGCCGGCCTGCGTGATGGCCATGGCGCGGATGGACCGTCCGTCGGTCTTCGTTTACGGCGGCACGATCCTGCCTGGCTGTGCGACGATCAAGGGCGAGAAGAAGGATCTCGACGTGGTTTCGGTCTTCGAAGCGGTCGGCAAGCACGCCAACGGTGAATACTCCGACGAGGAGTTGGAAACCGTGGAGTCCTGCGCGATTCCCGGGCCCGGTTCCTGTGGCGGCATGTACACCGCCAACACGATGGCCTCTGCGATCGAGGCGCTTGGCATGTCACTGCCCAACAGCTCCGCACAGGCCGCGATTTCCGATGACAAGATGCGCGACTGCTTCGACGCCGGAGCCGCCGTGCTGAACCTCATCAAGCTCGGCATCAAGCCGCGCGACATCATGACGAAGGAGGCTTTTGAAAACGCCATCACGGTGCTCATCGCGCTCGGCGGTTCGACCAACGCCGCCCTGCACATTCCTGCCATGGCGCACTCCGCGGGCGTGGACATCACGCTCGACGATTTCGAACGCATTGGAAAGCGCGTGCCCGTCCTCGCCGACCTCAAACCCTCCGGCAAATATGCCATGGCCGACCTCGTCCGCATCGGTGGCACCGTGCCGCTGATGAAGATGCTCCTCGAAGGTGGACTGCTTCACGGCGACTGCATGACCGTCACTGGTCGCACGATGCGCGAAAACCTGGAAAAGCAGGTCGTCAGCTACCCGGAAGGCCAGGAAATCATCCGTCCGCTTTCCAATCCGCTCAAGAAGGACAGCCATCTCCGCGTCCTCTACGGCAACCTCGCCGAAGGCGGGTCAGTCGCAAAAATTTCCGGCAAGGAAGGCGAGCAGTTCACCGGCAAGGCCCGCGTCTTCAACTCCGAGGACGATGCCATGAAGGCCATTCTTGCCAAGCTGATCAACCCCGGCGACGTCATTGTCATCCGCCTAGAAGGACCGAAGGGCGGTCCCGGCATGCGCGAGATGCTCGGACCGACCAGCGCCATCATGGGACTTGGACTTGGCAAGACGGTGGCCCTCATCACCGATGGACGCTTCTCAGGCGGCAGTCACGGTTTTGTCGTCGGCCACATCACTCCGGAAGCCTTCTGCGGCGGCACCATCGGCATCCTTGAGGAAGGCGATGAAATCATCATCGACGCCGTCACCAACCGCATCGACGTCAACCTTCCCGCCGAAGTCATCGCCGCCCGCAAGGCCGCCTGGGTCCAGCCGGAGCCGCGCTATCGCTACGGGGTCCTCGCGAAGTATGCCAAGCTTGTTTCGACCGCGACTGAAGGTGCGGTGACGGACAAGGGGCTTTGAAGAGGAATGACGAATGACGAATTTCCGAATGACGAATTGATAGAACCCCTTCACTCATGCGGCGGAAACTGGATCATCTGCCGCGTGGGGTGAGGTGGGCGGTGAGGATTTTGAGGCTCTCAGGTTCACTGATTATAATCCCGGCTCTGTGTAGTTCGGTGTTCTTTATTCCCGCTGTCTTGATGAATGCTGACAATCCGCTCCTCGTGGACGGACTGGCACTTCTTTTAGGGATTCCTATTCTTGTCGGTGGAGCGATGCGGGTTTTCGCCGGGTGCATCGAGAGTTCTCACAACCCTTTGTTGGAGAATCATGATTCGAAGAAAGAGTGGCTGCGCTGGGCAGTGATTTCACTCAACATTTCGGCCATTGTCATGGCGTTCGCCACCTTTGGAGCCTTTTTGGGGCTCATCAAACTGGTTTCGAAATCCGGTTCTGGATCAGGACCCGCAACAGGGAGCCTTGTAGCCCATGCGCTTGTCGGGGCACTCTTCGTGATCGCGGCAAAGCAGATTAATAAACGCATCTCAAGGCCCAGGATCCTGCTTCAGGGAAAAATGAATCTCGATCCCTAAATTTCGCCCTGGCGATCTCACTTCATCGCAGCGCCTATTTCCTTGATCGGTGGTTCGATAAAAGAAGAAGACGGATCTAACGGATCTTCCTCTGCAGGTATCGCTCTTGGGGGCAAGACTCCCGGGCCATCGTCATTCGGTTCGGCGGCGATCTTGAGGGGACGGAAGGATTCCGAGTGTGAGTCGAGACGGAACTGGACCTCCATCATGTCGCGATTCGTCTCAGCGACCTGGTCCTTGAGGTCTTGGTTCTGCTGTTTGAGGCCCTTCATTTCCGCCAGCATGGCTTCAAAGAACTTTTCCGAAGCGGTTCCGAATTTGGGGCTGCTTTGAGCCACGGTTTCAGGCGTTGCCACAGGCTTGGTTTCCGCTGCGCGGGCCATGCTGGGAATGGTCGGCACGTTGACCTGGATTCGCTTGGGATGGGTCCCACTGACGGCCGCGACCAACTGATTCACCGACCACCATTGGCTAAGTCCGGCCGACAGCATGGCGATGAGGGCCATGCTGCAGGTCAAGGGAATGGCGGTGGATTTCATCGCTTCTTCGGTGGGGTGGGCGGGATGACCGGCACGGCGACCGGTGGCTCGGCAGGCGGTGTGGGAAGGGAGACAAGGAGCTGTTGGAGGCGGTCGATGGCATCGCCGAGCTGCTTGGAATCCTCGTCGAGTTGCTTGATGGAGGTCGCAAGGATCGTGCCAACAGTGGACGGTTGATGGAAGCCGAGGCTGGCGTCAAATCCAGGCTCATCGATGTTGAACTCGGTGGCACCATCGGAGATCGGCACCAGGACATGCGGCTTGATGTTGAGGGTGATCTTGGACCCGGGCGAAAGCTCGATTTCGCGGCTGAAGGCTGGGGCTTTTCCTGAAGAAACGAGCATCAAGCCGGCGGGTGGATTGGAAAGTGGCTTGGCCGGAAATGGGGCCAGCAACTTCACTTTTTTCGGATCAATCGGGCCCTTGCCGCTTTGCAGCTTCTCGACCTGGACAGCGACTCCCTTCTCGGGCTCGGTTGGCTCAATCGGAGCTTCTTTCAAGAGCTCGGCATGCTCCGGTGGCTTGCCTGTCACGAGGACCGGCTTCTCCTCTGTGCCTGCCGCAGGGGGCGGTTCGATGGCGGCGGGAGGCGGTGTCTGGAGTTCTTCAGGAGGAACGAGCGGAATGCCGACATCATCGAGGACGACCGAAACCTCCGAGCGTTTTGGCATCTCTCCATCGAGTCGCGTGAGGCGCTCCACGACGGGATCGGGTTCTTTGGGAGAAATTTCCTGGGCGGAAACGCAAACCACCGAGAGTGAGACAATCCCGAGAATGGAAGAGCGGATTTTCATTTGCCGGAAGATTGGATGCGGATCGAGTCAGCGGTGTCGAGAGCGGCGGGAGTGGCTTCGTCAGACTCGCCCTGATTGGTGGTCAGTGAGGGGCTGTCTGCCCGGAGGCCTGCGGCGGGAATTGAGCGGTCGATGAGTCGATTCCACGCATCCAACAGGGTGATTCCTTCGGCCCGCAGCGCCCGTGAGCGTTCCTGATAATCGGTGAGGCGGGTGAGCAGGTCGCGCGCCTTGGCGACGTCCTGCTGGTTCCAGCGCAGGTTCCGGCTTTTGTAGAGAACGGGAACATCCAATGAGATTCGGCTGACATTGCCGCCCGGTGCCTCGGCGGTGAGGACGTGCTGCACGCGCAGGTTGGTTTCCTCGTAGATGCCATCGCCACCGGATTTACGAAAGGCCGCCGAGCGCGGGTCAGCTGGAGTCGGGCGATTGGCGACGAGGGGATCGCCGGGCAAGCGGTCCGAGGAAGGCCCGAGAGCACTGCCAAGCATTGCGGGAGCCTGGCTTCCTGGTGCAGGGATAGCTCCGGGATTCAGAACCGTCGGCTCCGGCGCGGGCAGGAAGACCGGCTTGGTCATGTAGAGGTAGCAGAAAAACGCGGCGACGAGTGTGCTGGCCATCAGCAGCCATGGATAGACGCGGTGGATCTGGGCGACCTGCGACTTGCGATTCGCCGTGGAGTAGGGGGCGTTCGCTTGAGGGAGGACGGAGGGCAGGGCATTGGCTCCGAGCGGCTTGCGCTCGATCAGGCTGCCTTCGGCGGGAAGCGGTTTCATCGGATCACAGACTCAGGTTTGGGAGGAACGATCGGTTTGGCCGTGGTGGCAGGCGTGCTCTCGACCGCGATGGCGTGGCTCACCACGGTCTGATCGGACACGCCGGGAAACGTCGTGATGGTGAGGGATTCACGCGTAAGCCGCAAGTGACGAAACACGCCGCCATTCTTGCTGAAGGCCTGGATGCCAGGAATGACCTCAAGTGCTCCGCCGGTGGAACGCTGACGGCCGATGCCGTCCGAGCGGTAGATCTCGAATGTCGATCGGGCATCCTCATCCTTGTCGGCCGTGACCCGGACCTCGACGCCATCGGTGTAAACCCGCAGCAACAGCGGCTTGATTTCGATCGGATTGGCGCGATCCGCCGTCAGCTTGGTCCTGGATTTCAGAAGATAGTCACCGACGTGACGGAATTCACCCGCGAAAGCATGGGCTCCGGTGGCAAACCAGAGAAGCGTCATCAGGAGTGAAGTGATCCGGATCATTCGCCGACGTCCCAGAGTGAGTCTTTCGTGTTTCCCGATGGGTCATAGCTTCCGCCTGAGCCATTGTTGATCGTGGGTGGGGAAACCGTTACTCTCACGTTGAGCGTGGAGTTCGTCAGCGAGGTGATCGTGGGAAAGGTGGCGGGACGGTTTGGAAGATAGGGAAGCAACAGGGCCTCGGTGAGCGAGCTGACCGTCGTGGTGGGATTGTCGGCGAGGTAGAGCCGCTGGGCGGAATAGACCCCGCGGAGCGTTTCAGAGGCCTCACGACCGGACTTCCATTCAGAAATCTTGCTGGAGAAGAACAGTCCGGTGCTCATCAGGGCGATGAGCAGGAAGATCACCAGGGTCATCTCGATCAATGTCACGCCAGCGCGACGATTTCGAAGTGAGTGATGAATATTCATTTGCCGAAAAGCTAGGGTATTTCGGATTGTCTGAAAAGAAGGAAATCAGAATGGTTTTCAACCCTTGAAGATCCGGATCGAGTCCATGATGTTAGCCCGCACCTCCGGATTGTCCCAAAGGCTTTTGAGGGTCATGAGGACGAGCACGATTCCGATTGTGCCGACGATTTTCCAGAACACCCACCAGGTCACCGACTTCCCCTTTGGAGAAAGCAACGGGACATACCAGACCCCGCGATCCACCACGCGCGTGGTGAACATCTGGCCTCCCTCCCGGAGGATGTTGATCAGCTCGTCCGCACGCTTGCTGCTGCGGGTGGCATAGAGGTGCGCGTACTTCCGCCCTGGAGTATCCGGCAGCTCCTCATGGCGGAAGCCCTCGGGCAAGCGTTCAGGCTCCCGCATCGAGTAGATCTGGGTCTCATGAACGAAGTGTTCAAGGATCCATCGGTCGATGCGGGTGAGTTGCATGGTGGTTCAAATACCGCTTTGCATCATCTTCGGACCCATCAGGAAGATCGGCAGGAACGTGCCGATGAACACAGCGGCGATCAGTCCGACCGCGATCAGCAGCACGAGGAAGCTGACGGCGGCGGTGAAGGTGGCCATCTGGTTTTCCGCCTCCTCTTCATACATGCCGCAGAGCATTTCGAGCTGGCCGTCGAGCGAGGCGGATTTTTCTCCGATGGAAAGCATGTGGACGACCTGTGAGTCCACCGATGTGTACTTGGCGAAAGCGGTCGAAAGCGGCACGCCGGAGCTCTCATACTTGTCGGCGGCCTCGCGGAGCTCACGGTAGAAGGGAGTGCCCTTGACGCTGTTCGCGGAGACACGGATCGACTTGGCAAGGTTGATGCCGTTCGAGTGCAGCATCAGGATGGTCGAAAGGAAGGTCATCTGACGCAGGCTCATGATGAGCAGGCGGAGCAGACGCCACTTCGACATGGCCACACCGAGGATGATGGTACGGATCTTTTCAGACCGCCAGATGGTGATGCCCACGCCGATGATCGAGAGCACCACGACGTGCCACGTCGCCTGGGTGAAGTGGCTGATATTGAAGGCGATGGCCGTCATGCCATCCGGCTTCTGATTGACACCCTTCAACATCTCCTCGACCTGCGGCACAATTTTGCACTGCGAGGTGATGAAGGCACCGGTCAGGACCCCAATGATCACCGAGGGCATCACCGTGGCTTTCTTGATGGCCTTCTGGAAACGGATCTGGCTCGAAAGACGTGAGGCAAGGGCCTTGAACGCCTGATGCAACTGCCCGGCATCCGCACCGGCCTGGATCAGGCCGACGGTCATGTCATTGAAGCGTCCGGTGCGGCGGAAGGCCTCGTGCACGCTGACACCCGCGGCGATCTCTTCACGGATCTTGTAGAGGGTATCCGCCATGACCTTGTCCTGGAGACCCTGGCCATAGTATTTCAGGGCGTCCGCCGTGTTGATCTGGGCGCGCAACATGGAGCCAATCCCGCGGAACATCTGGACGAGTTCCTTGCTCTTGAATTCCTTGACCTTGGCTGGCTTGTTCAGCAGGGAGGCCGCCTTCTTGGGAGTGGCAGTGATCTTTCCGGCGACTGCGTTGGCGGCTGGATTACTCATCGGAATAGGTCATGTCGATTACTTTGGAAACGGCGTTCAGGTCGGTCTTGCCTTCCCGAAGGAGACGAAGGCCGCTGCGTCGAAGGTTCGGCAGTTTGCCTTCATTCTGGACCTTGATCTCAAGCTCGTAGGGAGTCATCTCGCCCTTGGAGAGCTGGTCGGAAATTTTCGGGGTGATCGGGATGATTTCCAGGATCGCCGTTCGTCCGCTGTAGCCGCTGTTTCGGCACTCACCACAGCCACCGCTCTTGGCGGCAAATACGGAAACGTCCGCCCACGTCTCATCGAGGCTGAAGGTCCTGCGGTCGAGTTCGCTGATGCCGATCTGTGGCTCCTTGCAATAGGGACAGAGCAGTTTGACGAGACGCTGGGCACACGCGGCTTTCAGGGTCTGGGCGATCTTCCAGCGCTCGATTCCAAGCTGCTCGAAACGTTCGATGATCTGCGAGGCGCGGGGAGTGTGAATGGTGGTCAGCACCTTGTGGCCGGTCACGGCGGCCTCAATGGCGAGCTCGGCGGACTCGATGTCGCGCACCTCACCCATGAGGATGATGTCCGGGTCGCTGCGCATGAACGAGGCGATCATCGGCTTGAATTCCTTCGGGCTCTTCAAGTCGCAGTGGGTGATGCCGGGAACCTCGTCCTCGACCGGGTTCTCCAGCGTGAGGATGTTGACTTCAGGCCGGTTCAACTCACGGAGGATGGCGTTCAAGGTGGTCGATTTCCCGGAGCCGGTGGGACCGGACATGACGATGATTCCGGACGGGATTTTCATCACGCGTGCCAGCTCGAAGAGGGTCTCCTCGTCGAAGGCGAGCGTGCCTTTTCCAAGGGTCACATTGAGATGACTCTTGTCGAGAAGACGCATCGTGACGTGGTAGCCGCGGTAAGTACGATGGCGCTCGTAACGGATGTCGATCGGGCGATGGAAATAGGAGATCGTGAAGCGGCCGGAGATGCCGGGAGTGGTGTTCCGGATTTCCGTGGGCAGCTTCATCAGATTGAGAAGGAAGGCATCAAGCCGGTCCTTCAGCTTCATCGGGATCTCGACCTTGTCGCCGAGGTCACCATCGACACGGAAGGTGTAGTAGAAGACTTCCTTCTCAACCTTGAAGTGGATGTCGGAGGCACGCAGCTTGACCGCATCCGCCATGATCGTGGCGATGAGCTGGGCCATCGGCTCGACGTAGTCGGTGGTGACGTCGAAGTCGCGATGGCCCTCGTCCATGTCCTCGACGTCGATGGCTTCGAGTTCGGAACGGCTGGGGCCGTTGTTGGTGGCCACCGATTCGATCGCCCGGCTGATCTCCGATGCCAGTGTGACGATCTTGATGATCTCAAGATCGGGGAAGCGTGGCGCCAGATATTCCTCGGCTAGCGGGCTCCATGGATTGGCGACGGCCACCAGCAGGCGGTTTCCACCGGAGAGGCACAGTGGCGTGAAAAACCCGCGAGTCATCACCGTCGGATCGCAGTAGGTGTGAAGGGCACCGTCGCAGAATTCCGCGATCTTAGGGAAAAACGGCAGGCCGTTGATCCTGGCCACGGCTGCCATGAAGCTATAGCGGGTCACTCGGTTGGGGACCTGATCGTGGGCCAGTTCCGAATACATCGGATCATGGATTCCCAACGCCGCCATGATCCGGCGGCTGATCGATTCGTTAAAGGCGATACCGTCGAATTCGATCATAGACCAAAGTGTTTGCGAGTGAGAAAGGTCCAGCTTTCGTAGTCTATCCGGGCTACCGTCATGAACGGCTTGATGCCGAAACGTCGGTCGACGGTCTGTAGGATTTCCTCCGAGAGGATGAGGGAAGCGATGGGGTTCACCGAGGCCGTGCCGATGGCATCCGTGTCCTCGGCGAAAATGATCGGCGAAAGCAGGAATTTGGCGAGCTTGTGCAGCTGGTCGAATGACTCGTAAAACGCGGAAGGTCCGATGAGCTTTCCAGCAAACGGAACCAGGGCGGGAGACGGGCTCATCGTCGAGGCGACTGCCTCG
>JANOKL010000285.1:0-3474 GCA_031419215.1 Luteolibacter sp. | reverse complement strand
ATGCCAAGCCCGCCTCTCCCGATGGACCGCCGCCCGCCACCGACAACGTCTTTGTCACGGTCGAGGTCAGCGCCGAATTCGCCAAGGAGCGCAAGAAGGAAGCCGATGAAAAGCCCGAGGATGCCAAGACCAAGGATGATGCCTTCACCTCACGCCTCAAGGCACTCCAGCAGCAGCTTGAAATCGAACAGAAGCTGAAGGGCCGGACCTTCGAGGTTTCAAAGTCCTCCGTGGAAGCCCTCCTCAAGGACAAGGCTGGCCTGCTCAAGAAGCCTGACGCCCCCGCCGCCCAAGGAGGCCCGCAAGGCATGCCCCAGGGCTTTCCTCCCGGCATGGGCATGCCCGGCATGCCGGGCGGTCCCCGCCGCGCACCCGTGGAAGCCGTCACCCCACCGATCGCCGTCCCCGGCCCGGATGGTCAGTGATTTGAATGTTCCAACATTTCCCAAAACGGCGGTCCGAAAGGCCCGCCGTTTTTGTTTGGCAGAAGTTCATCGGAGAGCGGACGGCATCCTCACCTCATCCCGATGAGTTCCTCGTGATTCACGACGAGGATGAGATCGGCAAGAAGTCGCGACATTACTGTCGCTAGGCATCTCTAAAGTTTGTCGCGACAGGAATGTCGCGACTCCTATTTCACGGCGCGGGCCTTTTCCCCTTCCCAGAGGGCAAAGGTCCCAGGCCTCAACTTTGCGGGATTCCGGCGGACATACCGGACCGCATTGGCGAAATGTTCCCCGTCCCGGATCATCGTATCCCGGTAGTTCTTCTGCCAGATTCTGCCGTGGCCCATCTTCCGGGCACTCACGCCCTTCCAGACTTGGATCAGTTTCTCCATGGGCTGGAGCGGTGTGAAAATCAGATGCACATGGTTGGGCATGATCACCCAAGCGTGGTGCTCCACCTTTCGACCTTGATGGGCCATCAAGGCCTCTTCCAGGCTGATCCGGTTCCCGAGTTCCTTCAGCAGACAGGACCCGGCCCCCTGGTCCAACAGCTCCTCCAGATGGGCGATGAATCGCTTCTGATAATCTCTATCCTCTGCTGCGGTCCATGGCTTTGGATGGACCGCCAGCCAGTTATTCCGTTGCTCACGCCAGAGGCGGAGTTTGGCGGTCGGCAGCGAATCTGCCAGCCGGAAGGTGACGAACTGGATGGCATCTCCCTGTTGCCAATGCGGCAGCTCCTGACCGTGCTTCCGAATCTCTCGCGATGGATCGAGGTAACTCATGTGGAGTTGCGACATTCCTGTCGCAACAAATCCCCGGCTTGTCCCGAATGAAATGACACAGCGCGAATGCCGCCCTCATTTTTCTCGCGACAGGAATGTTGCGACTCCGGTGGAGAATCAATGGAGTTGCGACATTTCTGTCGCAACAAATCTCGGAGTTTGTCGCGACAGGAATGTCGCGACTCCATTTCGAAATTCGTGCTTCACCCCCGAAGGGGGAAAGTGGTGGCCCGAGACGGATTTGAACCGCCGACACCACAATTTTCAATCGCGTGCTCTACCAACTGAGCTATCGGGCCATTCCCTCCCTTTCGGTCGGGCCGGGATTAACGGTGGCGGGCTGGAGTTTGACAACCCGAAAATTGAGAAAAACTCCAACAACCGTCACCGCGGCGGATTGACCCAGAAATCCTGCTCTTGATTCTGGATTCTCGATTCTGAACTCTCCCCGCCATGTCACGCAGCCACTGCATCACCGTTCTCGCTGGAGACGGCATCGGACCCGAAGTCATGAACGAGGCGCTCCGCGTCCTCGACACCATCGAAGCCAAGTTCGGCTTCACCGTTTCCCGCAGCTCGCACCTCGTCGGCGGGGCCGCCATTGATGCCACCGGCCATCCGCTGCCTCCGGAAACCGTGAGCGCTTGTGAGCAGGCGGACGGCATCCTCTTCGGATCCGTCGGCGGGCCGAAGTGGGAATCACTGCCACCGGACATCCAGCCTGAACGAGGTGCCCTGCTGCCGATCCGCAAGCACTTCGGGTTGTTCGCGAACCTTCGTCCGGGCGTCTGCCTGCCCGCCCTCACCCACGCCTCGCCGGTCAAACAGGAACTCATCGCCGACGGCTTCAACGTCCTCTGCGTCCGCGAACTGACTGGTGGCATCTACTTCGGCACGCCGAAAGGCCGCGAGGAACGCAACGGCGAGCCCGTCGCCTTCGACACCATGGTTTACATGAAGAGCGAGATCCAACGCATCGCCCGCGTGGCCTTCACCGCTGCCATGGGCCGGAAGAAGCAGCTGCTCTCGGTGGACAAGGCCAACGTGCTTGCCTCCTCGGTGCTGTGGCGTGAGACCGTCGTGGAAATCGCCAAGGAGTTCCCCGAGGTCCAGCTTTCCCACATGTATGTCGACAACGCCGCGATGCAGCTCATCAAGCGCCCCGGCTCCTTCGACGTGCTGGTGACGGAGAACCTTTTCGGCGACATCCTGTCCGATGAAATGGCGATGATTTCCGGTTCGCTCGGCATGCTGCCCTCGGCCTCGCTGGGTCAGCAGAAGGAGAGCGGACTCTACTTCGGCCTCTACGAACCGTCCGGCGGTTCGGCCCCCGACATCGCGGGCCAGGGCATCGCGAATCCGATCGCACAGATCCTTTCGCTGGCGATGCTGCTGCGTTTCTCGCTCGGCGAAAACGAAGCCGCGGAGGCCGTGGAAGCCGCCGTGGCTGCGACGATCAACGATGGCTATCGCACGGGCGACATCGCCACCGGAGCCGCAGGTGAGATCCGCGTGGGCACCACCGCCATGGGCGACGCGGTGCTGGCGAGGCTGTGAGGATTTTTCCGTCTGGGAGTCCGGTCAGGTGCCGGGCTTCCAGACGATGTATTCCTTGAGGATGACGTGTCCCTGGGCGCGACCGGGGCCATCGGACTTGCCGGTCAAGGTCATCACGGTGTCGAGCTCCTGCTTGAGGACCAGCGGATGGATCAGCGACATCCAGACCTTGCCGCCGGTGATGCTCATTTCCGCCTTGGATCCATCCGGGCTGCGATAGCCGGAGCAATCACCGGTGAGGGAGAAGCGCCCGCAGGGATGGCCATCGACCGCCTCGACGACTTCGAAGATGAGTTCGAGGTGCCCCTTCATTCCGGGCGTAACCATCAGCAACGCCATCTCCTCGCCATTGAGGGTCAGCTTCGAGCCCTCCTTCCAGCGGGTTTTCCCGAACCACAACTTGCGCGGGGCAAGGCCGCGGGACATAAGGACCTCGTCGTTGAATTTTTCTTCGAGCTCCTTCAGCTTGACCATTTTCATGAAGTCCTGATCGCGTTCCGCACGCCACTTGCCATCGCTTAAGCGAAGCACTCCTGAGAGTGCCGCGGCGACCTCACGGGTTGGCGCAGCCTCCGCCGCTGGGGGCGGGGCGGCCGCGGGCGGGGGTTTGGGTCCGGGCGGGGCCTTGGGATCACTCCCGCCGGGGAAATGGACAAGGCACTGGAGGCGCTGATCGATCGCAATGA
>JANOKL010000284.1:0-1348 GCA_031419215.1 Luteolibacter sp. | reverse complement strand
CCCTCGAACGTGAAATACCGCTACGTCAACCAGCTCGACCTCAGAAACGACAACACCATCAACGCGGTCGAGGTCACCGGTTACGATGAGCTGAGTTTCGGCGAACCCAGCCGCCTCGAAGTCTCCGCTGGCGGCCCGGTCCTGATCCTGCGCAACGAGATCGACACTCAGGGCGCGATGTATGCGCCTTCGGTCGAACTCTCCCCGAAAGGCACGCTGCTCGTCCGCTGGGGCGGCATCGACGATGGCTGGGAGCTTGTTGAACTTTCCGCCACTCCCAGCGGCGCGCTGACCGTCGTCCGCCGCAGCCGCTCGCATTGAAACCTCATTTTCACTCCACACCCATGAACGCCCTCCGTCCGCTTCTCCTATCCGTCCTGCTCAGCTCCATCGCCCGCGCCGAACCCGCTCCGGCGGTCGAGCATCCCTGGGTGAAACTCTTCAACGGCAAGGACCTCGCCGGCTGGACCGCGAAAGTGAACGGCCATGTTTGTGGCGAGAATCCCTTCAAGACCTTCAGCGTCGAGGATGGCATCCTCAAGGTCTCCTACGACGGCTATGAGAAGTTCGACAAGCAATACGGCCACCTTTTCACCAACATCGCCTACTCCCGCTACATCCTGCGCATGGAGTATCGCTTCACCGGGAAAATGATGGCCGACGCCCCGAGTTATGTGAACCTCAACAGCGGCGTCATGATCCACTCCCAGTCGCCGCAGAGCATGCGCCTCGATCAGGGCTTTCCCTCCAGCATCGAGTTCCAGTTCCTCGCCGATGAAGGAAAGGGCAAGCGCCCCACCGGGAACATGTGCAGCCCCGGCACCAACATCGAGATGGGCGGAAAGCTCATCACCCAGCACATCATCGAGTCCACCTCACCGACCTTCCCGGCGGAAGAGTGGGTGAAGATCGAGATCGAGGTCCACGGCAGCGATGAGGTCATCCATCGCATCAACGGCGCGGAGGTCCTCCGTTACCAGCGCCCGCAGCTCGACCCGAAGAACCACGTTTCCCCAGCCACCGATCTCCTCGACGCCGGAGCCCCACTGCTCCTCAACTACGGCTACATCGCCCTCCAAGCCGAAGGCCAGCCCGTCTGGTTCCGGAACATCGAGTTGAAGTCGCTGGAGTGATTCAAGGGTGAGCTGGGAGAGACCTTCATCGGGTTCCAAAGCTTCTTCTACCAACGCGTGGCGTAGGAAAAATGGGTTCTTCCCGCGATTTAGTGGGTGGCCTCCGGTCGTAGGTCCAGGCGACCGCAGTAGAAGAGGATGCGGGTGCGATAGTTCGCAAACTTTCGGAAGCCCCTCGCCGCGGCCTTGATTGACTGGATCTTGCTGTTGAGTCC
>JANOKL010000283.1:0-12782 GCA_031419215.1 Luteolibacter sp. | reverse complement strand
ATGGAGAAGGACCTCCAGAGCCCCGGCACCGCCAACCTGCTCTTCCCGCCGCCCGCGCTCGAGCCCGGCGTCGCCCTCGACAACGACGGCATCCCGAAGATCAGCCACATGCAGGCCGACCTCCTCGTCAACGCGATGGCCAACGGCATGGCCCGCGTCGCCTCGCTGCAATACACCAACAGCGTCGGACAGGCCCGCATGCGCTGGCTCGACATCCACGAGGACCACCACCACCTCTCCCACGAGCCCGACAACAACGCTGACGCCCAGGAGAAGCTGGTGAAGATCAACATCTGGCTCTGCGAACAGCTCGCTTACCTCGCCAAGAAACTCGACAGCATCCCCGAGCCCGGCGGCCAGGGCACCATGCTCGACAACACCACTATCGTCTGGACCAACGAGCTCGGCAAAGGCAACAGCCACAGCCTCGACGACATCCCCTTCGTCCTCCTTGGCGGCGGTCTCGGCTTCAAGACCGGCCAGGCGATGCAGTTCGACAAGGTTCCCCACAACCGCCTCTGGCTTTCCCTCGCCCACGCCTTCGGCCACCACATCCCGGTCTTCGGCCAGCAGGACTTCTGCAACGGCGGCCCGCTCGCCCTGTCGTGAGGCCGTGCGGTCGTGAGACCGGATGGTGGATGGTGGATGTTAGCTCGGCGCGGTCGCGCCGAGCTCAGAAGGGAGTGCCGATCTTTAGTCTGCTTTGGCGGACCTGGTGAAAGGGATCCCGAAATTCAAGTGTTGAGCCTTTTTCCCTGCCCCGCTGGCCTCTTTCCCCATGGTAGTACGTCCGGTTCGATAGCAGGCTGCTGGAGCGGTTTACCCTCCGTCTTCGCCACAGGCTACGAACGGACAGGCGTGTTGGCTCGCGGCGATGGCGGGCGAGTGATGTTTGAGGACGATGAGGACCGCAAGGCCTGGCTCGGCGCGCTTGGCAAGGCCTGTGCGGCGCACGGTTGGCGGGTGCATGCCTGGGTGCTGATGGGCAACCATTTGACTGAAATGCCCCACCCGGCATTTCAGGGCTTCGCCCACGGCTGACGCCTGTGCATCCGCCCTACAAGCCTTCAGGCGGATTCCATCTCCTGCTGGAAACGCCGGAGCCGAACCTGGTGACGGGGATGAAGTGGTTGATGGAGAGGTGGGTCTTGCCCCTACCGTGGAACCGATTGACAGCGCCTTGGAATCGGCGCACGGTTCCGTAGGTGAAAACGGATTGTTCATCTCCGAAGCCCGTCGCCGTCAACAACGCGCTGGCAGCCATGCCGCTCGATCGCCACCCGGTGGAGCAGGTCAGGGCCCAGGTGGTCCAGCATCTTTCAGAATCGCGGTCCGAAGGGTTTTCCGAGAACTACAGCCGCTACGCCCAGGACGACCGCTCTTGGGACATTGCCTTCTGGCAGAAGCAAGGTCCCGACGCGATCTTCGCTGCCGTGTGGGGAATGATCAGGGATTACCGTCTCTTGACCCGAAACGATGCTACAGAGCCAAGACTTCAAAGAACTGCTGAGTATTTTGGCAAAGCATGAGGTCCGTTACCTCATCATTTGCGGCTACGCCGTCATGCTCTACTCGGAACCCCGCTGGACCAAAGATCTCGATCTGTGGATCGCCATCGACCCCACCAACGCCCGAGCTGTCTTCAATGCCCTCAAGGAATTCGGTGCCCCACTGACTGATCTCACTTCAGAGGATTTTTCTGAACCGGGCTACTTCTACCAAATGGGCAATCCTCCTTTGCGAGTGGACGTCATGGTGGAGATTCCCGGTGGGGATTTCAACACGGCATGGGAAAGACGAAACACGGTTTCCATTGGGGATGACCAGGTTCATTTCATCAGCCGGGAGGACCTCATCACGGTCAAACTCGCCTCGGGCCGGGATCAGGATCTCAAGGATGTCGAAGCCCTGAGAAGATCCTGATCGCATTGAAAGGGCTTCAGAAGTTCAAGTTCTGAGCCTTTACACCTAACCCGCTCGGATTTGGATCGAACCTTTCTACTTCCTCCAACCTTCTTTCGGCACCGATCACCTCTTCCTCAGAACTGACCTGTGCTTGATCGCTTCGGCGACGAAGGAGCCCTGCCAACCTTCCTCCCGCACTCTTGCCATCCAGCACTTGTTCCCTACTCTTCACGCTATGAAAAATCTCCACTACACTCTTTACCGCGAAGAGTCGGACTACGTGGCCCAGTGCCTCGATTACGACGTGTCCAGTTTCGGTTCCACCGAAAAGGAAGCCCTCGCCAACCTCAAGGAGGCCCTGGAGCTTTACCTCGAAGATCTCCCCGAATCGACCACCTTCCCTCAAATCACGGACGTCACCGTGGGAGAATTCGCCATCGCATGAACGGGGTGAAAGGGGCGGTTCAAACCGAGGACATCGGTTCGCAACCCCTTTGATAGAGACCCCGATGCCTCATTCAAGTGATCGAAACTCCCGGCGTCAGTGCTTGGGTGGATGGGGCACCGTGCTGGCTGTGTATTCCGACTCGTCGAGGAAGCCATCGGAGTTCAAATCACGAGCCTTGAACCATCCCTCGGCATCGTCGGATTGACGATTTGCGCTGAACTCGATCTTGCTCAGTTTGTCGTCATGATCGGAGTCCAGTTTCTTGAACATGGCGGCGCGGGAAGGATCACCTTTGATTTTGCCGTTGGACTTGTCAGCGACATCTTCCTTGGGCCCGATGGGCAGAGGCAGGTAGTCGAAGTCGAGGATCATCTTTTTTTGAAGCGCGGACTTGAGTTCACGCGTTGCGGCTTCCAGTCCCTTCTGACCATGGAGGTTGTGCAGTTCGTTGGGGTCCTCCTTCAAATCGTAGAGCTCATACACCGCGCGTGGACTTGTGAACCAGAGTTTCTCGAACCCGCTCTCGAGCTTCTGGGCTTCATGCGCCTTGGTGATGTCCTTCCAGCCCGCGTTTCCACCACTGTCGGCGGGTGTGTAGCGGAGGTTGGGCGTGACGTTGTAGATCAGCTTGTATTGGGCACTGCGCGCGCAGCGGCTGTAATCAACGCCGCTCGAGGTGGTGTTCTCGTCAAAGGTCGCGCTGCCATGGGGTCCTCGTTCCGCGAAGATGTATTTGCGCTCATTGGCGAAGGGCTTCCCCGTCAGCAGTGGCATGAAACTCACACCGCTGATGCGCTCGGGCACGCTGAGTCCGGCTGCTTCGAGGCAGGTTGGCGCGATGTCCTCCCCGGAGATGAGCACGCTGGAATCACCGCCGGGCTTGATGACGCCGGGCCACCACGCGAGCAGCGGCACGTTGAGGCCCGGATCATGCAGTGAGCCCTTGCCGCTGGGAAAGGCCATGCCGTTGTCTCCCATGAAAATGACGAGGGTGTTTTCCAAACCCGCCCGCTCCTTGACGATGTCGAGAACGCGCTGGAAATCGCCATCGCAATGCTCGATCTCCCCTTCGTAGGCCGAAAGATCGGCGCGCACGCCGGGCAGATCAGGAAGGAATCCAGGGACCACGAGCTTGGTCGGATCGGGCGGATTCTTGCCGGAGTTCCAAGGATGATGGGGATCACTGAAGCCGACCCACAGGAAGTAGGGCTTGTCCTTCGGACGCTGATCGAAGAACTCGTTCATCTTCACAGGCACGGCCTCCTGGCCGCTGGCATCAACGTAATCGAAGCGATCCTTGAAGGTGCGCAGATGATGCTCATTGAACACTTCTTCCGCACCGGGCGATTTCCCGGAGCCATCGAGATGATAGGTGCGACCACAGCAGCCCACGAAGTAACCTCCGTCCTTTTTCAGGATCTCGGGAAACGTGATCTCGTCGCGAGGCAGCGGTGACGAGAAGCGGGTCATGCGTGCAGCAACAGGCGAACGCCCCGTCATGATCGTTGCCCGGGATGGCACACATTGCGGCGCACTGGTGAACATGCGGCGGCACATGATGCCTTCTTCGGCAAAGCGATCGAGGTTCGGTGTCTTCATTTCGCCGCGTCCGTAGCAATGGATGAACGGATAGCTGTGATCATCGGAAAGGACGAAGAGGATGTTCGGCTTTGCGGCGAAGGCCGGGCTGCAGAGCAGGAGAAAGAGTGAAATGAGCAGGCGGCGCATGAATCGGAGGGGCTGGAATTGGGGTCTGGATTGCGCAATAGCTCGATTGAGCCAAGGGGCTTCATGAAATCAAAGCGAACTGGCTCTTGTGGGAATCAGTCCTCTGCCCGCTTCTTACCGGTCATCATGGCGTCCACTTTCAGTGGGAGTGCAGGGAAGCATTTCGGAAATTCGTGTTGATCCCTTTTCAACACGGCTTTCATCGTCGCCGACAGGACTGGTGAGAGAGATCATTTTTCAGGACTTCCTCCACCAGCACGTTGATCTCCGGATGCAGGTTGTGCTCTCGTGAAAGGGGACAGTGACGCGGATGGACGCAAGGGGCTTTTAGGCGATTTCCGGGTTGTCCAGGGTTTCCCCCTTCCGGGTTCCGCGATCGGGTCACGTGGATGCAACTGCGGGCGGTTCGAACCGACCCATTTTGCGATCCACCGGTCAGGCGGCTGAGTTTCGGGTCACTTGACCACCACTCGGGTTCCGACCGCCACGGTCTTGCCGAGGTCGAGCGCATCCCAGTTGGAGAGTCGGATGCATCCATGACTTTGATTGCGGCCGATGTCATCGGGAAACGGGGTGCCGTGGAGCCCGATGCCATCGGCGGACAGGCCGATCCAAACGATGCCCACGGGATTGTTCGGCCCGGACGGAAGGAGGTAGGCGTCGTTGCTGCGCTTGCCGTCTTCCAGCATCGACTTGTCCCAACGGAATTCAGGCATCCAGGAAATCACAGAGACCTTCCAGTCACCAGCCGGCGACTTATTGTCGTTGGCTCCGGGAGAGATGGGGAACGAACGGATCAACTTCCCACCCCGCCGCAATTCCACCACACGCGCCTCCCTGAGGACCGTGAGCTCGAGATCGGAGGCCGGCTTCTTCTTGTCGTCGGCAGGGGCGTCTGAGGCCTTCTTTTCTTCCGACTTCTTTTCACCAGCCGCCTTGGAAAGAGCCATGGGCTCGGAAATCTCAAAGGGTGCCACAACGTTCGGAACCTTCACCTTCGATCCGACGCTGAGACCTGCCCCGGCCGCGAGGCCATTGATTTCGCGAAGGAAGTCCGGATCCGAATGGAACTTCTCGGCGACCAGTTCCATCAGCGAGGTGTAGGGCAGTTCCTTGAGCTTCGCCATTTCCTTCGGTCCGCTGGGAAGGGCGCCAAGGATCGCCTGGTCCTTGGAGGTGATTTCGTAGGTGATGAGGAGCTCCGACGAATAGGTGATCTCGGCCAGTTTTGCAGGATCCAGCTCGCCGCTCTCAAGAATGGCAACCTTCCTGCCGTTGCCCGAGGCGTTCCAACGATCCGCCGCCTTTCGGCTGAATCCTCCCCAGCGTCCATCGATCTTCCCCGGTCCAAACCCTTCCCTATCGAGAAAGAGCTGGAGACGGAGGGCAGCTTGGCGGTTTTGGGAGTCCCACGGCTCGTTCACCGGCGACGACACCTTTGCGGTGGAGGGTTCCACGGCTTGAGCAGGTTCAGGAGCGGGTGCGGCTGCGAGTGCGAGCGGCGACAAACTGCAGACGTGCAGGGCGAGGAAAGCAGAAACACGGTAGAGCATGGACGCCCCTTTGCAGTTCGAGAGCCAAGCCGGAAAAGCCATATTCCATGGGGCTCGGGAACTTCCTCCATCCTTCTGTTGGAAGTACTATGCGCACCGTGGGTGACAAATGCACGGTCCCGTCGTGGCGGCCTGCCACGCCATGAGCTCAACGACCGGTTCGAAAGAACGCTGCTGGGGCGTACCATCCATGATTGTCAGGTTCGAACCGAGAACATCGGTTCGAACCGGGTGGTTGGTCACTGCAGTTGAAACTTACCTCCGGAACCGCAGGTAACAGTCCGGATGCTGAAGCTCTCCGCGTTTTTCCTGCTGATCACCCACTTCCCTTGCAGCGCGGAGATCCGTTTCGAAGACGTCACCGAAAGGGCGGGGCTCATCGAGCCGCTCAAGGGAATCATGGGGCATGGCGGTGCCTTCGGCGATGTGGATGGCGATGGCTTGCCCGATCTCTACGTCGGCGGCTTTGCGGATCGTCCAGATGGGGAATACGAACCCGCAGAGGGCCCGAGGCCGAACGTGCTGTTGCGGAACCTTGGCGGGCTGAAGTTCGAGGTCTGGAAACAGGATGCCGTGCAATTCCACTCGCGGACCAGCGGCGCTGTCTTCGCGGATCTCGACAACGATGGGGATGTGGACCTTTACGTCGCAAACAACACCAAGGGCAAATCCGGCAGCCAGGAGGAACCCCAGCGCACGGCCCAACTCACCGGCTCGAAACTTTTCCGCAACGACCAAGGCGTTCTGGTCGATGTTTCGAAAGGATCAGGCGCTTGTCCCGCGGAGCTGTTGACGGCACGCAACATCGGCGTCTTCGATTACGATGGCGACGGACTCCTTGATCTCCTGGTGCTGGAGGACTTTTTCACCAAGCAACCGCGAAGCATCCTGTTCCGGAATCTCGGCGGGATGAAATTCGAGGACGCCAATGCGAAGGCCGGATTGCCGGATGACCTCTTCGGCCTCGGCCTGGCGGTGGGAGATGTGAACGGGGATGGACGCCCGGACTTTTTCACGGGCCACTCGAACCGGATGTTTTTCTCCACGGGGAAAATCGGCTACACCGAATCCGCTGAACTGAACCAGACCTTCGCGTGGAAACCCCTCAACGCGGAGGATTGGCCTTGTGGGGCGGCGTTCGGGGATCTCAACCGCGACGGCCTGCCCGATCTGGTCCTGTCCATCCATCACGTTGTGGCGCGCAACCGGTTTTTCCTGAACGAAGGCGCAAAAGACGGCGTTCCACGTTTCCGGGACATCACGAAAGAAGCCGGGCTGCCGGACTCCGTTGCGGAGAAATCCCCGCACGTCGAGATCCAGGATTTCGACAACGACGGATGGCCCGATCTGTATTTCTCCACCGCATGGATGGACGAGAAAGGGGCGGTTGAGCCGCTGATTTACCGCAATACCGGCGCAAAGGGTGGCATCCCTGTTTTCGCGGCAACCCGCAAAACGAAGAGCGGCGACAAGTTCGTTTACTATCCCGCCGGCCCCACTTACGACGTGGATGGCGACGGACGGACGGACATTTTCCTGATCAACTGGTTCCGCGGCAACCACTCGCGCCTCCTGCGCAACGTGAGTGATTCGGGAAACTGGCTGGACATCGAGGTGCAGGGGGAAACCTTCAACCGTCAGGGCATCGGCACGAAAATCAGGATCATGGCCGGAGGAAAATTGCTGGGGGCGCAGGAGTTGGCCACCGGCTATGGCTACGCGAGCGGACAGATCGCACGCTGCCATTTCGGGCTGGGTGATGTGAAGGTGGTCGATGTCGAACTCGTGTTTCCGAATGGAAAAACCCGCCGGATCGAATCGGTGGAGGAGGTGAACAAACGGATGACCCTCAAGGAATGAAAAACCTAACAACACGATGCGCCGCGCTGATCGCGATGCTTTCGCCTGCTAGAGCCGCCGCTGAAATTTCATGGCCGCCGGAATTGCCGGGCGGAAAGCAGAGCGTTGTCATCGAGGGCGACCAACTTCTGAAACCGAAAGTCGAACTGAAGGAAGGCGTGACGATCGCCAAGACCCAGCCGCGGGTTGAGTTTTATTACTATGATTGCCAGACTTACGAGGGGAAGCCGTGGAGCGTCTGGGGTGATGGGCTGGTGGCGAACGGGAAATACTACTCCGCCGTCGGCGACCACCTCAGCCCCGGGGGCAACGCCTATGTTTATGAGTTCGACCCCGAATCCGGCGTTCTCCGCAAACTCACCGACCTCCGCTCCGTCCTTGGCCGACCCGATGGCCATTACACTCCCGGCAAGATCCACAGCGCCCTCGGCATGGGACAGGACGGCTGGATCTACTTTTCCACCCACCGTGGCTCCACCAAGGTCGCGCTCGATCCGAAAAACCATTTCGAAGGCGATTGGATCATGAAGGTGAACCCCGCGGACGGGAAGGCAGCCGTCGTGGCCGCCCAACCACTGCCTATGCAGTGCCTGCCCACCGGCACGCTCGATGCCGAGCGGATGATCTGGTACGCAGGCAGCGCCGACGGCCTCAACCAGAAAAACCCGCAGTTCCTCGCCTACGACATCAAAAAAGCCGAAATCCTCTACACCGATGGGGAAGGCCCGTATCGCGCCATGATGCAGTCCACGTCCACCGGCATGATGTATTTCCACGGCGGCACGGAACCGGAGGGGAAAGGCCTCTCGGCGGAGAGGGAGCTATACCGTTTCGATCTACGCAAGCCGGGCAAACCGCAGAAGACTGGCGCGAAAGCCGGGCTCCGCGCCGCCAGTCGGGAAACCCCGCAGGGACTCATCTACACCCTCGATGGCGACGGCCTCTGGGCCTTTGACGTGAAAACGGAAAAGGTCGAATCCCTGGGCAGCACAGTCGTCGCCACCAAGGACTACATCACCAGCCTCGATGCCGACCCGACCGGGCGCTATCTCTACTACATTCCCGGCGCCCACGGCGGTGCGGAAAACGACGGCACCCCTATTGTCCAGTACGATGTTCGTAGTAAATCGAAAAAGGTCATCTGCTTCCTTCACCCCGCTTTGGAACAGGCAACCGGCTACACGCCCATCGGCACCTTCAGCTCCGCCCTCTCCGCGGACGGAAGCACCCTTTTCGTTACCTGGAACGGAGCGCACAGCATCCCCGATCCATCCAAAAAAGTGCCGTTCCAAAGCGTCGCCATGACGGCGATCCGGATTCCCGAGTCCGAACGACCGACCAAGAACTGACCTCAGACGAAAGTGAAAGGGGTCAGTGACGGTGATGAATTCAAGGGTTTTTGGGCGATTTCCGGGCTGTCGAGGATTCCCCCTTTCGCGTTCCCTGATCGGGTCACATTGATGCAACTGCGGGCGGGATCACGACGTATTGCCTTCATGTTCACCGTCACCCGCAGCTTCGGCACCTGTCTCGCCCTGTTTGCCGTGCAGACTTTTGTCGGCCAGGCAGCCCCCACGACCAAGGGGATCATCACGGACCCCGCCGCGCCGAAACCGGACGGGGCGGTCCAGCTGGTGGGGACTGAAAGCCATGCGCTCGTCCCTGAAAGCGAAGGCGAGAGCAACTGGGTCTTCGCCGACGGTGTGCTCACCGCCTCGCCGAAGTGGGACAGCATGGTGACAAAGGAGAGCTATCAGGATTTCCGCCTGCATGTGGAATTCAACGTCAACAAGGTCGAGAACGCCCCTGATCCGGAAGCCGATGGAAACTCCGGCATCTACATCCAGAAGCGCTACGAGCTGCAGATCCTCAACTCGGCTGGAGTCAGCGCGGAGAACTACAAGCCGAGCTACGGTGGAAGCATCTACAAGATCAAGAAGCCCGACCAACTGGTCAGCAAGCCGTCCGGCGAGTGGCAGACCTACGACATCGTATTCCGCGGAGCCCGGTTCAAGGACGGCACGAAGACGGAAAATGCCCGGATCACGGTCTATCAGAATGGCACCCTGATCCACGACGATTATGAGATCCCGAAGAAAACCGGAGCGGGCAGCCCCGAAGGACCGGAGCCCGGGCTTATCAAATTCCAAGGACACCACAATCCGGTGAAGTTCCGCAACGCCTGGGTCAAGAAGCTGTCGCTGGATTGAAGGCCTTTCCTGATCTTAGGAGGCCGAAGATGAGGTGGAGGAGCTTCGTCATGATGGCTCCGATGACGACGATGGATTTCCTGCCCTTTTCCTTGAGCCGCTGCCCGAAGGACCGAAAGGGCGAATTGTAGCGCATGGCACGAAGGCAACGTGACCCCGGCCAACTGGCGGGTGAATGAACAGCCGGCCCGCAGAAAAAGCCTGGCGGAACTGGAGGCAATGCTTGTTATTCGAAACTGAATCTCCTTACGAAGGTGTTCGTTACATGGGCAAACTGGGATCCCCTCTTTCGCACCAAGCAACTCCTCGGCTCCGATCTCCCCATTCTTCCCATCATGGCAAACGCCGGAATCCTCATCGCGACCGTCGGTCTGCTGACTACCCCGTTCACTTGCGGCGCTGACGCTACCAAGCCCAACATCATCTTCATCCTAACGGACGACATGGGCCGCGGCGATCTCTCGGCACTCGGTGGGAAGCAGGGTACCACGCCCCACCTTGACAAGCTGGCTGCTGAAGGGACGAGCTTCGGGCAATTCTACGTTGCCTCGCCGATTTGTTCAGCCTCCCGAACCGCCTTCACCACCGGCATGTTCCCGGGCCGCTGGAGGATCAACAGCTACCTCCGCGGTCGCGCGAGCAACAAGCATTGCGAGCAAGCGGACTGGCTGGATCCAAAAGCCCCCGTCGTCGCTCGCGCCTTCAAACAGGCCGGCTACGCCACCGCGCATTTCGGAAAATGGCACATGGGCGGCGGACGCGATGTCCAGGACGCACCCCTTCCCTCCGCCTACGGATTTGACGAGTCCCACGTGAACATGGAGGGCATGGGGCCCCGTTTCGAAGGCTTCGGAAGCGCCAGCGAAGCGACACTCAACTCCGAGGATGGCCGGAAGTACCTTCGCTGCAATTTCACCGCCTATTGGGTGGACCGCTCGCTCGATTTCATCAAGCGACATCAGGACCGACCTTTCTATCTGGAGCTCTGGCCGCAGGACGTCCACACCCCGCACACGCCGTCCGAGGAGTCATTGGTTAGGACGGCGGTGAAAGACCTTCCCACCGCGGAGCACAATTTCCGCGCCGTGCTGAATGAATACGACGTCCAGATCGGCAGGCTCATGGATTCGCTGCGGGTTCTCGGATTAGAAAACAACACCATCGTCGTCTTCAGCGCCGACAACGGCCCCGAGCCATCCTTCGACCACGCCCGCACCCTCGACCAGCGAGGCATGAAGTGGAGCCTTTACGAAGGGGGGATCAAGGAGCCGTTCCTCGTCCGCTGGCCCGGCCATATCCCTGCGGGGAAAACCAACAGCACCACTGTCATTTCCAGCACCGATTATTTTCCAACCATCACGAAGCTCGCAGGCATCCCTGTGCCCGCCGACGCGCCCTTCGACGGCATTGACCAAAGCGATACGTGGCTCGGGAATGACCCACAGAGGAAGACCCCGCTCTTCTGGGAATACGGTCGCAAGCCCAAGGGCTACCCTTACCCCAAGGCAGGTGACAAAAGCCCCAACGTCGCTGTCAGGGAGGGCGACTGGAAACTGCTGCTGAACTCCGACGGCACGGGCATCGAGCTCTACAATCTGGTTTCCGACCCCAAGGAAACCACCAACCTGGCTGATCAGGAAAAGGAAACTGCGGGTCGTCTCCGCGACCTCGCGCTCGGGTGGCGCAAATCCCTGCCGTGAAATCACGGAGCCGATCTCTAACAGAAAAGCCTGACCACCCATCAGGAAAAACCGCAAACAACATGACGCAAACCAAAACCATCCAGATCGTCTCGATGATGTTCGCCGCGCTGTCTTTGTGGGCGGAAGCGGAAGTGAGCATCACCTACTCGCCTGCGGAGGGGATCGGCGCGGAGGCCGGTGTGATGCGGCGCGATCCCAGCGACATCATCCGCGTCGGGGATCAGTTCTACTTCTGGTATTCCAAAGGAAAGGTCGCCGATGGCTACGATGCCACGGTCTGGTATGCGACGTCGCCCGATGGCAAAAAATGGACGGAGAAAGGTGAATCCATCGCGCGCGGGCCAGCGGGCAGTTGGGATGAGCAAAGTGCCTTCACTCCCAACATCCTCGTCGCGGCGGGCAAGTATTGGCTTGCTTACACGGCTGTGGCGAAGCCATTCGACAACATCAGCACCAAGACCGCGATCGGTTTCGCCAAGGCCGACTCGCCTGATGGTCCATGGGTGAAGCTGGACAGCAATCCGATCCTTCGAACCAGCGTGGACAGCAACGCCTTCGACAGCTTTCGCGTGGACGACGCCTGCTTCATCGTCCGCGATGGAAAGTATTGGTTCTACTACAAAGGCAGGCAGATGGGCAAATCTCCCGCGGAGACGAAAATGGGTCTCGCCATCGCCACCAAGCCTGAAGGGCCGTATCTCAAGCACGGCGCTCCGATCATTGATGGTGGACATGAAGTCACGGTGTGGCCCTGCGGCACGGGCGTCATGTCGCTGGTGAGAATCGGACCGGTCGGCCTTGCCAAGACGATCCAGTATGCGCCCGATGGCATGACTTTTTCCACCTGGCAGGATCTCAAATCCGTGCCGATCGCCGCTGGATTGTATCGACCTGAAGCCTTTACCGAAAGTGGTAAAGGAGCCATGCCCGCCTGGGGTGTCCACATCGGCCTGAAGAAGCCTTTGCTACCCTACATTGAACGCATTGACATCGAAGCGAAATCAGTCACGCCACCGCCTCCCGCACCTTGAAAAAACTCATCGACCTCTGCGACGCATCGCTTGCCGCTGAAGAGCCCGGGAAAAGGGTCTGATAGGAGTCCCGAGTCACAAGCAACGAGGTCTTCGGCCGGAGCTTGCAGTCGTTATTTCATGCCACGGCCCTTGCGATACGAGGCGACGGAAGAGTTCCCCGGTTTGCGTTTTTACTTGTTGAATCCCTTGTGGTTCATGAATTCCCAGATGCGGCCCATCCAAGTATAGCTACCCGTGCCCGGGGCGGCAGTCCGCTCGAAGCAGTGACCGCGACCGACAAGGGTGTGGAGATCGGACTGGATTCCCATCCGGCGAAGCTGCTCCCAGCATTTCACCGAGTT
>JANOKL010000282.1:0-3561 GCA_031419215.1 Luteolibacter sp. | reverse complement strand
ACGTCGGGCAGATGGGAACCTCCGAATGCGGGATGATTCACGACCACCAGATCGCGCGGCCCGAGGTCGAACCGGGCAGCCACCTCACGCACGCAGACACCGAGCGCCCCGAGATGCACGGGCACATGCGGAGCGCTGACGACCAGCTTTCCTTCCGCATCCAGCAGCGCACAGGAATAGTCGAGCCGCTCACGGATGTTCGTCGAGAGCGCAGTGCGCCGGAGCAGCGCCCCCATGTCGCCGACAATGCCTTCAAAACGACTGCGAAAGACGGCGTCCTCGATCCCGGTGCTGCCCTTGACCGACTCGTCGTTCAGTGTCGCAAACCTTTCCAAAAATAGACTCCCGCGATCACCCCGCTTCATCGTCCATCCGGACTCGATCACGCAGGTGCTGAACCGATCCTGGAGCACCTGTGGCCCTTCGGCTTCGACGCAGCCGAAATGCTCATCCGCTCCCGGACGTGCGGGCTCTTCCACGATCACCCGCAGGGAAACAAGTTCGATGGCCCGCCCGGTCGTTGCAGGGAACCCGTAGAGCGCCTGATAGGCTTCGTGAAAGTGCCTGCACAAGGCCACTTCAGCATCTTCCGGCGAGGTGAGTTCCAGATCTATTGCCGTGCCTTGGCCTTCGAGACAAAGTGCTGCCAGCCATCGGATCACGGGAGTTTCCTCACCAAGCCGCTCAATGGCCTCAGAAGTGAGCCGACTCCACGATTCAGTGATTGGAAATCCGCTAAGCGGTCGAAGCACTTGCAAAGTCGACGTTTCCTGACGGCAGGCATGATCGAGTCCGCGAGCACTCAGTAAACCGGCATCACCGGGAACAATTACCCTGCTCACTCCCAGCCGATCTGCCACCGCGCAGGCGTGCTGTGGGCCGGCACCGCCGAAAGCCAGCAGGACATGATCGCCCGGCACCGCGCCTTCACGGACCGAAACCGTACGGATCGCTTCCGCCATCTTCTCGATCGCGATGCGTCGCAGTCCTTCCAACAATTTCCGATCAGAGGGAACCTCGATGCCATCCGCGGACATCGCGTTCCGAAGCTCCAAAAGTCGGGCCCGAGCCGGGACCTCATCAAGTGGAATCCCCGCGCCTTCCGCGCGCATCAGGCCTAACAGAAGATTCACATCCGTGACCGTCAAAGGTCCGCCGCGACCATAACACGCCGGGCCTGGAGACGCTCCCGCGCTTTCCGGACCGACCTCCAGCCGCCCGAGATGCCAGCGGCAGATCGAGCCTCCTCCTGCCGCGACGGTGTGGATCTTCAAGGCTGGAGCCAGCACACGGGCGGGGCCGATCTCCAGCTCGTAGCGATAGGAAAATGGACCGTCGATCCGCGCGACATCTGTGCTGGTGCCGCCCATGTCGAAGGCGATCACCTTTTCAAAACCCGCGGCGCGCGCGACCGACGCCGCCCCGACCAATCCACCTGCCGGACCGGACAAAAGCGAATCCTTCGCCCGATAGGAAGAGGCGGGAACCAGGCCCCCGGCACTGGTCATCAGCGTTGGTTCTCCCGACTCCATGGAGGACCTCACTCCCCCGATGAATTCCTGCATCACCGGAGAAAGCCAGGCATCCGCGACGGCGGTTTCCATGCGCCCGAGAAAACCGATCACCGGCGCGACCGATGAGGAAGTGGAGACAATTTCGAATCCTTCCTCGATCAACCACCCAGCCACCTGCTCCTCGAACTCCGGTCGACGCCACGAGTGCAGCAAGGCCACGGCAGCGACGCGGATGCCATCTGTTAGACACTCACGGGCAGCAGCACGGATCTCCGCTTCATCGGGTGCTTCGAGAATTTCCCCAGAGGCATCGAGCCTTCCTTTGATCCCGACAATCCGGCTTGGCAGGACTTCGGGCTCCGGTTGGGAAAGGGAAAACAAGTGCGTCCTCCGCTGGTCCCTCAGGATTGGCAGATCGGCGAATCCCCGCGTGATGAACAAGGCGGTTGGCGCGCCTTTTCGCTCCAGCAGCGCGTTCGTGCCGCGGGTGGTTGCCACGCGGAAATCCATCTCGGGCAGCTTTCTGGAAACCGGCACTCCCATCAGCAGCCTCGCCGCCACGACTGGAGGCTCCTCGCCTGACCGCAGCGTGAGGACGTTCCCTTCCACCGGTCCATCCATTCGAATTCTGCGGCCCCGCTCACGATTGGAAAGCACCCGTGATCCACCATCGGAAACGAAGCCCGTCAGCACGTCATCGGCGAGATCGAGCGGGCACTTTGTGTCCAGCCATCCGTCGTCCCCGCGCGCGGAAATTTCCAGCACGAGGCTGCCATCCGAGAGCACCTTGATGCGGCGCTCGCGTCCCAGAGGATCGAGCGCCCACGCGTCCGTGAAGGTGCCACCCGTATCGACGCGGACTTTCCACTGCGTCTCCACGGCGTATCCCGGATCAGGCCGTGCGACCGAGTTCGCGGGCGACGATCATCAGCGTTTCACGCACACCCGGTGCGAAACCACCGTCGGTCTGCACTGCCAGAAGCACGCTGCCCTCGCGGATGAAATCGACTGGCACGCTGCCGGCGTAAAGTTTCAGGCCGCCACCACCGAAGCCGAGGTTGGCGAGGACGTGCTTGATTGCCTCGATCGCGGCGATGTCTTGGATTCCCACGCGGGCGATGTGCCGGACACCAGGAAGGGCGCGGGAACGCTGGATGATCTCGTCGTGATTCATTTCACGGTCCACGCCGAAGATCGCGCGTAGCTCCAGTTGACGGATCGAAAAGGAATCGGACTCGGGAGTCGTCGGCTGCGGAGCCGTTGCAGCCGCCTGGGCGGGTGGCGGTGCAGGCGCAGCTTGAGCGACTGGAATAGGAGCAGAAGGAGCGGCGGGCTGAGGCCATCCGCCGAAGGTCGGAGCGGGCGCGGCTGGAGCCGGAGCCGGTTCATACGAGAACGGCGAAGCGGCTTGCGGGGCAGGTGGAGGAGTGGCGGGCGGCGTGGCGATCGCGAAAGGCGAGGCAGGAGGCGCGACCTCGAAGGGTGATGCGGCGAAGTTCGGCGGCGTGGCTTCATAACCAAACCCTTCCTTGGCATCGGCAACCTGGAACGGGGTGTCGCCCACGCGGCGCTTATCAGGAAGCTTTGCAGGCTTTCCGGGCTCCAGTGCTCTCGCCCCATTGGTGTCGTCCGCCATGGCGAAAGGTGAATCCGGACGGGCCTGCGCGAACGGACTGGCGGGAGCCGGTTCAGGCACCACGGTGAATGGGCTGGCTGCCGGGGCTTGGCCTGGAAAGGTTTCGAAAATTCCGCGCGAAGTATTCATGGTCCAATGGGGGTTCGGAGCAGCGTGAATGCCGATTCCGGGAATGGAAATAGCTACGGAAATGCGGAAAGTCGAGCTTCCATCTCAGAATTTCAGCCTCCTGAACCCTGCAACGCCAGCTTCCGCAAGCGATTACGAAGGGCCACCTTGCTGGCGGCGGGGAGACGATCAATGAACAGCACGCCATTCAAATGATCGATCTCGTGCTGGAGAGCCCGCGACAGGAGCCCATCGGTCTCCAGCACCATCGTGCGGCCATCCAGCATCTGAAGCGTGGCCTTC
>JANOKL010000281.1:0-5416 GCA_031419215.1 Luteolibacter sp. | reverse complement strand
AGCTCGGGGGTCCAGCCGGTTTTGGCCTCGCGCAGGGCGTAGGCGTAGGCGATGGCCTGACGGTTTGGGTGGCTGTCATGCATGCCGGCGACTGCATTCGAATAGCGATCGTTGCGCGAAAGCACGGCTTCGCTGGCGATGGTGATGTCGGTGTCCTTGGC
This sequence comes from Luteolibacter sp., assembly GCA_031419215.1. Taxonomy (GTDB): domain Bacteria; phylum Verrucomicrobiota; class Verrucomicrobiia; order Verrucomicrobiales; family Akkermansiaceae; genus Luteolibacter. Next base: position 5,255 of record JANOKL010000281.1, on the reverse strand, counting down.
GGTGTCCATCATCGGCACGGTCTTGGCGACGATGGTGCGCGAATCGAGATAGGCGAGCAGGGAAACAAGCTCACGGTTCGCGAGAGGATCCGCGTTCGGGAAAAGCGGATCGAGACGCTCGGCGATCTTCGCGCAGACTTCGGGAGCGGGCTTGCCCATGCGGGTGAAGACGAGCTGCCAGGTGCGCAGGTAGGGTAGGTGGAGGTCGGAGGGGAGTTTGGCGAAGTCGAGCTTTCCAAGGGCGACGAAGAGCTTCGGTTGCAGCGCCTTGTCACCGACGCGTGCAAGCGCGATGAGAGCCTCGATGGCGGCCTGCGGGTCGGTTTCCGCGAAGGCCTTGTCGGCCCATTTTTCCGTAGGCTGGCGCTCGATCGCCTCGCGTGCGGCGAAGCGGATGAAGCGGTCCTTGTGGGAGAGCGAGGGCCAGGCCTTGGCGATGGCGTCCGGGCTGGTGCCTTGAAGATGGAGGGTTTCCAGCTCATGCCGGAGCTTGGCTTCCGGGGTCACGGCGACCTTCGCGGCGGGAGTGGTGCTTTCCTTGCCGGTGTAGGTCACGCGATAGAGAGCCGACTGGCTCTTGCGGCCGCCGGTGGTGAAATACATCGCGCCATCCTTGCGGCTGATGATCGCATCGGTGAAGGGCATCGGCTTGCCTGCGACGAACTCCTCCTTCTCGGCCTTGAAGCTCGCGCCATCCGGCTTGAAGTGGATCGCCCACATGGTGCCGTAGGTCCAGTCGAGCGCATACATCGCGCGCTGGTATTTCTCAGGAAACTTCGCGCCGGTGCCGAAGACGGTGCCGGTGGGAGAGCCTGGTCCGATGTCGACCGAGGCCGGCAGGGAGTCGGCGTAGTAGCTCGGCCAGCGACCGGCTCCGGAGCGCCAGCCGTAGTCGCCGGCGCTGACGACATGGTTGATGCGGGTCGGCATGTACCAAGGTGATCCGAGGTCCCACTCCATGTCGGAGTCATAGGTGAAGAGTTCGCCGTTCGCATCGAAGGCGATGTCATACTGGTTGCGGAAACCACCGGCAAAGAGCTCGACACGCTTGCCGTCCGGGTCGGTTTTACAAACGTATCCACCGGGAGCGAGGATGCCGCGGGCGTGGCCGTTGGCGTCCCAGAGACGGGTGATCAGATGGTCCTCACCGATCGCGACCGGTCGGCTGTAGTCGAGATTCTCCGGAGTCTTGGTGTGGTTCCCGTTCGCGAAGAAGATCGACTTGCCATCCGGTCCCAGCACGATGCCGTGGGTGCCGTGTTCGCCGCCGCCGTCGCACTTGCGGATGTATTCGGCCTTGTCGAATTGATCGTCGCGATCGGTGTCCGTTAGGCGCCACAGGCCCTTGTCGGTCATCTCATTGTTCATCAGGTAAAGGCTGCCGAACGCGTAGAGCAGGCCGTGCGCACCGCCAAGGGGCTTGCCGCTCTTGCCGTTGGGCAGCGTGAGCGCCTCCACCTTGGTCTCTTCAGATTTCCCGCTGGCCGGCACCGTGATGTGGTAAATGCCGCCGTACTGGTCGCTGGTGATGAGGCGACCCTTGTCATCCTCGGTGATCGCCACCCAGGAGCCCTGCTGGGCTTTCGGCACGGTGTAGAGAAGTTCGGCGGAAAAGCCCGGCACGAGCTGGACCTGGGCGGCATCCGGCACTTTCTCGGTGGCACCCTCACCCGACAGCGCCTTGCCCCAGGGCTCGGCGCCATAGGCTGCTATCTCCACGGCCGGCTTGAAATCCTTGCTCCCCGCAAGCGCGGCGGACCAATCTGCCCCGGTCTCGATCGTGGACTTTTTCCCGTCCGTGGTCTCGATCTTCAAGGTCGCGACAAATCCCGCGATGGAGCCCTCGTTGGAAGCCTCGAAGCGAAGTTCGTTTTCCCCGGCCTTGAGCAGCTTGCTCAGATCCACCTTGGTCGGCTTGTTCCAATCCGCATTGTCTCCCACCTTGGCGCCGTTCAGGAAAGCGACCGAGCCGTTGTCGCAGGTAAAGGAGAGCTGGGCAGTCAGGACGGCATCGGTGACCTTGAAGGTCTTCTTGAAGGTCGCCTTTTCTCCGTCTTTGGCGGTTTTTCCGGCCCAGATCCAGCTTGGAGCGGCCTCCAGAGGGGCGGTGAGAAAGGCCAGGGAGCCGACGAGTCCGCAAGCGGAAGTGAGACGTTTCATAGGTAGGGAAAGAAAGAGGGCTGAATGAAGAGACGGTTTTACGAGGAACGATTCTTGTTCCTATCAGGAGCATCCGCGCACCACAAACAGTCCAGGACGCAGTCTGGCTGGGACAGGCGAACGCGCAAGAAGGACATTTTTCATACGGCGCTGGCCCTGCCTCGGCGTTTTTTGAAAAAGAGGCTCGGAATAAATCCCGAGGCCGCCCATCCTACCCGATGAACTGGGGATCAATCGTCCCCTCAACCCCATAGAAGCAAATGAAATCGATACTCCTCCTCCCCGTGGCCCTCTGCACCCTGCTCCTCGCATCTTGCGCCGGCACGATGGCCTCCAACTGCGACAAGTGCTGCAAGTCCAGCAGCAAGATGTGCTGCAAGTCCGCCGGCAAGTGCACGAGCGGCTGCACCACCTGCAAGCATTGATCCGGATCCATCCGGAAATGATCAGGGACTCCGACCACCGTCGGGGTCCCTTTTTCGTGGCTAGGTCCCGACCTCAAAGGTCTTCCGTGCCGTGTAGCGGCAGCGGAAAGGCTCGCCCGAGTCCTGCGGGTTCCAGCCATTCTTCAGCGCGAAGTCGATCGCCAGCGTCACCATTCCGTAGTCCACGATCCGCGGCAGGGAAACGACCAGCATCTGCCCGTTGACCGCCGCCGAGAGCTCGATCAGCAGCTCGTTCGCGCCCTTGGCGTTCTGCATGATCCACAGATAGTGGGTATCGCGGTGGTTGAGGCGCTTGGCACCTTTGCGGGGAACGGGCATGGGAGGCCAGAGGCTAGAGGTAGGAAAAACGCGAGGCGAGGGCAATTTAAGGCAGGGACACGACCTCCGGGCGGTCCGGTGGGGGACGGGGATTAGGAAACCCGGCGCTTCCGAATCTGACGTCTTGATCGCTGGTGTCCGCTCGTCAGGAGAATCTGTCTCTCAGGGTTGTCACAAAGAAAATCCTTCGATGTCTTTAGCGAGAGAACTGGAGCCTGCGACATAGGTGATGCAGCGCTCAGACGCCCGGCCCAGTACGAATCGATTGCGCAACGAGCAGCTCTCCTTGGTCGGACGGGAAGGGTTGCCATAGGGAAAGGGCGACAGAAGGAGAAGGCGGTTCTCTTCCATCGGTTTCTTGAACACGGCATCGATGCTCTTCGGCAGATCGCGCCCCGGCACCCAGATCAAGTTCGCCCCGCGTCGGGCGAGGATGGCCAGCACATCTCTTTCCACCGGAGTTTGAAATCCGGAAATGACCGTGCCGCCGGTGTCACTCTGACGGCGTGCCCACTCGTAGGCCTCGAGAATTTTGTCGCCGGGGCACTCGGTGGAGCAGAGGAAGGCAATCGCGGGGTTGCTGAGTAGCGCGAGGTTGCCGCTGGCGTGAAGTGTGGCGGGCAGGTGGCTGCTGAAGGTGTCCCACTTACCCAATGGATGCGGCTGCTTCTGGCCGAGGAAGGTCTGGATGACTTCACCGCGCTGCACCCAGAAAATCCCTGGGCGGATGAAGTCACGCGCCAGACGCTCCAGTTTGTCCAGGTTCTCCATAACCGCGAAGCTGACGCGGGGCTCTTGGGAGCCAGGCATGACCACTTCAGCAGGGTAATGCGTCCAGCCTTTGATCCGCAACGCATCGCCTAGGATCGAACCAGGCAGGCCCTCCTCACCAAGCAACTCGTGCGGGTCCGCTGCCGTGACCACTCCGAAGACCTCCGGCAGCACGCCATGGGGGAAAGTGGCGCACAAACGAAACTGGGAGAGTTCATTCATGGCGCTTGGGGCGGCGGCAATTGTTTGATTGCGCGGTCAAAATCCGATTCCAACAAGCCGTCCTCTTCGCGGCGGAATTCGGTAAATTCCCGCTCGGCGTGGGACTTGGCGATATCTGCCGAGACCTTGCCTGCATGGGTGAGGATTTCTCGATCGTTGAGGGTGAGAAATCCCTCAAGCTTGGTGATCCAGTCCTGCATGGCCATCGGCACCCGCCGTTCCGCCTGGGACTGGGCGAAGATCAGGTATTGCTCGACCAGATTCCCGAGTGCGCGGAGTTCCTCTTCGGTGAGGTAGTTTTTGGCGATGGCGACATCCGATTTGCGGATGCGCGCGCCCTCCCAATTCGTGAGACCCATGTTTGTCCGGGTGCTATCGGCGCGTGTAACGATGACCTCGGCGGCGGTCTGGCCGTGGATGGCGTAGTGGACCTTGTTCTGGACCGTGGCGAAGAAGGTCTGCGTGAGCGGGTGGTCTTTGTCGTAGTCGATGCTGGTCGCGTAAATGTCGGTGATTTTCTGGTAAAACCGCCGCTCGCTGGTGCGAATGTCCTGAATCCGGCGGCTGAGCTCCTCGAAGTAATCGTTGCCCACTTGCGGGTTTTTAAGCCTCTCGTCATCCAGCACGAAACCTTTGGTGATGTATTCCTTCAGCTTGTCCGCTGCCCACTGGCGGAAACGGACCGCCATGGGGCTGCGAACGCGGAAGCCAAGCGCCAGCACCATGTCCAGATTGTAATGGGCGACCTCGTAGGTTTTTCCATCGGCGGCAGTTGTTCGGAATAACCGAACAACTGAATCCGCGCTCAGTTCCCCGTCCTTGAAAATGTGTTTGATGTGCTCGCTGATGGTGCCCTTGGCCTTGCCGAAGAGGTCGGTGAGCTGTTTCTGGCGCAGCCACAAGGCCTGATCGTCCAGCCGCACGTCCAGCTTGGTGCGTCCGTCTTCGCTTTGGTAGAGGAGGAATTGGCTCATGGGGGGCTCCTGGCTTACTCGTCATCCTCTTCCGCGCTGCCGCCGCCCAGGCCCATCCGGTATTTGATGTCGTAGTTGAGGATGAAGTCGAGTTCCTCCGGCGTGAAGCCGTAGTGGGTCGCGAGGATCGTGTCAATCTCGTCGATGATCGGCTTGCACTGGCGGGGACGAAACTTCTCATACTCGATTTCTCCCGTCTGACTGTGAGTGGTCCGGCAACGTTCTGCAGTGGTATCCATCTGAACTCCAAGCCTCTTTCCCAACTGTTCCAACTGCCCTACCCTAAAATCCGAGGGGATTGGAAACTTCCGATAGTCACTTGGATTGAAGTCCCGGCAATTTGTCCTCATTTGATACAACCAGT
>JANOKL010000280.1:0-1727 GCA_031419215.1 Luteolibacter sp. | reverse complement strand
AATATTCATCTTTCTTGCGGTAGCCTTTGTTGCAACGTTTTGCTTTCTCATGACAGCCCTTTTTATGAGGTTACCGTTACTAGCATCTTGGCCACCACCCAACCCTGCAAATGCTTCAAATTGCTTCTGGATTCTCTTACTTTTCCCCGCACTGGCTCTGTTCTTCTGGTTCATCGGTCGATCCAACAAAATCAACAGCGAACACGGCGTGGGTGGCAACGGCGTTTAACGTCCCTCGTTCGCTTCGCTCTGTGAGTCCTGCGCCGCCGTGCCACCACATCTAACGTTGCTAAAAAGAATTCGAATGGCAGACCGCTTGTCAGCTCAGACCCTGCAGGCTTGCAGGCAATTCCCCGAAGTCGTGTTTTCGTCCTCCCCGCCTCACGGCATATTCACCCAGCTCCGGCAGCCGCCGTGTTTCGTAGCGTAGGGAAATTCCCAGGGTTGATCCAGCGCGGTGACTTTCACGTGCGCCACGTGGATGCTTCCGGAGGCCATGCCTTTTCCCTCCCAGTCGAAGCGGTCGCGGACGGTCTTCTCGGTGTAGATGTGCAGCGGAAAAAGGGCTTCAACGTCCGCCCACTCCGTCAGGGTCACGGCGGACGTGACCTCCGCTCGATGGCTGATCGTGACGATCTCACCCGGCTGCCACTCCGGCAGTTCATGGATCTCTCCCTCCCTCACGTGATCGCCCTGCGCGTGAAAGCGCGTCGGGAACAGATAAAACGAGTCATGCGCGAACGAGAATCCCTCGCGCCCCTCATGGATGCCGCCCTTCCGCAAGATCACCGTCTGCCGCCCCAAGGCCAACGCCTCGCAAACCACCTGCCACTCTTTGAAACCAACGCCGTTCATGGCGCGAGCTAGAAGTTCCAAGTTCCAAGGGGCAAGGGAGAAAAGTTCCAAGTTCCAAAGGCCAAGTTCCAACAAAGAGTTGGAAAATCGCAGGAGCCCTTGGCTCAATTTCTTCTGTTGGAACTTGATCCTTGGAACTTGGAACTTCTAGCTGCCTGCATGCCTCCCGTGACCACCCAGTTTTTCCACACCGGAAGCGCGGCCGAGCCGATTCTTCTCCGCGACAGCGGGGAGCTGCCCGGCGCGACGCTGGCTTATGAGACCTGGGGAGAACTGAACGCGGACCGTTCGAACGCGATCCTGCTCTTTCACGCCCTGTCCGGCTCGCATCACGCCGCCGGGTTGAATACCGGGATCGAGGGCATTGCGGAAATCTGGCAGCCGGAACTCCACGAAGGCTGGTGGGGCGACATGATCGGGCCGGGACTCGCGATCGACACCGACCGCTACTTCGTCATCTGCGCCAACTACCTCGGCGGCTGCTACGGCTCGACCGGCCCCTGCTCGATCCATCCGGAAACCGGAAAGCCTTGGGGCTCTTCCTTCCCGCACGTCACGGCGGCGGATCAGGTGGAAATTCAGGCGCGCCTGCTCGATTGCTTCGGTATCGAAACGCTCAAGGCCGTGATCGGACCCTCCGTCGGCGGCTTGGTGGCCCTGACCTTCGCGACCCGCTTTCCCGACCGCGTGACGAACGTCATCTCCATCGCCTCCGGCTACAAGACGACCGTTCTCAATCGCCTCGTGTTGTTCGAGCAGATCCTCGCGATCGAGAACGACCGGAATTTCAACGGCGGCGATTACTACGAGAACGGTCCGCCGCTCTACGGCCTGGCGCTGGCCCGGATGATCTCGCACAAGACCTTCGTCCA
>JANOKL010000279.1:0-11199 GCA_031419215.1 Luteolibacter sp. | reverse complement strand
TTCGACCTGCTGCAGCACGAAGGGGGTGTGACCGTAGGAGAGCAGGTTGTTGCCGAGGCCGCGGGTGATCTGGGCGGCGAGGTTTTCCTGCGAGATGGAAAGCAGCAGCGGTCGACCCGAGCAGAGGTAGCTCAGGGTCTTCGACGGGACTGAGAAGCTCCCGGCGTCGGGCTCGAGGATGCCGACCAGCACGTCGCCGGTGGCAAGGACTTCCGGAAGTTCGGCGAAGGGCTGGTAGGGGAGGATGATCAGGTTGTCCATTTTCCCGCCGGACTCCTTTTTCAACCACTCCGCGCCGATGCCTTCGGAGACGACGAGGATACGCACGTCGGGGTTGTTTTGGAAACGCTTGGCCAGCTCCAGCAGCATGCCGGGGTTGTGCTTCATGCCGATCGTGCCGGAGTAGAGGAAGACGAACTTGTCGTGCAGGCCGTGCTTGCGCGACCACGGGTTGTCCTTCGGCTTCATCGGCAGCTCCTCGATCAGCGCCCAGTTCGGCACGACGGCCACGCGATCCTTGGTGACGCCGAATTCTTCGTCGAGAATCGGCGCGAAATCCCCAGTGATCGCCACGATCCGCGAACTGCGGCGGAATTGGCGGCCCTCGAGGAATTTGTAGTAGTATCCGACGGCCATGCCCACGACCGGGAGCTTTCTCCGGAGGATCTTGTCCACGGCCAGGCTGTAAAAATCCTGGAGCCAATAATAGAAGCGGCCGCCAACATCGAGGGTGGCGCGGGTGATCGGCTCCTGCGCCTCGGTCGGAGTGTTTCCGGAAATCACCGCATCCGGCTTCCATTCGCGGATGAAATCCCCGGCACGTTTGCCATAACCGATTTCCATGCTGCGGCGGCGGAGGAACTTGTATTTGAAGCGTGCGTATTCCGGATCCATCGGGACTTCCTGGAACGTCAGGCTCGGTGCATCCGTGGGGCGCGGTTTCATGTCGCCGCGCGGCGTTTGCAGGTCGCTGGCGAACACATGCGCGACCTCGTGACCGAGGCGGGCAAGTTCGCGGCTCAGCGCGGTCGTGAACGGATGACCGGCGTAATCGTGGATCAGGATTTTCATGGGGGGAAAGGGGGGCCGGACAGCGCGCGATCATCCGGCCTGCGGAGGTTGTCCGCAGTTGTAGCGCTCGCGTTTTAGCCGCAGCAGGCCTTGGCGGCAATCTACGAGAAGGCGTAATGCAGTCCCGGTGCCGGATTCCGTGTGGATTTTCGGACAACGGTTCAATTCCGGGGCGTTTTCCGAGGGGTTGACGGCTCGGAATCTGCATGCACAATGCCGCCGCCAGGCGGGCCACACGGGTCAGCCAAGGGCAACGCCTCCTACTGCCGCAACGGCAATTCCCATCATCATGACCACCATCGCCATCAACGGCTTCGGGCGCATCGGGCGCCTCGTGTTCCGCGCACTCGTCGAGCAGGGCCACCTCGGCACCACCTTCAACGTCGCCGCCGTCGGCGACATCGTCCCAGCCGACAACCTCGCCTACCTTCTCAAATACGACTCCACGCAAGGCAAGTTCGCCGGCGAGGTTTCCTCCAAGAAATCCTCACCGGAGCTTGAAGAAGACGACATCATCGTGGTCAACGGCCACGAGATCAAGGTCGTCAGCGCCCGCTCGCCCGAAGGCCTTCCCTGGAAGGAACTCGGCGTCGAGGTCGTCATCGAGTCCACCGGACTTTTCACCGCCGCCGACAAGGCCCGCGGCCACATCACCGCCGGTGCCAAGAAGGTCATCATCTCCGCTCCCGCCTCCGGTGAAGACGGCACCTTCGTCCAGGGCGTCAACGACGATCTCTACGATCCCGCGAAGCATCACATCATCTCCAACGCGAGCTGCACCACCAACTGCCTGGCCCCGCTCGTCCACGTCCTCCTCAAGGAGGGTTTTGGAATCGTCGAAGGCCTCATGACCACCATCCACTCCTACACCGCCACGCAGAAGACCGTGGACGGCCCGTCGAAGAAGGATTGGAAGGGTGGACGCAGTGCCGCCATCAACATCATCCCATCCACCACCGGTGCCGCCAAGGCCGTGGCCCTCGTCTGTCCGGAAGTGAAAGGCAAGCTCACCGGCATGTCGTTCCGCGTTCCGACCCCGACCGTTTCCGTGGTCGACCTCACCGTCAAGACCGCCAAGGAAACCTCGCTCGTCGAGATCAAGGCCGCCCTCAAGAAGGCCTCGGAAACCTACCTCAAGGGCATCCTTGCCTACACCGAGGACGAAGTGGTCTCCACCGACTTCATCCACGATGCCCACTCCTCGATCTTCGACGCCGGTTCATCCATCGAACTGAACTCGACCTTCTTCAAGCTCGTGTCCTGGTATGACAACGAGTGGGGCTACTCCAACCGCGTGATCGAGCTCCTCGACGACGTGGTGAAGAAGGGTCTCTGATTCCTTCCACAAGCCTGATTTCAAAAACGCCCGACCGGAAACGGTCGGGCGTTTTTGCGTCCACCACCTCTTACCGAGCAGGTCGCCGCCACAGGTGCTTCATCCTTTTCCGTCGAGGTATTTCCAGACGCCCTTGTAGCGCTTGAAGCGGGAGCGTTCGTGCAGTTCGTGGGGTTGGCCGTCCTCGTAGTATTCGGCAACGAACTCGACCTTTCCGCTCTTGTCGTCAGGGCCGCCCTTGGAGGCTCCGACGATAGTGAGGAAGCGCCAGTTTGCGTCGTGGATGGTTGCTTCGAGGTGGGCTTTCAACTCGCGTTCCCGGGTGTCGGGGTGGGTGGTGGCGACGAGGTAGTCGACGAGACGGAAGAAGAAGGCGCTGAAGCGGGAGCGCATCAGTTGCTCGGCAGTCTCCGGTTTCGCGCGGCCGAGATGGAATGGCTGGCAGCAGACAGCATAGGTTTCGCGGCTTTTGCAGGGGCACAATGACAGTTCCCTTGTCCCTGCCGGCCGTTCGGTCGGTTCGTTCATGAGATTGAGTGTGGGGGGAGGGCACGCGGATCTTCAATTTCAAATCCTCAATCGGACAGTGCGGTGCGAGTCGCGTTCATGATCGCTCCGAGAAATCTCAATTCGTTGATGGGAACTCGGCCCCAACTTTGTCGAAGGCTCGTCTTTAGACTCTCCTGAGACCCCTTTCAGATGGGCGGTGAATGGCGGAACAGCGTGCTTGATCGCAGACGAGTCACGGATTATCCTCACGCCATGTTGGCAAAAGAGGTCATCTCCCAAATGTCATCCACTGAGCGGGTGGAAGCCATGGAGCTTCTGTGGGAATCGTTTTCCTCCGAAGGAATCGATTATCCCTCACCCGATTGGCACGCCAAGGTTCTCGCCGAGCGATCCGAAATCATCGATTCCGAAAAGGCGACCTGGCTTTCGGTCGATGAGCTTCAAGCTCGTTTGATGAGCCGATGAAAATGAATGTCGTCGTTCTCGCGGAAGCGGCGTCCGATATCGAACGGGGAATCGACTTTTATGAAGCAATCGAATTCGGCGTCGGCCTCTATTTCAGGGACTCGATCATTGCCGACTTGCGACGGCTTGGGGTGTATTTTGGAAAACACCGGATTCACCACGGCTACTTCAGGGCGCTGTCCTCCAGGTTTCCTTTCGCAATTTACTACCGGGACAAAGATGGCGTTCGTCAAATTGTCGCCGTCTTGGATCTGCGGCGCTCACCGAACTGGATTTGGAAGCAGCTCACAGGACGATTGGAACATTGAACTTCGATGCACCAGAACATCCATGACATCAGGGAAAATCGAGAAAAGTTTGAATCCGCGAGGACCGACCCTTTCCATTATTGTGAAAGAGGAATGGGATGAAGCTGAATCTTGGTTAAAACTGCGTCCGGAAGGAGATAATTAATATGAAAACATGTGTCAATTTTATTATCATTTTTCTATTTTCAACATGTTTGGCTTTTTCTGTTCTGGACGAAAGGAATAAGCATCTTGAGGCGGATCAAATAAATAAGTGGGAGAATATTATTCTTTATGCAAAGGTTAAATCTCAGTCCGAAAAACTAATCGAGCTTTTGCCGGGATTGAGAACCATGGGGTTTTGGGTCGATGTAGAAGGGCATAGGACGGGGACGGACATTTTATTTCGTCAAATTCAGCAAGAAGTTCTTTCTATTCCTGGGCATGCTCGTTATCTGGTTGAGGAAATGGAGCGTAAGCGTGCGGCGCTTACGCCGGGTCAATATCGATCTAACTATGACTTGAATCGGGTTGTCATCTTCGAAACCCTCAAAAGACTACCGAGCGCGGAGACTGTTCAAGTGTTAGGTGGATACTTGGGTGACGAGCGCGATTCTCCACCACCTCGTTATCCAGGGCAAGACTATATAGATGAGCCTGCCACTTGTCACTTGGCAACTACTGCGCTGTTCAAACTAGGGCTTCGAGATGTTCCGATGGGTGGTAATAATCGGCCAATTGATCAGACGCTAAAAGATTATCGACTTTGGTGGGAGGAGATTAAATCAGGGAGAAAAGCCTTTTCGTTCAAAGGTCAGGACGTTGAATACCGTTTTAAGCCAGATGGAACTTGGGATACCTTCCCGATTTCCAATCCGCCAGACGATGGGGTAAAGCCCACGACTCCAAAATCGGCGATGCAGAATGCATCTGAACAGCCACAAGCTGTTCAGCCTGACAACACGCGGAATTGGTGGCCTTGGTTGTCCATTCTGAGCGTACTGCTCGCGGTGGGTGTCTGGCAGTGCGTTGTTCGTCGGAAAAGCATTCGGTGAATGGGGCAGTTAGGACCGTCGATGCCTCACTTTAGTACGAGTGTGTGGTGCTGTATTGAGGGATTGCTTTGAAATCGGTAGCAAGACCCGCAATTCGATAATGTTCCGATGGGGAAAGGTCTTAAATTCAAGTAATCCGAAGCGAAACCGCGCCACACGCTACCCTCGAGTCCACCCCGGACTTGACTTGCGGGGCTCGGTCGGGCGGGATTCCGGGCCTCATGGCGAAACTCTCGATCCGCGATCTCGATGTCACTGGTAAGGAAGTGCTGATGCGTGTGGACTTCAATGTCCCGCTCAAGGAGGGCGTCATCACCGACGACACCCGCATCCAGGCCGCCGTTCCTTCGATCCAGCATCTCCTCGCCGGTGGCGCGAAGCTCGTGCTCTGCTCGCACCTCGGTCGTCCGGATGGCACCGCGCAGGCGAAGTTCTCGCTCGCTCCCGCTGCTGCCCGCCTTGCGGAAATTCTTGGCCAGCCGGTGCCGCTCGCTCCGGATTGCATCGGTGAGGAAACCGCCGCCCTGCGTGCCGGGCTTGCTGCTGGTCAGGTGCTGCTGCTGGAGAACACCCGCTTCCACGCCGCCGAGGAAAAGAACGACGCGGCCTTCGCGAAGGACCTCGCTGGTTCCGCGGAAATTTTCGTCAACGACGCCTTCGGCACCGCTCACCGCGCCCACGGCTCGACCGAGGGCGTGACCCGCTTCGTCGCGAAGAGCGCGATGGGCTTCCTGATGGAGCGCGAGCTCGAATACCTCGACGGCAAGCTCCAGAACCCCGAGCGGCCCTTCCTCGTGATCATGGGCGGCGCAAAGGTATCCGACAAGATCCAGGTCATCACCGCGCTCATGGAAAAAGCCGACGCCTTCCTGATCGGCGGCGCGATGGCGAACACTTTCCGCAAGGCCCAGGGCTACCAGGTTGGAAACAGTCGCGTCGAAGCCGACAAGCTCGACCTCGCGCTCGACATCCTCGCCCTGGCGAAATCCAAGGGCGTCAGCTTCCTCCTCCCAGCCGACACCCGCGTGACGCAGGAGTTCAAGGAAGGCGCTGAAACCAAGGTCACTGATCCCTACGAAAAGGGCGGCTTCACTCCCGAGGGCTGGGAAGGCATCGACATCGGCGACGTCGCCATTGAGGAATTCACCGCTGAGATCGCGAAGGCCAAGACGATGATCTGGAACGGACCGATGGGCGTGTTCGAGCTCGATTCCTTCGCCAAGGGCACCAAGGCGGTTGCCCAGGCGATGGCCGACAGCAGCGGCGTCACGATCGTCGGCGGCGGCGACTCGGTCACGGCCGTCAACAAGTTCGGCCTCGACGACCAGATGACCTTCATTTCAACCGGCGGCGGTGCGTCGCTGGAACTCCTCGAAGGCAAGGAACTGCCCGGTGTGGCCGCGCTTTCCAACGCCTGATTTTCTCAAAACGCCAACCCCACACCTAACACGATCCCATGAGCCGCAAGCCGATTTTCGCCGCCAACTGGAAGATGAACAAAGGTCCGTCCGAGACGGAAGACTTCGTGAAGAGCTTCCTTTCCAAGGTGCAGCTCCAGAATCTGAACTGCGATGTGGTGATCGCTCCGCCGTTCGTGTCGCTGGCGAAGCTGACCGAGGCCCTGCACAACCACCACGGCATCCAGATCGCCGCTCAGAACTGCTCGCAGTTCGACTCCGGCGCCTACACCGGCGAGGTCAGCGTGTTGATGCTGCGCGAGTTTTTCATCCACTACGTCATCCTCGGCCACAGCGAGCGTCGCGCGATCTTCGGGGAGACGGATGCCGTCATCAACGCGAAGATCAAGAAGGCCCGCGAGGCAAACCTGAAGCCGATCTTCTGCATCGGTGAAACCCTCGCCGAGCGTGAGGCGGGGAATCTCGAAACCGTCCTCCGCACCCAAGTCAACGGTGGACTCGAAGGCGTCAGCGAAAAGGATCTTGGTGACATCGTCATCGCTTATGAGCCCGTCTGGGCGATCGGCACCGGCGTCACCGCCACCTCGGAGCAGGCTCAGGAGGCGCATGCCTTCGTCCGCTCGCTCATCGCTGATCTATATGGAGCTGATGCCGCTGCAAAAATCCGCATCCAATATGGCGGCAGCGTGAAGCCGAACAACGCCGCTGAACTGATGGCCTGCCCGGACATCGACGGTGCGCTGATTGGTGGTGCCGCGCTCGATCCGCAGAGCTTCCTCGACATCATCCGAAACGGCACCGCGGCGGAGTGATTGGGCTGGGAGGCTGTCTGAAAAATGGGGCTCCCCGATGGATTTGATCTATTTTGACAGAATTAACAGAATTTCCAAAATTCACAGAACATGCCCCAAACCCTGTAGAATCGGAGTTTTCATCGGTTTGTAAATTTTGCGGAATTCTGTAAATTCTGTTAGAAGATGCCCGGCTGTTTCATTCGGCCCGATTTTAAGACAGACTCTGAGAGCGCTCGGTCCGGTCATCTCGTGAAAATCAGCTTCGTGCCCGCGATCAGGAGCACGATCGACAGCAGTCGTTTGATGGCGCTTGGTCCGATCCGCTGGCTGCCGACGTAGGAGCCAGCGGTTCCCCCGACGACAGCCGCCACCGCGAGGACGGCGGCGAATGGGGGGAAATGCTTCGTGCTGCTCAGATTTCCGAGCAGTCCGGACACCGAGTTGACCAGAATGAAAAGCGCGGACACCGCCGCAGCGGACTTGGTGTGGGCCCAGCGCTTGAGCAGCAGAAGCGGAGTCAGGAAGATGCCGCCCCCCGTGCCGGTCAGTCCGGCCAGCAGTCCCAGGAAGCCACCGAGCGAGATCGCAAGGGGGCGGGATGGCTCGCCTTTCACGGAATCGTCGCTGGCATGAAAGAGGAAGCGCCCTGCGGAAAACAGGAGCACCACTCCCGCAAGGATCTTGAAAGCATGGGTCGGCAGCGTGAGGTAGCCACCGACGAAGGCCATCGGGACCGCGAGTACCGCAAAGGGCCAGAACAGCCGCCACGAGAAATGACCGGCACGCCAGAACTGCCAGGTGGCGATCGAGGCCACCAGGATGTTGAGCGCGAGAGCGGTGGGCTTGATCACGTCCGGAGCCAGACTGAAAAGCGACATCACCGCGATGTAACCAGACGCCCCGGCATGCCCGACGCTCGAATAGAGGAAGGCCACCACCAGAATCGCGGCGGTCAGGTATGGCAGCTGCTCGGCACTCATTGGCTCAAGCTATTTCCAGCGGTGGAGATTGGAGAGTGAAATCTGGTGAAGGGGGAGGAAGGAGGCGCGGCCTGGGTGCCTCTGAGCGGGAGTGGGCGGTGTTGGGATTGGGGGGATGATTGCGTAAGCTTGAATCGTGTGGTTGTGATCTAACCGCCCAGCCTGTCGAGTTCCCTCTGTAGATTCAGTCGAGCCTGGGTTTCATAGCGGTCCCGAAAGGGTGGGGTTGAGTAGATCCATGTGCGATTTAGAAAGCCGCTCAATACCCGGCTTCGGCCATCTGCATAATCTCCATCAAGGACCCAGGCATACTCGCTGCGAATGGCTGCGGCATACTGATCGTAATCGGGCTTGGATCGCCCCAGAATGCTCAGATCGATATCGACGATCAGACAAGAATCTCCGCTGAGAACTTCGGCCGCATGGCGCGTGGCCATGATCAATTCGCCAACTTTCGAGCGGATCGGCGTATCCCTCAGGAAGCGCTCGGCCGATTCTGCGCTGCGCGCCTCGTTGTCGGTTGCTTTGGAGTCATAGACGAAATCGTGAAACCAAATGGCGAACTCCAGCGCCAGCAGATTATCGGCGAGAGAAGAGTGGTGATCCAATTGCTCCAGACAATCGCGGATATGGCCGGCATTGTGATAAGCCCGTGTCGGATCTTCATAACCGGTGAGGAGGTTCACCCATTCACCGCTTCCGTCCAAACCAACGGCCCGGCAGAGCTTCATCCAACGGTCGAAATCCATGGCAGCACAAGCATTTGAATTTTCGCGGCTGTGATCAATCCCGATGGAATGCGGCCCAAGAGTTTTCATACACACCGCTCGACCGCCCAGTAGAATCCAGTCAGGGCGATGACGGTGGAGGCGGGGCGGGCGATTCGTTTCATGTAGACGTCACGTTTCCACCACGCTGCGACGGCGGCATAGGCGAGTCCGACGACGACGATCTGTCCGGCTTCGATGCCCAGATTGTAGCTGAACAGCGCGGGTAGGAAATCGATTTCACTCAGAGAGGCACCACTGAAGGTGTGTGCGAGGCCCAGTCCATGCACCAGGCCGAAGCCAAAGACCAGCCAGGGACGCCAGCGGCTGATGCGATCCAGAAACAGGTTCTCAATCGCGACGAAGGAGATGCTCAGCGCGATGGCGATTTCGACGACCGCATTCGGCACCGAGATCAGTCCATGCAAGGCAAGTCCGAGGGTCAGTGAATGACCGAGGGTGAAGAGGGTCAGTTGAACCAACAGCACGCCGAAGCTGCGGGATAGAAAGAACAGCGCGAGGATGAAGAGGATGTGGTCCAGTCCGTCCGGCAGGATGTGGGTGAAGCCGGATACGAAATAACGTGGCACCACCGAGGCGGCGGCCGCCACTGCGAGGAACGAGAGTAGTGTCAGGCGGGCCATGCGACCCGCCCACCTTTCACCATTCTCGTGCCCTGCGGAAGCTTCGAATCACTGATCAGTGGGCGATCTCGCGATGGCCCCAATTTTCAAAACCGGTGTGTCACGGAAACGCGGAATGTGCGTGGCTCTGCCGGGTGGAAATGGACGTCACCGACCGGAGCCGCTTCGCCGGGGAGCTGGGATTCGTAGTAATACTCGATGTCGTTGTCCTTTCGACCGAGCAGGTTCAGGCAATCGACTGCGATTTCCCAATCATCCTTCCGGTAACCGAGGCGTCCATTGACCTGGAAGCTGGCACGGGACTCCACGCTGCCATCTTCAATCAAGGGGCGCGGTGCGAAGTAACGTCCGCGCAGGCTGCCGAACAGGCCCTCCTTTTTCCCGATGGCGATGCCCGCATTCACGGTGAAGGGAACGGCACCGGGAATCTCATCCGCGGGGCCGACGCCGATGAGCTGGCCTTGCGCGAGGGTCAGTTCGTTGTCGATCACCAGCCAGTCGGTGGGACGCCAGTAGGTGGACCATTCAATGCCGAAGCGCTTGGTGGCCGGGCCAGGCTCGGAAGTTCCCGCATCGCCGACGTAAATCAGCTCCGAGTCGCTGTGCAGATAAAACAAGGCGAGCGTGCTGACCACATCCGGCAGCGCCTCGGTGCGGACACCGAGTTCATAGCCGTAGGTGCGGACCAGCGGATCGACCGCCTGCGCGGGCAGTCCGGTGACAGGATCGATGCTGATGGTCACGCCGCGCGCGTCATTGCTGTGGAAGCCCATGCCGGCGTTGGCATAGAGCTCCGTGTCGTTCCAAGGACCGAAGATCAGGCTCAGTTTCGGACTGACGATGCCTGCCGTTTTCTCACCCGAGTTTGCCGGGTTGTCGCTATCGACGTCGAAGTGGAAGCCGTCGGCCCGCAGGCCGGGCTGCACGCGGAACCAGTCGTTCACATGATAGTCGCCGGTGGCGTAGAGTCCGATGCTTGCCTCATAGACATCATCGACCCGGACGGTGTTCAGCCGTGCGCGGTTGCGGGTATTGTAAAGGCCGACATCGTCGATGAAGTCATGACGCGTTTGAAGTCCCAGCGTGAGGGTGTTGTCGTTTCCGAAATCCCACTCGCGGCGCACTTCGCCACCGGCAAACACGCGGGTGTCCTGTTGCTCGAACTGATCTCCATTCACCGGGTCGTTGAGGAAGTAGGTGAAGTTCGAGAACAGATCGAGGGAGTAGGTGCCGACATAAAAGTCGGCATGGGTGCGGCCATTGGAGTTCTCATGATCCCAGGCGCCCATGAGGCTGTAGCGGCTGGATTCCCCGGCGACGCTATTGTCGATGTTTCCGAGTCGGCCGATCAACCCGCTGTCGATGGCGCGGCGCGGAACCTGGTCGGTGGAGTCCCATTTACCGTCGTAACCCATCGCGGTGAGGCTGAATTTATCGGGGCCGGACTCCTTGAAATACTTGAGGAAGCCGTTGACGCGCTGCGAGTTTCCTTCGCGATCCCAAGGGCCGTCGTAGTAGTTGTATTCCAGCGCATAGGTCAGGCCGGATTTTTCCTTTCCATTCGAGAGATCGATCGTGTCGGCCAGGAGTCCGCGGAAGAAGTTGTTCTCGCCAATGCTGAGTGTGGCGATGCCTTGGGGCAGGGTGTCGAAGAAGTTGAACTTCGCGGCTCCTGCGGTGCTGAGGTCTCCCAGTTGGCCGTAGAAGGGGCCTTTCCAGTAGTCGAGTTTTTCGACGAGTTCCGGGATGATCGGATTGAGGTCGGCGTAGCCTTGGCCATGCCCGTGGGTGACGAAGTTGACCGGTTGGCCGTCCATCCAAATGGAGAAGTCGGTGCCGTGATCGAGGTTGAAGCCACGGACGAAGTACTGG
>JANOKL010000278.1:0-3266 GCA_031419215.1 Luteolibacter sp. | reverse complement strand
CCTCGTTCGAGGCCTTCCGCGCCGATCCCGGATGGGTGAAGGTGAAGGAGGATTCCGAAAAGGCTGGTGGCGGATCGCTGACGATTCCGGATGGGGTGAAATCAGAGACGCTGATCGCGACGGATTATTCGCCGGTGAAGTGAGGGTTCAGCGCCTTGGCCAGAGTGCAGTCCAAGGGGCCTTCGCTCGGTTCTTCCAAAATCAAAGTTCCAGAATCAACAATCCTCAATCGTCAATCCTTCCGAGCCGACGATAGGATTGACGATTGAGGAATGACGAATGTTGATTTTTGATTTGAAGAGGAAAGGCGCACACCCTGACCAGAGCGTGCGGAAAATTGAGACGATCTGAGCCTTCACCGCGAGGGATCCTCCGCGATTCTTCCGTCCTGATTGATGCTCCAGCGCATGAAGGTTGGTTCGAATCTTTTATCGACGCTGCAGGAATAGCCTCCGCCTACCTGCTTCGAAAACGACAGGTTGTAGAGTCCTCCGAATTTCCCGATGTCGACTCCAAGGTCCTTGGCGTTCAGAGCCCATTGATTGTGCGTCTTGAAGTAGTCTCGTTGGGCATAGTAGACCTCTTGGAGACACTTCTGCATCGGAATGAAGAAGGGATCGGGTCCCGGAAGCCCTTTCTCTTTCGCGAAGCGCAAGTAGCCCCACATTTCCGGCCGGTGCATGTCGATCACGCCCTGCGGTGACCAGACCCAGTTGAACTCCGGGGTCTTCGGCTTCTTAACGACCTTGCCATCGACGACCTCGATCTGCCACTCCACGCGCGAGAAATTGATCCGCCATTGTTCGCCATCCTTCGGGGCGGTTTGGACACGCCGCAGCCGTTCGAGCGACTTCCATGGCATCGCGATTTCCACGCACCAGCCCTGGTCCTTGTCTGAGGGATCGTTGAGCGTCCCCTGCACCTGCACCGCGCTCTTCAGGCCGGTGATTTCCCAGGCATTGTCCGGCTTTCCGCCATCCTTGTAGGGCTTCGGCAGGAAGAGATCCCAGGTGGTGTTGAGGGCGTTCATCTCGAACTCGCCGTATTCGTGGGTGTCGCCATCGGGATCGAGGAAGACCTCGAAATCCGGATCGTTGAAGATCACCGAATCGTGCTTCACCAACGTCGCCCACACCTGCGGCTCTTCCATTTCCGCGGCGATGTAGAGATTCTCATCATCCCACAGCATCTTCACGCGGGTCCGGAAGATCGGCTTCGGCTTGGCGGCACCCTCGATGTCCACGAAATCGTTCGTCCATGCGGCGCCCGACCACTCCTTTTCATCAATCTTTCCGTCCACCAACATCGGTCCCGAGGCGCGACGGCAAACGTAGCCTTCAGGAGCGATGCCGGCCATGCGGGTCCTCCATGCCTCAAGGTAGGGCTCGGCCGCCGTGACCATGGAGCCGCAGGAAACCAGCAGGAGCAGACTTTTCACCCATCCAGCCAACCCGGTCTGCCTCCTTCTGGCAATGCCGCCCTTGATTTTCGCTGAACGGATCGGAAACGCCTCGTCGTATCGGATGCTTTACGCTGATCGCAAAAGCCTTCAGTTGTCAGACAGATTTCACCCACGATTCCCGCCCATGAAACCCTCGATCTCCTGCCGCTTGTCGATCCTCGCACTGGCATTCAGCACGCCCTTGCTTCGCGCCGAGCCCATCCCGACGACCGGCCCGCTCGGCCAGGTGGCCGCGCTGTCGCCACAAGAGGAGTTGAAAACGATCCACCTCCCGGAAGGCTACAAGCTCGAACTCGTCCTCGACGACTCGCAGATCAAGGAGCCCGTGCTCTGCGTCTTCGATGGCAACGGCCGCATGTATGTCGCCGAGATGCGCAGCTACATGCAGGACATCGACGGCAAGGACGAGCTCACTCCGACCAGCCGGGTTTCCCGCCATGAGAGCAGCAAGGGCGATGGGGTCTTCGACAAGCACAGCGTCTACCTCGACAAGCAGCTCCTGCCGCGCATGGTCCTGCCGATCGACGACCGCGTGCTGGTGGGCGTCACCAACACCAGCGACCTCACGCTTCACCGCGACAGCGATGGTGATGGCAAGTCCGACACCAGCTCGGTCTGGTTCGCCGGTGGCCCGCGCGGCGGAAACCTCGAGCACCAACCCAGCGGACTCGTCTGGGGCTTGGACAACTGGATTTACACCACCTACAACGGCTACCGCCTGCGCTGGAATGGCAGCGCCGCGCCCTTACAGGAATCCACCCCCGGAAACGGTGGCCAGTGGGGACTCGCGCAGGATGACTTTGGCAAGATGTGGTGGTCGAACGCCGGCGGTGAGAAAGGCCTCTGGAACTTCCAGGTGCCGATCCTTTACGGGGCCATCAACGCCCCCAGCCAGAAGCCCGCCGACTTCGATAATGTCTGGCCGCTGGTCGCGCTCGGCGATTTCCAGGGTGGCCCGAAGCGCTTTCAGACTCCTGAAAACAAGGCGCTCAACCTCTTCACTGCCTGCTGCGGCCAAACCATTTTCCGCGGTGATCGCCTGCCTGCCGAGATGCGGGGAAACGTCTTCCTGCCCGAGCCCGTCGGACGTCTGATCCGTCGCGCCACAGTCAAGGTCGAAGATGGCATCACGAAGCTCGAGAACCCCTACGGCAAGAGCGAGTTCATCCGCAGCACCGACCCGAATTTCCGGCCGATGAACATGACCACCGGCCCCGATGGCTGCCTCTACATCGTCGACATGTATCGCGGCATCATTCAGGAGGGAAACTGGACCCGTGAAGGAAGTTTCCTGCGCGAACGCATCAAGGAGAACGGCATGCAGAACGTTACCGGCCACGGCCGCATCTGGCGGCTCGTCCACAAGGACTTCAAGCCCGGCCCACAACCGAAGATGCTCGATGAAACCCCGGCCCAGCTCGTCCAGCACCTAGCCCATCCCAACGGCTGGTGGCGCGATACCGCCCAGCGGATGCTCATCGTGAAGGGCGACAAGTCAGTCGTCCCCGCGCTCATCCGCATGGCTGCGAATGACAAGAACCCACTCGCGCGAATCCATGCCCTATGGACATTGGAAGGCTTGAACGCACTCAGTCCGGAAATGATCAACAGCGCCCTGAGTGCCGTCGAACCTCAAATCTGCGCGCAAGGCATCCGCGCCGCCGAGTCGATCTTAAAAGGCAGCGGCAACCACGGCGACCTCGCCACCGGAATCGAAGTGCTGGCTTCTGACAAGGACCCCTCCGTCCAGCTTCAGGTCATCATGACCCGCAAGCTCCTGAAATCGCCCGACTGGAAAGCGAAG